>JBNJII010000018.1:0-47557 GCA_051749205.1 Thermodesulfobacteriota bacterium | reverse complement strand
TGAAATATTTTTTTGCCCCAAAGCGGGCAAAAAAAGGGGAAATTTGCCGGATTGATCAGGTATGAAACGCACAAAGGTCCGGTCCCTCCGTCATTGCCCCTGAGCATAGCACACATTAACAGTTGACGGTTTCAGGCAGCCCACAAAACCACCGGCTCCAGGTAGAAGCTGCCCATGTCCGTCCAGGGGCGGTCATTGTCCTTACCCACGACAACTGCCGGCTCCCAGCTCGGCAGGTCCTGGATCATAAACCACAGGCCCAGTAAAATCTCTTCCTCGCTGCCCGTCACCCTGCTGACCAGATTCCGCAGCCAGGCCCCCAGTTCCAGGCAATCGTCTTCGGCCTGCTTCCACTCCTGCCTGGCCAGCTTCAAGAAATTTTCCTTCCAGAGCACCCGACGGGTCTTGATTTCTTCCGGGACATAATCCTCCAGGGCCTTGAGCTTGTTCAGGCTGATGGCTACCGGCTTCTTCTGTTCCTGTCTGCTCCAGTTTATACTGATTCCAGGCAGGCTGTACTCCTCGATCAGGGGCATGCGCAGGTCGATATTCAGGGCTCGGGCCAAAATCTCCTGCTGCTTTCGGGCCACCCGGTCCCGATAGGCCAGGGAGCCGATCAGGCTCTGGTAGGAAACGCATTCATGGATGAAATGGATGATATGGGCCAGCATCTGTTCAATGCGCCGCCGCAGCCCGTCCAGAAAATCCAGGCACCGCTCCACATCCCCGGCCAGATGGGCTGTGGCCGCTTTTTCCCGGCACTCGTAGAGCAGCTCGTACAAGGGATAATACGGGGAACCGGTCTGCAGAGTCTGCAAGAGCTCCTCCAGATAGAGCCTGCTGGTCTGGATGGTCTCCACCGCCATTTCAAAGGCCGCATCGTCCTGGCCGGAACCCAGCTCTTTCACCCTGGATTCCTGTTCCAGAATGGATTCCTCAATACTTTGCAGCTTGTACTCCATGTTCTCGGCCACTGAACTCAAGAACACATGCCGGAGAAAGCCCTCCAACTCGGCGATATTGTTGCTCTCCAGGTGGCTGCGCAGGATGCTGTAAGCGTGATTGATATGGGTGGAAAGCTCATCGCTGTCCAGATTGATCTCAGCAATGACGTCCTCGGCCAGCCCCCGGCCCAGACGGGTGAGGCAAAAGGCGTCCTGGCCGGAGCCGGTGATGGATCTGCGCACCAGACGGTATTGCAAAAGCCTGTCCAGGGCCGCGGAATTGGAAATCGCATCCGTGAGTCGCAATGTCTTTATGGCTTGGTCTATCTGCCAGGTCAGCTCCCTTTCCGGAATATCCTTCTGCCTGGTGCTCTTCTCCCAGAAATAGAGCCAGCCTACAAAGACCAGATCGTGGGCGGAAAGCTTGAGCCCGGCCGGAAACTTGCCCAGCAGTTCCCGGAGCTGAAAGGTGAAATCTTGTCCTTGGTCCTGTTGCATACCGACCTTCAGGTTGGATTATTTTCATATCCTCATCCCTGGCCCAAAATTCTATTCAGAACAGTACCGGGTGAATGTATTTCCTACTCCGGCTTGAGCCCCTCGTCCGCAATCAGATCCACCACGTGGGAGATGTCTACGGCAAAGGAGATATTCGTGTCAAAATACTCACGTTCACGGGTAATGTCTTTGGCCATGTCCGAGGGATCGAAGCGGCCACTGACCACACCGACGACCCGATTGTCGGAGAGGTTGACCAAAGGGGCGCCGCGGCTGCCGTTATGGACCATGGTATCGAAAAGCAAAAGCCTGGTTTCGTTCTCTGACTGGACCTTGGAGCAGATGACAGCCTGTTGGAGGACCAGATTATGCAGCTGATAGTGGCCGAACCCATAGCCGAGACAGGCTACGCTGCTGCCGATGAGGGTCTCTTCAGAGCGGCCGATGAGATGGGCCGGAACCTGCAGCCCCATATCTTCCTTGAATTTAAGCAGGGCCAGATCCCGGGACATATGGACCTGGGCCACATGAACAGGGATGGGGGACGCTTTCTCATAGCTCAGGGGGAAGAACTCCGAATCCGTATAGTAGGGAGCAACCATGAGGTTGTCATGGCGGTAGAGCGTGTGGGCCACTGTGATCAGATACCCCCCGCTGTGGATGACAAAGGCTGTGCCCAAGAAGACCACTTCCTGGCCTTCCAGGGAAAAAAGCAGCATGCAGCCGCCACGATAGGTTTGATAGACGTTTTGGGGCATAATACACATCTCCTTAAGTGCGATTCCTTTTCCATGGTCGAATACTTCAGCTGTGGGCTTACCATAGGGTGTTTTGCTAACCGCCGAGCCATTCCTTGACCCGGTCCGGATGGGTGCGGAGCCAGCGCAGGGCCTTTTCATAGGGGAAGAGACCCTCGTCCTGCTGGATCCAGAGCATAAGCTGGCCCATCTCCTCAGGCTCCCAGTAAAACCGGTCCAGAAAGCGGTACACCTCCGGCCTCTCTTCTTTGAGCCCTTGGCGGACAATAGTGCTGATGTGCCCCTTATCGCTGTAGATATTCTTTGGATCCTCCAAGAACTTGAGCTCCCAGCGGGCGAAGATCCAGTGCGGCAGCCAGCCGGTGACCACGATCCATTGCTGATGGCGAATGGCCTTGGAGAGCTCGGCCACCATGGACACCTCACTCCCGTCGACCAGACGGAACCTCTCCAGGTTATAGGCCTGCATGGCCTTGCGGGTGGTGTTCATGATCCCAGACCCCGGATCAATGCCTACGATGCGGCCATTGAACTTGTCCCCATGCTTTTTCAGTTCCGGAATTGAATCCACCGTGACATAAGGGCGGTTGCGGATGCCTGTCCCGGCTGTCAAGCGACCTTCAGTCATGTTCGGCACCACCAGGCCGGTCTTCGTTCCCTTGAGGTTGGGGCCTAGATTGACCACCTGGTTCTGAAATCGCTTAAGGTAATGGGCCTGAGTATCCGGGAGCCATGCCGAGACCATAGCGTCGGCCTCCCCCTCGGCCACGGAGCGCCACATCTCTTCGGCCGGCATGGCTTTGAGCACGCAGGGCCGATCGAGCTCCTCCTGGATCACTGCCTTGACCAAGTTACTGGTGGCGATCTCAGTGGACCACTCCACATAAGCAATAGTCACCGGCTTCTCGGCTGCTCGAATAATTCCCGGACCGACCAAGAGGGCCAAAACAATCATCAAGCTGGCACAAACATGTCTCTTGAGCACAATGCACCTCCTCACCGGTTCGGATCATACGAATACACTTTCATCATACTCACCGGGCAATTTAGGGAAAGCCACTCTATCTGTTCCGGATTCCCGCCTTCGCAGGAATGAGGGACAAAGAAAGATCTAGTTCATACGAGCTTTGCGCTTCCACGGTTGAAGGCCGGTTCATCCACTGCCACAGAGCCCTACCAGAAGCGCCTTCGGCCGAAAGTGGCCATCTTGGGCGGCGCGGTTCGCACGCGGTAAGCACGTGTCTTTTCATGCCCCCACATATGGAACTCCTGAGGACCGGCATAGGCGGACAGTCCTTTGTAAAGGGCGACACACATTCCGAGGATAACCAGAGCAAAGGGAAGGCCCGTGATGATGGTTGCCGTCTGCAGGGCCACCAACCCCCCTCCGGCCAGGAGCATGGCGGCCACGGTTCCTTCCATAATGGCCCAGAAAAGTCGGGTCAAAACCGGAGGGTCGGGATTTCCGCCGGAGGTGATGATGTCGATGACCATGGAGCCGGAGTCGGAAGAGGTCACAAAGAAGGTGATGACCACAATAATGGTCAAAAAGGAGGTTACCGCGGTCAAAGGAAAGTTCTCCAGCAGGACGAACAGGGAAACCGGGATGTTCTCCTGGACCGCCTTGGCAATGCCCCCAGCCCCAAACATTTCAATGAATATTGCCGTGTTCCCGAAGATGGTGATCCATAGGAAGGTGACGAAGGTGGGCACCAGGAGGACCCCCAGGATGAACTGCCGGATAGTTCGGCCAAAGGACACTCGAGCGATGAACATGCCCACGAACGGGGACCAGGCGATCCACCAGGACCAGTAAAAGATGGTCCAGCCGTTTTGCCAGCTGGTATCCTCGTAGGTCTCGTTCCAGGTGCTCAGTTGGGGCAGATGCTGAATATAGTATCCGATGTTCTCCAAAAGGGCGTCCAGGATGAACAAGGTCGGCCCGAGGAGAAAGACGAACAGGGCCAGGAGGCCGGCCAGGGTGATATTGATCTCACTGAGGCGGCGAATACCTTTATCCAAGCCCTTGACGACCGACCAGGTAGCTACGCCGGTAATGCCGGCAATGAGCAAAACCTGAATAAGGGGTGACTGTCCTATGTTCAGGACGTGGTCCAGCCCGGCGTTGACCTGCTGCACCCCGAGCCCCAGGGAGGTGGCCACGCCGAAAAGAGTGGCCACGGTGGCCATTATGTCGATGACATTGCCGATCCAACCGTAGATCCGCTCCCCTATCAAGGGATAGAAAGCTGTCCGGATGGACAGGGGCAATCCTCGGTTAAAGGAGAAAAAGGCCAAGGACAGGGCCACCAGGCAGTAGATGGCCCAAGGATGAAGTCCCCAGTGCAGAAAGGAGATGTCCATGGCCACTCTGGCCGCCTCAGTGGTTCCAGGCTCGGCCAGCGGCGAGGCCACGAAATGGAACATAGGTTCGGCCACCCCGTAAAAAAGAAGACCGATCCCCATGCCCGCGGAAAAGAGCATGGAGAACCAGCCCAGGGTAGTAAACTCAGGCCGGGCGTCCGGACCACCGATCCGGATATCCCCGAAACGCCCGGCCAGCAGGACCAGGATGAAGACCAACACGATATTCATGGTCCAGATGAACAGCCACCCGGTATAAGTGGACATGGTGCTTTGCAGGACCTGGAAGACGTTGCCCAGATACTGCTGGAAGGTGATGGTGGCCACCACGAAGAAAATGATCAGGCCGGCGGAGATGAAAAAGACCTGGGGATGAATGTCCAGGTGAAACCACCCCTCTTCACTGTGTGGCTTGTTCTCGGTGCTCATAGTCCCTCCGGGCACTTTTGCCTGTAGAGCTCCATTGTATGTTTTCCTATCCACCTTCAGTTACAGGAAAAACGGCTATGATATCTTTATCAGAGAGCTTTGCGTCCATTTGAGCCGGACGGCCATGCACTAGGATTACTTTGGGGACCTGATCGTCGAGTTGAAGGTGTTTGATAACATGTGCAACTGTAGAATCCTCGGGCATGTCCAGATGGAACACCGCCTGGCCATTGGGGGCATGCCTTTTGATATGGGAATACAGCTTGACCTGAATATGCATGTATGTCTTGTTCAAGTCCCAGTATATGAATATTAAGCCAGCCCCAACTCCTGCAGGCGTTTAAGAGTTGGCTTCCCATCCTGGTCCCACTGCCGGATTTGATAGTAGTCTTCAAGCATCTCTTCCAGATGGCAGACCATTCCCTGGGCCGGCCCGGAGGGCATGGGCTCCTGGGTCAACCGTTCCGGAAGGGTGTCGTCTTTTCTGGTAAACCCGGCGGCTGCCAAAAAGATTCGCTCGGCGTTGATAATCCGTTCCGAGGCCTGGATGAGCTCCTCCAGGGTATAGTTCAGGCCGGTGGCCGTGTTCAGATACTCCAGGATCCCGGTGGGGGGGACATCCAGCTCCTTGCCGGCCAGATTGCGAACGGCAAAGAAGATGCACAGTCCGGCTGCGTCGATAACTGCGGACAGGTTTTGGAAATCCTTGGTGATCTTGGCCTTGCCCTTCCACTCTTGTGGATCGACCTGTTGGGGCACGCCAAAGAGCTCGAAATAAGCTGGATCGCCGCGCATATGGGAGCCCCCAATGGGAGATGTGGCATAAGCAAGCCCCATAGCCTGCTCTCCGCGAGGCTCGTATCCAGGAAACTCCTGTTTTTTGGTCACCATGGCCAGCTCCGGATGACCGTACCGCTCGGCCAGGCGGTAGCTGCCCTGGGCCAGAGCGTCTCCAAAGCCTTCCCGGTAGCCGGTTTTTCTGGCCAACTCCACCAAGGCATGACCGTCACCCCACACAAGATCCAGGCCCACGTCTGTCTCCGGGAGATAGCCGCGATCAAAGAGCTCCATGGCACAGGAGATGGTTGCGCCCAAGGATATGGTGTCCAGCCCCAGCTCATTGCATATGTAATTGGTTTTGGTGATGGCCGCCAGGTTGTCCACCATGCAGTTGGGTCCCAGGGCATAGACGGTTTCGTACTCCGGGCCTTCCCCCTCACCGCCAAAGTCGGGATCATCCACCCGGGTCCGGCGTCCACAAGAGATCGGGCAGCTGAAACAGGCTTTATTGCTGACCAGGTACTTCTTGGTCAAAGTTGCCCCCTGCACTGCCTCCCAACCGTCAAACGTACCTTGTTGCCAATTCTTGGTCGGCAGGCATCCGTAGTTCTGGGTCGCCACCACCACCCCGGCCGTCCCGTTGACGGTCAAGCCCAGAGGTGTTTCCTTGGTCGCCTCCTTGAATCCGTCCAGAATGGTTTTGTTGAAGGCCTTGAACCCTTCCGGATCAGCCAGAGAGATCTTGCCTGTTCCCCGGACGGCAATGGCCTTCAAGTTTTTTGAGCCCATAACCGCCCCCACTCCGGAGCGTCCGGCCGCCCGGTCCTTGTCGTTCATGATAGAGGCGAAAAGGACCCCTTTTTCCCCGGCTGGCCCGATGCAGGCCACCCTGGCCTGGGCATCTGTTTCCTCTAAGACCATGTCTGTGCTTTCGTGGGTGGTTTTGCCCCACAGGTGATCAGCCCGGCGCAGCTCATACCGGCCGTCATTGACCCATAAATAGACAGGCGTCTTGGCTTTCCCGGTAAAGATGATTCCGTCCAACCCGCTGCGTTTGAGGTGGGTGGGAAACATTCCTCCGGAGTTGGAGCAGGTGATGGCCCCGGTGAGAGGAGACTTGGTCATAACCATATATCTGGAACCGGTCGGAGCCCCGGTTCCGGTCAAGGGTCCAGTGGCCATTACCAGGATATTATCCTCGGAAAGGGGGGCCACACTTGGGTCAAGCTCTTGGTTGAGATGATAAACGCCCAATCCTCGCCCGCCTATATAATCCTTACATACCCCGGGATCGAGCTTTTCTTCACGGATGTCCCCAGTACTCAAATTGACCCGCAAAAATTTTCCACAATAGCCGTACATACTAAACTCCTTGCAGATAGTTGCTTGGATATGAAGCGGCTTGAGGCCGCATCTTAAGGATTTTAATGTCGTTTCACTAGGATACGGCTGCCGGAAGCAGAACCTGAATGCGCGTTGTGTCCTGCTCACTTTGCAGATGGATGCTTCCTCCCTGGACCTCTGTAAACAGCCTGGCCATATACGTGCCCAGCCCGGTGCCGTCCTTTTTGCCTCGGCTCACATATTTGTCGAAAAACCTCTCCTGGATCTCCGGGGGCACGCGACCTTGGTTCTCCACCACCACCTGCACCCAATCCATGTTGCGTTTGCACGTGACCTGGATATATCCCTGCTCCGGGGAGGCTTCCACAGCATTGGTGATCAGATTGGACATTATACTGTAGCACAAGAGCTCGTCACCCAAAACAAAACCCCTGTTTTGCCCTTCATTCTGGGAAGGTCTGGAGATGCTCACCTGTTGTCCCGCCCGGGCCCTTACTGAGGCAATGACCTTGTCCAGGAGATGGCCCATATCCACCTGCCGGGGATTGAGCTCAAACCTTTGGGTTTCGATCTGATACAGGGTCTGACTGGAGTTGATCATGGACAGCATCTTGTCCGCAGCCTGCACAACGGCCTCCAAAAGCTCCCGGCTCTCTTGGCTGAGCTTCTCACTGTCCATGACCAGATAGGGAATGTTCATAATCCCGTTGAGAGGTCCTTTGAGATCATGTCTGGCCATCTGATCTACATGCTCCCGCAGCTGCTCATTTTCTTTCAAAAGAAGGTTTTGTCTTTCAAGCTCCTTCCGGGAGTTGGCCAAATCGAGGTGGGTGCGCACCCTGGCTTGAACGATGGCCGGGACAACGGGTTTGATGATAAAATCAACAGCCCCTGTCTCCAGACCCTTGGCCTCATCGGCCACCTCGTCCAGAGCGGTGACGAAAATGACCGGTATCTCCCTGGTCCGAGGGTCCGCTTTCAGGGCCGCGCACACATGGTAGCCATCCATCCCGGGCATCATGATGTCCAAGAGGATAAGGTCGGGCTGCTCCAGGGACCGGGCAATCTGTAAGGCTGTTTTCCCGTCCAGGGCCACACTCTTTTCGTATTCCTGCAGGGCGCTGGCCAAAACCGTGATATTGTCCGGGAGGTCGTCTACAATGAGAATACGCTCCGCCTGGGGCATAAAACCGCTCCTAGTTCAAAAAACAGGGCTTTAGGGCTGTCAGTTCATTACGGGCCTGAGCAAACGCATAGCGCTGAATCAGCCGCTCGATATTTTCCACCTTCTGCGTTCCTGAAACCGTCTCTAAATCCGGCTTGAGCCTGTTGAAGGCTTCCACTGCCCTCCAGTCAAACCTGTTCAGCATATCCAGCAGTTCCTGAAATCCGGCTCGGTCCAGCTCACCCTTGGGGATCGGCTCTTGGGACGGCCCCGGACTGATCTCCTCCTGCTGCACGTATCGGTCAATAGATCCTTGCACCTGCTTTGCGGATTGGGTCAGTTCATGGAGCAAAGAATGCATATCCATTTTCCTCTCCTGCTTCAAAGCCTGTTCCATGTCTTCAGCCTTTTGCTGCACATCGGTAAGCCCCAGATTTCCGGCTTGCCCTTTCAAGGCATGGAGACGCTGCATGGCTGCCGCGTCCTGGGCCTTTTCCATGAGATCTGTTATTTCCGAGATGTCTGCTGCCACACTGTCCCTGAATGCGGCCAGCATACGTATATAGGTGTGCTTCTTATAGGCCACCCGTTTCAGGCCGCCATCCAGATCAATCCCCGGGATATCTTCAGGCCCATCCTCTTCAGTGGCTAAATGGGCTTTTTCCGGCTCCTGCACAGGAGAGCTTTCTTCTCCCAGCCCTTTGGCCACAGCAGCAAACAGCTCTTCAGGATCAATGGGTTTGGTCACATGATCCACCATGCCGGCTTCCAGGCTGCGGGTCCGCTCTTCTGCCAGGGCATGGGCGGTCAAGGCTATCACAGGAAGTCCGGGCGGCTGCTTTTCCGGGGGGCCGGCCTGGTCTTCTTGTCTGTAGAAAGCCCCTGGGGACAGCTCCGCTCTTTCCAGCTCCCGAATCTTGCGGGTTGCCTCCAACCCGTCCATCTCCGGCATTTGAATATCCATGAGCACGACATCAAAGCCGCCAATCCCATGGGACCGGACGGCTTGTAATGCCTGCACCCCGTTGGCTGCTTCGGTAACCTCTAAACCAGCGGCCTCCAACAGTTCCCGAGCCACTTGCCTGTTGGCGGCCACATCCTCCACCAGCAAGACCCTCTTTCCGACCAAGCCGCTGGGCAGGTATGTCTGCCATGTTGTCTTATCTGGACCCGCTTGGGACTGCACTGATGAGCGGCCCTCACTTAAGGTAATGACGGCATCTATGAGCTGGGACTGCATTATAGGCTTGTCCAAAACCATGTGCACCCCTTCCTCCACAGCCTCCTGGACAACTTCTTCCCGGCCGTAGGCTGTGATCATGAGCAACTTGGGACTGGGCAAAAATGTGTAGGCGCTGCGGACCTGCCTGACCACCTGCAAGCCGTCCATGCCCGGAAGTTTCCAGTCTACAAGAATAAAATCGAATTCTTGGCCGCAATCTGCTGCCCGCGTGCATTCCTGAAGGCCTTCTTCACCTGTTCCGGCCTGCACAATATCCATGCCGGTATGGGCCAGATTGTCCACCAAAATGCGTCGTGCCGCCGGATTGTCCTCGATGATTAAAAGGCGCTTTTTCTGAAGGTCCTGCCAATATGCCTGGGACAGAGTCTCTTGGGAGGCGATTTGAAACCATCCGGTCAAGGTGAAGCAACTCCCTTCTCCTGGTGTGCTTTGGCAATGGATCTCCCCGTCCATGGCCCTGGCAATATGCTTGCAAATGGCCAATCCCAGGCCGGTGCCTCCGTAGGTCCTGGTCAGACCTCCTTCCGCCTGGGTAAAGGGAGTAAACAAGGTGGGAATATATTCCGGTCCAATACCTATGCCAGTGTCTTGAACCGCAAAAGACAGCAGCAGATGATCATTTTCCTTCTGCTTTGGCCAGACAGTGAGGATCACCTCTCCTTTTTCAGTGAACTTCACGGCATTGTTCATCAGGTTCAACAGGGCCTGCTCCAGGCGCAGGGCATCTCCATTCAAGCGCAAGGGCACATCCGGGTGCACGGAAAACAAAAGCTCCAGGCCCTTTTCCTCTGCCTTGAGCTTGAGGTGGTTGCTCAGACGGGTCAAAACGTCTTCCAGGTGAAAAGGCCGGTTTTCCAATTGCATCTTCCCGGCCTCATACTTGGAAAAATCCAGGATATCGTTGATCAGGGCCAGGAGCATGCCGGCCGAGGAGTTGATATGCTGGACATAATCAGCCTGGGGAGCATCAAGCTCAGTCTGATGCAGCAAGTGCCCCATGCCGATGATGCTGTTCATCGGAGTGCGGATCTCGTGGCTCATCCGGGCCAGAAACATACTTTTGGACAAGCTCAGGGCCTCAGCCTCCTCCTTGGCCTGCCGAAGCTCCTGCTCCATGCGCTTTCTGTCAGTGAGATCCCATATGATGTTCACCACACCCCGTACCTGACCTTCTGCGCTTTGTACCGGATTGCTCAGGATATAATGCACCCTTCCTTCTGCACAGGCGGATGTCTCCAGTGCCTGAGGCTGCCCGGTTTCCAGGGCCACAAGCGCAGGGCAGTCCTTGCACAAGGTTGATTTCCTGCGGCGCAGATCATAACAGGTACTCCGACCCAATCCATCCGCTGAAGCCACCTCTGGATCATTGGTCCAGAGCATGCGCAGTTGGGGATCCACATAATCGATGACCACGCCCTGCAACCCGGAGAGTATGGCCTTTTGTTCCTCATGGGCGTCTTCCAAGGCCTGCTTGGCTTCCAAGATGGCCTGTTCCGACTGTTTGCGCTCCGTAATGTCCCGGGCGGCGCTTAAAACCACAGCCCGGCCCTGGAACTTGATCATCTTGCTGGTCACTTCCACTGGAAAGACTGTGCCCTTTTTGGTCCTGTGCCAGGACTCAAAGGTGGCCCACCCCTGCTCCCGGATGCGGGTGAACACATCCTGCAGCTGGAATTGTGTCACGTAGGGGTCTATGTGCACTGGAGACATGCCCAGCAGCTCCTCCTTGCTGTAGCCCAAACGTCGACAGGCTATGCGGTTGACCTGCACAAAAGCCCCCAAAGAGCCGTCGTGTTCCACGCCATGCACAAAAACCCCATCCTGAAAGCTCTCGAACAGCTCTTCATACTCATAGCCCCGCATGATCAGCTCTTCTTCCACCATCTTCCGTTCAGTTATCCGGTCATGGCAGATCATGGTCAGGCCGTTGGATTCCGGAATCCGAGTTACCCGGCTGACGAACCAGCGGCGTTCTTGCGGACAGTGGCAAGGATACTCCATGTCAAAGGCGTCTTGTTCCCGGGCCAAAACCTGACGCAAGGCCTGGGCGAAGTTTCCGGCCAAGGCCGCGTCTTTCCCCCAGGCTTGATCGCAGACCTGCAGGTAGTTGACCCCTTCCGACACATTGCATTGGGCCTCATTCTCAGCAGCGAACCGCTTCCAAGCTGCATTGACGAAGACGATCATTCCCTGGGCATCCACAATGGCGATATTGGATACCAAACTGTTCAAAGCCTGTTTGCAGTCCTGACTGACAATGGATTTATGCGTATCCTTAAAAGACATCTCACCGCCTTGGTCTTATCTTGAGGGGCAATGTTTGGGGTTGGTTATATAATCAATATCATATTTACACAGGAGTACTTATCAATAATGTACAAACAATGCAAAGTGATCTGAATCTTGTATTTGCGACTTGCCTCTGGCAAATCTGAAGTATTTTTTGTCCCGAAGCGGTCAAAAAAAGAAATATCTGCCGGGTTGATCAAGGATGAAACTCGGGGGTTCGGGCAGATGCATGAGAGTCACCCCTCTTTGTTCCCAGGGTCCTTCCAGGGAACGTCTTCTTCCTATGGCTGCGGCCATCTTCTCATTTTTTCGATACGTTCGAAGGAGACCAATAAGTAAGCTAAATTCTCGTTTCATACCAAAGCACAGAATACTTTAGAATATATTTACAATATATTAATGATTGCCTGGGCATTGACCGATACAGGCATACACTGGAGGTATTTCCCGACGGTTTTTAACTTATTTTGTTGTGGGTATGCATCTCTCTCAGAGACTGGGTCAAATGTGAATTATTTTACAATGCAATTCCAGCACACCAAGCAGGAGGCGATCATGGGCAAAGGACTCAAACTGGGCACAAAACTCATGTTGGGATTTTCCATTGTGGCTCTGATAACACTGTTCCTTGGCCTACTCGGCTATTACGGTGCAGTACAAAACGACAGGGCCATGAATGAAGTTGGAGTGGTCAGACTGCCCAGTGTGCAGAGCGTCCTGGAGATGGAAAACTCCTTGCAGGCTATAATTTTGAATTTGCGCACTCTGCTCAACCCGAACAACAGCATGGAGGTCAGAAAAGAGCAGTATCAAAACATAGACGACTTGCGTGCAGAGTACAAGCAAGCATTTGATGTCTATGAACCTTTGCCCCAAACAGAACAAGAAGCCCGAGAGTGGAATGCCTTTGAGAAAATTATCCCTAAATGGGCAAAGGTCAATGATCAAATCTTCCAACTCCATCAAGAGTTGGATGAGCTGGACATCTTAAATCCGGATCACCTTATGGGAGAGTTGCAAAAGTTCCGCGCAGACCACTATGCGCTCGAAGTCCGGACCGCCAATTTGATTTTCGAAGGTGAATCCTTTTCTGGAGGTGAGGACGCCACCGCCTGCGCCTTTGGCAAATGGCTGGCCCAGTACTCCACCCAAAATCCGGAGCTGAGACAGCTCTTGGATCAAGTCCGAAAGCCGCACAACACGTTTCATCAATCAGTAGGCCAGATACGGGAAGCTGTGGATCAGGGAAATGAAGAAGAAGCAGTGAGCATCTACACTGATGTTATGCAACCGGCGGCCGAGGATGTTTTTGAACATTTTGATCAGATCATCAGCCACATCGAAAGCTCTCAAGAGCTGCGGAGGCAAATTGAGGACTTGACCATGGGCCAATCCCAGGATTACCTGGAAGAGGCCTTTGGACACTTAAATAATATCATCGACATCAACACCCAAATAGCCGAAAACGAGGTTGATCAGGCAGTAGACCAATCCACCCTGCTCAAGACCCTGAATCTGGGGGCCATGATCGCCGGCGTTTTGCTGGCCATGTTTTTGGGTCTCTTCCTCACCCGCAGCATCACCAAGCCGGTCAACCGCATCGTGGCCGGGCTGAAAAGCACTGCGGAACAGGTGGCCTCAGCCTCCTCTCAGGTTTCCTCCAGCAGTCAATCCTCAGCCGAAGGGGCCAACGAGCAGGCCTCCAGCCTGGAGGAGTCCTCGTCCAGCCTGGAAGAGATGGCCTCCCAGATCAAGCACAATGCCGACAATGCCGAGCAGGCGGATCAGGCCATGAAAGACACGGGCCGGGTGGTGGAATCCGGGGTGGAATCCATGCAGCGCATGGGATCGGCCATCAATGAGATCAAGGAGTCCTCCAACGAGACCTCCAAAATCATCAAGACCATTGACGACATCGCCTTTCAGACCAACCTGTTGGCTCTCAACGCAGCCGTAGAGGCGGCTCGGGCCGGAGAAGCCGGCAAGGGTTTTGCTGTGGTGGCCGAAGAAGTACGCAACCTGGCCCAAAGAAGCGCTGAAGCGGCCCAGAACACAGCCCAGCTCATCGAAAAATCCCAGGAAAACGCCAACCACGGCGTGCAGGTATCTGACGAGGTATCTGGACAGCTTTCCTCCATCAAGGACAGCGCAGAAAAGGTCAACGCCCTTATCGGAGAGATCTCAGCCGCATCCAAGGAGCAGTCCCAGGGCATTGAGCAGGTGAACACCGCCGTGGCCGAGATGGACAAGGTGGTCCAGCAAAACGCCTCCGACGCTGAAGAATCGGCCAGCTCCGCTGAAGAGCTCTCCTCCCAGGCCGAAGAGTTGGAGCGCATGGTGGCCGAACTGGCCGCCTTGGTCGGAGGAGCCAAGCAGCAGGAAAGGACAAGGGAAAAAACGGGCGGAAGCAGAAAACACTCCCCAAGTTCCGGGGAGCAATCCTCAAACAAGCGGCAAGGCGTGGGCATCAGGAGTCGTACCCACACTCAGGCCGGACAGTCCCGGCAAAGCTCCGCCCCGGCCCAGAATACGGGCAGGAGCCAAGGACAGGCCAGGTATCAAGACGCGGATAAAGTCATCCCTTTAGATGATGACGAGTTCAAGGATTTTTGAAGTAAGATCCATTGGTGTCAGGCTTCAGATTTGCCTCAGGCAAATCTGAAGCCTGACACCACACCCTCAAACTCACACATCCACCACGCACTGAGCCACCCACCACCCTGCCCGCTCATATACCGCTGTCTGACAAAAAGTCGCTCCTTTGACCTCTACTCCCCGCTCTTGCCTCCGATGAAAGAACGCTTCACCTGCAGCCGTGCCGGTCAAAGTATATTCCTCACCCAGCCTGACTTCAAAATCAGCCAAAAGCAGAGCGTGGATATCGGACTCCGTAAGCAGGGCATTGAGCCAGGCCACAAACAAGGACTCCAGGTCATAGCCTTCGGCCCGTACCTGAATATGTGAGCTGCAACTTACGGATTGCAAATCATCGGTCATCAAGCTAAACATGGCTTTGGCCCCTTGGACAAAGGCCTCTTCCAGGGTTTGCCCAATACCGCGGACCCCGATATCCGCGCCGTGGTCGAAAACTTCCCATCCAGCCTCCATATGTCGTCTCCCTGGGTAAACTTGAGAGTTAAGGTTAAAGGTAAAAGGTTAGAAATGCCCGACAGTACACAAAAGGCCCCAGACCTCAAACCGGAAATTCTGGCTCCGGCCGGAGACAAGGACAGCTTCCTGGCCGCGGTATCGGCTGGCGCAGACAGCATTTACTGCGGCTTGAAGCACTTTTCCGCCCGCATGCAGGCCGAAAACTTCTCCATTCCGGAGCTGGCTCGTCTGGCCCAATTGGGCCGAAAATACGGATGCAAAACCTATATCGCCTTCAACTCCATCATCAAGCCGGATGAGATCAATCAGGCCGGCCGTCTTGTCCAACGCATCTTGGATACGGTGAAACCGGAGGCCCTCATCATTCAGGATCTCGCCCTGGTCAATCTGGCTCGGCAACTGGACTACAGCGGTCAGATACATCTCTCCACCCTGGCGGCCATGAGCTCGATCCGGGCTTTGCCCATGCTCCGGGACATGGGTATCTCCAGGGTTGTTCTGCCCCGGGAGCTGAGCATCGACGAGATAAAGCGCATGGCCGACGTCTGTCCCCAGGGTCTGGAACTGGAGATCTTTGTGCACGGGGCCTTGTGCTATGCAGTCTCCGGGCGCTGTTACTGGAGCAGCTCGCTTGGAGGCAAAAGCGGGTTGCGCGGCCGCTGCGTCCAGCCCTGCCGCCGCCAGTACACCCATCTGGGCAAGACTGAACGCTTTTTTTCCTGCCAGGATCTCAGTCTGGATGTATTGACCAAGACCCTTTTGGACGTGCCTCAAGTTGCATCCTGGAAAATCGAAGGGCGGAAGAAGGGCCCCCATTATGTCTTTTACACCGTCCGGGCCTACCAGCTCCTGCGTGACCACCCTCAGGATGCCCAGGCCAGAAAGACGGCCGTGGATTTTTTGCACAACAATCTGGGCCGACCCGGCACCCACTACCGCTTTCTGCCCCAGCGCCCTTTTTGCCCGGTCTCCATCCAGCAGGATACAGGTTCCGGGCTCTTTATTGGCAAAGTCCAAAAAGACCCCAAGGGTCTGCCCAAGCTCAAAGCCAGGGAAGAACTGCTGGCTGGAGATATGCTCCGCATTGGCAGTGAGGATTTGCCGGGACATACCATATACAAGGTCTCAGCCTATACTGCCAAAGGCAAAAGCATAACCCTTCCTCAGCGCGCCAAGGCGATCACACCCGGCTCTCCGGTGGTTCTCCTCGACCGCCGGGAGCCGGAGCTGTCCAACCGTCTGCGCCGCCTGCAGGCCGTATTGGAGAGCATGCCCAAACCGGATCAAACAAAGGCCGCCTTTTCACCCCGGCTCCCTCCCCAGGCCAATGTTTCCGGCCGGCCGGAGCACATCCGGGTCCGTCCGGTCCTCCCCCAGGGCCGGGCTCCGGGAACGCCTGGGCTGTGGCTTTCTCCGGTTCTGCGCATCACAGCCAGCAAAACCATGTATCACCGGATCTGGTTCTGGCTTCCCCCGGTGGTCTGGCCGGAGGACGAAGACCGTTGGACCACACTGGTGCACAATCTGGTCCGCAACGGGGCCAGGAAGTTCTGCTGCAACGCCCCCTGGCAGATATCTTTGTTTCCTCACCCGGAGGAGCTGGATCTGTGGGCCGGACCCTACTGCAACCTGACCAACCCTCTGGCCCTGGAAGAGCTGCAGCGCATCGGCTTTTCCGGAGCCATTGTCAGCCCTGAGCTGGCCAGTGAGGACACCCTTGCCCTTCCCCGGATCTCACCTCTGCCCTTGGGCCTTGTTCTTACCGGTCCCTGGCCTTTGTGCGTGGCCAGGACAGTGCATCCAAACATCAAGCCTGGTGCTTTGATCCAAAGCCCCAAAAAAGAGCCCTCCTATGTGCAGACCAAAGGGCCCCTCATCTATCACTTCCCCAATTGGGAACTGGATCTGTCCGCGCATCAGAGCAGGCTGCAGGAGGCCGGCTACCGGCAGTTCATTCACTTACACGAAAAACGGCCCAAGAAGATGCCCTCCCCGCAACGGGTAAGTTCAATGAATTGGGATCTGCAGCTCTTGTAACTCAATTGACATGCAAGACTCCAATTTGTTAGCTGATCGTATTTATAAACGAAAGTAAATCCCAGTTTGATCTAAAACATATCATACACTGCTTCTGTATGGGAGGTTCACACCGTGTTCACTGTCCGCTGCAAGGCATGCATGCTCTTTGTAGGAGCCATCATAACCGCAACCACCCTTATATTTCCGGCCATAAGCTGGGCCCAATCCAGCCAGGACGCCCCGGCCTACTCCACCCTGGCCGATATCCTGGAAAACGAGCAGTCCCGCCAGGAATTAATCCAGAAACTGCGTTCCCTGGCCGCCGGACAAGAGGAGCAGATGGCTGCCTCCGGCCAGCCGGAGGCGGTCGGCGCTCCAGCCTCCCTGCCCAGGCGGCTTGCCGAGACAGTCAGCGATTTTGCCGGGAATGTGGGCTCCCGCCTGGAGCAGATCTGGACCGCCTTGCTCAAGGCCTTCACCTTCGGTCCGGGATCAGGGGTGGACATGAAGGCCTTTGCTGAGGCCTTGTTCAATCTGGGTTTGATCATATTGGCGGTCATTGCCGCCTTTTTTCTCTTTCGGCGCCTGGCTCGGCCCTTGTTTTCCCGGCTCAGCCACTGGTCCAGGTACGGAGGGGGCAAAAGCGCCCTTCTGCGGGTAGTTGCCGCTGTGCTTCTGGCCGCGGCAGTGGACATTTTTGTGGTTGTCCTGGCCTACATCAGCGGCAACCTCATCGCCACATTCGCCATAGGCCAAGCCGGGGCCTTAACTACCCGCATCGCCTTATTTCTCAATGCCTTTTTGATGATCGAGCTGTTCAAGGCGGCCATCCGCATGTTGTTCTCCTCCAGATATGCCGGCCTGCGCCTTGTGCCCATTGAGGACAGTGAAGCCCAATACTGGAACCAATGCCTGGCCCGGCTGTCCGGCTTTGTGGGCTACGGCCTGCTCTTTGCTGGGCCGATGATCAGCCATAGCTTCGCTCCCGCCCTGGGGCAGGCGGTCAATCTGATCATCATGCTTGCGGCCTTTGTCTCTGTTTTGAGAATCGTTCTCAAGAACCGAGTCAAGCTTCGGGAAGCCCTCAACCAGCGGGCACACAAGGCCAGCCTGGGCATCTCCCGCATGGCCCTTCAGCTCTTGGCCCGTATCTGGCATGTGGCGGCCATTGTCTATTTTCTGGCCATCCTGATCATCTCCATCCTCCGTCCAGGGGATGCCTTGTCCGTGGTCATGCTGGCAACCCTGAAGACCCTGATCTATGCCGGCATCGGATTGCTGTTCTCCGGCATCCTCTCCCAGTACATCGGGCGGCGCATTTATCTGTCTCCAGAGATACGGGACAAGCTACCCCTTCTGGAAAGCCGGCTCAACGCCTATATTCCCAATGCCCTTAAGGTGTTGCGGGCGGTCATTCTCATCGGGGTTGTCATGTTCATCCTCGACGCCTGGGGCCTTTTTGATCTCATTGGATGGTACACCAGTCCCAGTGGCAGCAACCTTATCGGCAAGAGCGTTGTTGTGGCTGTCATCCTGATATTCGCCCTGGCTGTCTGGATCTCCCTGGCCAGTATGATTGAGCACTTTCTCAACCCCAAGGCCGGCCGAGGTGAACCCACCGCACGGGCCAAAACCCTGATGACCCTGTTCCACAGCGCCCTGGCCATCACCCTGGCGACCATTACGGCCATGATCGTCCTCTCTGAAATCGGCATAAACATCGGGCCCTTGATCGCCGGTGCCGGGGTTCTCGGTCTGGCCATCGGTTTTGGGGCCCAGAAGCTGGTCCAGGACATCATCACCGGGGTGTTTATCCAGGTGGAAAACGCTTTGAATACCGGTGATGTAGTCACTGCCGGGGGGATAACCGGGGTGGCCGAACGCTTAAGCATCCGCTCCGTGGGCTTGCGCGATCTGTCCGGAACGTATCATATCGTTCCCTTTTCCTCCGTGGATACAGTCTCCAACTTCATGCGCGACTTCGCCTTTCATGTGGGGGAATACGGCATTGCCTACCGGGAAAATATCGATGAGGCCATATCCCATTTACGGGCTGCCTATGATGAACTGGCGGCGGATGAAGAGTATGCGAGCAGCCTCTTGGCTCCTTTGGAGGTCTCCGGGGTCACCGCCCTGGCCGACAGCTCCGTCAATATCCGGGTCCGGATCATGACCGCTCCGGGAATGCAATGGGCCGTGGGCAGGGCCTACAATCGCCTGGTCAAGATGCATTTTGACGCTGCAGGCATCGAAATCCCCTTTCCGCACACCACCCTGTATTTTGGACAGGAAAAAGACGGCTCAGCCCCGCCGGCCCATGTGCACATGGTTCAGCCTTGACTCCGGCAAGTCTGAAATGTTTTTTTGCCCCAAAGCAGGCAAAAAAAGGGGAAATTTGCCGGATTGATCAGGTATGAAACGCACGGAGGTCCGGTCCTCCCTCCGTCATTGCAATGACGGAGAAGGTAGGATTGGTGGAAGCAATAGGCACAGATTTAAAAAAAACTGGTCACCTCCGGCCCTCGGTCTCTACAGCCGCACCCTGAACTCGGCCGGCAAACAGGAACCGGTGCACGAAGCTGCCTGGCAGCAGGGGGAGAAGCCGAACCAGGAGAGCTACCGCCAGCAGGGAAAACAGCAGCCTGGCCCATAAGATCCCGGACATGTGGGCTCCCAAAAGGGAGAGAAGCAGGGTGTCCTCAATCAGGCTGTGGGTCAGGCCCATCAAGGTCAGAGAGGAAAAGACATCCTGGGGCCCGACGTTTCCGGACTTGGACTCCTGGATGATGAGCCCCCCGCCGTAGGTCAGGCCCATGACCATGCCGATAATGGTCAAGGTAGCCGCTTCCCTGCCGATACCCAAAAAGCGAAGTACCGGACGCAGGGCCCAGATCAGGCCGTCTACGATGCGCAGCCTGTGCATGATGCGCATCAAGAGGACCAGAACCAAAATAATACCAAAGATCAGGACCAAGTTCTTGACCTGCCCCACCGCCCACATGTGCAGGGAAGGCTGCACCGGCGCTTCGCCCTGCCAAAACATGGTATTGGCCTGCTGCAGGGTTCCAGTCATGGAATAGGCCGCATGCAGACCCCAGCCCAGTAAAAATCCCCCCAGGATACGGATCAGAGCCTGAAACACAAAACGGGTCCCGGCGCTTTGGGCTATTTTGACCTCTATGGGCAGGGCATGGGCAATAAGCATCACTGTGGACAGGACCGTCACCTGGGCCACGCTCAAATGCAGGGAGTCGGCCAGAGAGAGGAAGACGATGATTCCGCTGTACAGGTTGTTGATCATGGCCGTGGCCCAGATCAACCCGGTTTCTCCAGGCAGACCCATGAGCTGCATGACCGGGTTCAGGGGCATGGCCAGGTAGACGATGAGCCCGGCCTCCTGCAGGATCTTCACTCCGATCAAAATGGGAATCATGATCCGGAACAGGTGCAAGCTGACCTGACCGGCTTCCTGGAGTGCTTCCCGGAAAAAGGACCATATGGGCTGCGTCTTTATAAGCACAGTAAATCTCTTCCCCAATAAAGCAGTCCCAGGACATCAAAACAACGACTTCAGCTTGTCCTGGTCTCCCTGGCCTTTAACATCCTTCTTTCCCGACTCATCGGGGTCGGACTGGGAAATACGTGTAGGCTGGGTCCCGGCCTTAAAGGGCAAAAGATAGCTCTTTTCCGTGTCCGGCCCGGCCAACAGGCCGTTGGAAGCATCCACCTTGGCCATGACAATTCCCCGGGGTTGATCAAATTCAACCGGAGGGTAGCTCTGCTCCACTTCTTGTCTGTATTCAAGCCAGACAGGAGAGGCGGCCCGGGATCCGGTCTCATACTTGCCCATGGGTCGGGGCTGGTCAAAGCCTACAAAAACCCCGGTCAGCAGATACTGGGCATACCCCATGAACCAGGCGTCTTTTTGATCGTCCGTGGTTCCGGTCTTGCCGGCCACCGGACGGCCCAGGGCCCGGACCCTCCATCCGGTCCCGCTTTGGACCACATCCTGGAGCAAAGAGGTGATGATGTATGCGGTTTGGGGACTCAGAGCCTTTGTACTTTCCGGCTGGGACGTATACAGCTCATCGCCCCAGGGCCCATGCACCTCCTTTACGAGCCTGGGACGGACTACGCTTCCATGGCGGGCAAAGGCGGAATAGGCCTGGCAAAGGTCCTGAAGGGTCACATTCGCCGACCCGAGACTTACGGACAGGTCCCGGGGGAATTCAGCCTGCAGGCCCAGGCTCTTGGCTCGCTCAATGACCGTATTGATCCCCATCTGCCTGGCCACCCGGATGGTGACCAGGTTCCTGGATTTGACCAGGCCTGTGCGCAGAAGTGTGGGGCCAAATATTCGTCGCTCGTAGTTTTCCGGCTTCCAGGTGGAGTTTGTGGATCGATCGGTGAACACAATCGGGGCGTCCAAAAGGACGGAAGCCGGAGTGAATCCATTGTCCAGGGCTGCGGAGTAGACTATGGGTTTAAACGCCGATCCGGGCTGACGTTGGGCCTGTACGGCCCGATTGAATTGGCTGGAATGGATGGAAAATCCTCCGACCAAAGCCAGCACGTCGCCGCTTTGGGGATCCATGGAGAACAAGGCCCCCTGGACCCGGGGAAGCTGCTGCAATTGGAGCCTGATACGGCCGCTCTCGGTCTCTTCTGCTTCCTGCTCGGCAGAAGCCCAGACCACATCTCCAGGTTGTACAACTTTCCGGGCGTCCTTGACTTGGGGGACATTCTCCGGAGCTTTTTCAGGATTCGGCTCCCGGCACCAGCCCATGCTGGAGACGTCGATCCAGCCGGTCTGATTGCCAAAGCTCACTTCCGCTCCGGCGGTCTGCACTGCATCCACCTGGACCAGTTGCCAGTCCTCGGGTACCCAATCAGTTTCCTCTTCTAACCTGGAGAGTTGAACAGTGCCGTTGGTGTCTGCGGCTCGGGATACCGGCCCCTGCCAGCCCCGACGTTTGGTGGATGCGATGAGTCCCTTTTGGACAGCAGCTTCAGCCGCCTTTTGATGGGCCAGATCCACATTGGTCTTGACTTCCAGCCCTCCGGCATAAGTCTTTTCTTCTCCGAACTTATCCACCAGCCACTTGCGGACCTCTTTCAGATAATATCCACCCACCTCCCAGGTTGGATCGGGCATGGACTCCAAAGTGATTTCTCTATCCAGGGCCTTGGTGTACCGTTCTTGATCGATCCACTCCAGATTCAGCAAGCGGTCCAGGACATAGCGCTGTCTGGCCTTGGCCAAATCCATATTCTTGTACGGATCATACAGGGATGGGGCTTTGGGCAATCCGGCCAGCATTGCCGCTTCCGCCAGATTCAATTCGTCCACGTGCTTGCCGAAATACATCCTGGCCGCGGCCTCTACCCCGTAGGCCCTGTGTCCAAGATATATCTCGTTTAAGTAAATGGTCAGGATCTCTTTCTTGTCCAGATTCTTTTCCAGACGGTAGGCCAAAATGGCCTCTTTGAGCTTTCGCTCGTAGCTGCGTTCGGGAGTCAAAAGCAGGGCCTTGATCACCTGCTGGGTGATGGTGCTCCCGCCTTGGACGATGGACCCGGCTTTGAAGTTTTTGACCGCCGCCCGCAGGATACCCATGAGATCGATGCCTTCATGTTCGTAAAAGGCGTGGTCCTCGGCAGCCAGAAAGCATTTGGGCACGACCTCGGCCATGTCCTCCAAGGGGCGCAAAAAGCGTTTCTCTTGGGCCAAGTAGCCCAAGACCTTATCGTTTTGAGAATACACTGTGGTGGTTAAAGGGGGGTTGTAGTCGGACACGGTTTCCACCTGAGGCAGGTCCTTGATCGCCCACAGGTACAGCCCTGCCCCGGCCCCCAGCCCCACAAGGAGCAAGATCCCAAACGCTATGGAGATGGTCAGAAAGAATGTACGCATCAGATAAGCTTTATTGAGTTTGGTTTTTTTGGGGCGGGCGTGCGAGCCCGGTCATCACCTGTTTTGGGACAGCCCGTTAAAGCTCAGCCGGCCCTTGCCCAACAGATCATGCATATGGACCACACCGCGCAGGACCATATCCTCGTCCACCACCGGCAGGACCAAGATGGCCCCTCTCTCCATTATATCCAGGACCTGTCCCCCCCTTTGCCCCAGGGTGACGTACTTCGGATCCCGGGTCATGAATGCCTCTATCCTGCCCTTGAGGTCATAGGCTGTCCGGCAGACCAGCCTGCGCACGTCCCCGTCGGTGAGGATGCCTCGAAGACGTCCACAATGGTCCACAACCAGCACTGCCCCCAGAGAGCCCTGGTCCAGGATCTCCAGGGCCCGGCCCAAGGGGGCTTCTGTATCCACAACCGGTATGTTCCCGGTATGCATCAAATATTGCACATCTTGTCCCAGCTGCCGGCCCAAGTCGCCGCCGGGATGGTAGCGGTGAAAGTCCTCCCGGCCAAAGGCCTTCCATTCGATCAAGGCCACGGCCAAGGCATCGCCCAGGGCCAAGGTGGCCGTGGTGCTCGTCGTGGGGGCCAGGCCCAGAGTACAAGCCTCCCTGGGCACTTTGGTGCATAAGGCTATATGGCACAGCCGGCCCATGCTTGAGTCAAGGGTTCCAGTCATGGCGATGAGCTGGGCTCCCAGGTTGAGCAAGGCCGGGATGATGGCGTTTAATTCATCGGTCTCCCCGCTGTTGGATATGGCCAAAACCACGTCCCCAGGGCGGATCATGCCCAAATCTCCATGGGCTCCTTCCACAGGATGCAGGAAGCTGGCCGGGGTGCCGGTACTGCTCAAGGTGGCCGCTATCTTTCGGCCCACCAGCCCGGATTTTCCCAGACCGGTGACCACCACCCGTCCCTGGCAGCCGGCCAGGATGTGCACGGCCTGTTCAAACTCCGAGCCCAGGTTGTCGCGTACAAACTCCAGGCCCTGGATCTCTGTATTCAGGACGTCCTTGGCCAGTTCCAGCCAGTTCCGGGAGGGAGCTTTGGGTCTGTGGGATTTAGATAGGCTCATATGAATAAGGATCTCGTTTTATACCCGGGTCAATCAAACCTGGCCTTCCCGTAATGCTCTTCGGGAAGCACAGGGTAGGTGCCCTGAAAACAGGCCAGACAGTAATCATGCTCTCCGCCCACAGCCCGGCGCAGTCCGTCTACACTGAGAAAATGCAGGGAATCGAGGCCGATATATTTGGCAATGTCCGATACCGAATGATTGGCGGCGATGAGCTCCCCTTTGGAGGAAAAGTCAATCCCGTAATAGCAGGGATGACAAATGGGCGGACAGCTGACCCGCAGATGGAGTTCTTTGGCCCCCATCTCCCGCAGCTTCTTGATCCGGGTTCGGATGGTGGTGCCCCGGACGATGGAGTCCTCTATGATCACGATCCGCTTGCCCTTGATCATCTCCTTGACCGGATTGAGCTTGACTCGGACTCCGAAATCGCGCATGTCCTGGGAGGGCTGAATAAACGTCCGGCCCACATAGTGATTGCGGATCATGGCGTTTTCAAAAGGCAGGCCCGAGGCCTGGGCATATCCCACTGCCGCGTAGACCCCGGAATCCGGAAAGGGCATGCAGAAATCGGCATCGACTGGGGCCTCTTCTGCCAGGGCTCGGCCCATGTCCTTGCGGCAGGTGTACACTGTGTGTCCAAAGACAATGGAATCCGGCCGGGCGAAGTAGATAAGTTCAAAAACACACGGCTTTTTCTGCGGGGACTCTACTGCCTGCATGCTGGACAGCCGACCGTTTTCAATGACCACCATCTCCCCGGGCCGTACCTCCCGCAAATATTCCGCCTCCAGCAAATCCAGGGCGCAGGTCTCTGAGGCCAGGACAGTGGTTCCGCCCACCCGGCCCAGAACCAAGGGATGAAAGCCCCATGGATCCCGGACAGCTATGAGTTTGGAGTTGGCTTGAATGAGCAGACAGTAGGCCCCCTGCACCCGGCGGCAAGCGCAGGCGATGGCTTCTTCCAGGCTGTTTCCGTTCAGGTTCTTGGCCACCAAGTGCATGATAATCTCACTGTCCATGCTGGTTTGAAACAGTGAGCCCTGATCTTCCAGCTCCTTGCGCAGCTGATAGGTATTCACCAGATTGCCGTTGTGGGCTATGGCCATGTGCAGGTCCCGGAAACGGACCAAGAAAGGCTGGGCATTGCGCAGCAATGAGGCTCCGGTTGTGGAGTAGCGGATGTGCCCCATGGCTATGTTGCCCTTGAGCTCGCGTCCCAAATGCCGTTCACTGAACACATCGGCCACCAGCCCCATGCCCCGCTGTTCGCGCAGCCTATCTCCGTCCCAGGTCACAATGCCGGCGCTTTCCTGCCCCCTGTGCTGCAGGGCGTACAGGCCGAAATACGCCATCCGGGCCGCTTCCGGATGGCCGTAAATCCCCATGAGACCGCAATATTCCTTAGGCATGTCCGTAATACTCCTGCAGGCTGCGCACATCCATTCCCCGGCCCTGCAGTTCGCTCATGGCCTGGGCCATAGCCTTGGCCCCGGCCAAGGTGGTGGTGTAGGGCAGATTGTATAAGATGGTGGCTTGGCGCAGAGATGACGAGTCCCGGATGGTCAACTTTCCGGAGGAGGTGTTGATAACCAGGTCGATGCTCTTGTTCTTGATCAGATCGATGGCATTGGGCCGGCCTTCGTAGACCTTGTTCACCGTGTCTGCAATGATGCCGTGACCGGCCAAAAATTCGGCTGTGCCTGTGGTGGCCACCAAGCGCAGGCCCAGCTGGGCGAAAATCCGGGCCGGCTCCACCATGTGCACCTTGTCCTGGTCATTGACGGAAATAAACACAGTGCCTTGCATGGGCAGCTTCTGCCCGGCGGCCAGCTGGCTTTTGATATAAGCCAGGCCGAAGGAGGCGTCCATACCCATGACCTCTCCTGTGGAGCGCATCTCCGGGCCCAACAGGGTGTCCACCCCGGGAAAGCGGCTAAAGGGCAAAACCGCCTCTTTGACCGCCAGGTAGCCGTGTTTGCGCTGGGACCAGGGGTCAATATCCCGCAGGCGCTCGCCCATCATCACCCTGGTGGCCAGCTTGGCCAGGGGAACCCCGGTGGCCTTGCTCACAAAGGGGACGGTCCGGGAAGCCCGCGGATTGACCTCCAGGATGTATATATCTTCATCCCTGACTGCGAACTGGATGTTCATAAGCCCCTTGACCTGCAGTTCCCTGGCCAGGGCCCTGGTTTGCCGCTTGAGCTCCTCGATCATGTCCGGACCTATGGTATGCGGCGGGAGTACACAGGCCGAGTCTCCGGAGTGGATCCCGGCCTCTTCGATATGCTCCATAATACCGCCCACATAGGTATCCTCGCCGTCGGAAACCGCATCCACATCGATCTCAATGGCGTTTTCCATGAACTTGTCCAGGAGGATGGGATGATCCGGGGAAATGACCACAGCTTCCCGGAAGTAGTTGATGAGATCCTGCTCGTCGTAGACGATCTCCATGGCCCTGCCCCCCAGGACGTAGGACGGCCGGACCACCAGGGGATATCCTATTCGAGTAGCTATGGCCAAGGCTCCGTCCTCGGAAACCGCGGTCCCGTTTTCCGGCTGTTTGAGATCCAGGATGTGCAGCAGATCCTGAAAACGCTCCCGGTCCTCGGCCCGGTCGATGCTGTCCGGTGAGGTGCCCAGAATGGGAACCTTGTTGTCAAGCAAAGGGACGGCCAGGTTCAGAGGAGTCTGGCCGCCGAACTGTACGATCACTCCCTCCGGCTGCTCCTGCTCGATGATGTTTAAGGTATCCTCCAGGGTCAGGGGCTCGAAGTAGAGGCGATCGGAGGTGTCGTAGTCCGTGCTCACAGTCTCCGGGTTGGAGTTGATCATAATCGATTCCACTCCCATGTCCCGCAGGGCGAAGGAGGCGTGCACACAGCAATAGTCGAACTCGATCCCCTGGCCGATGCGGTTCGGCCCTCCTCCCAGGATGACCACCTTTCTGGCCTCTGTGCTCCGGGCCTCGTTTTCTTGTTCGTAGGAAGAGTAGAAATAGGGGGTGTAGGCCTCAAACTCGGCCGCGCAGGTATCCACCAGCTTGTAGGTGGGCAGGATGCCCATGGCTGTGCGCAGATCCCGGACCTCCTCCTCTGTGCGCTGGAAAATGATACCCAGCTGTTGGTCGGAAAAGCCCATCTCTTTGGCTTCCCGAAACAGTTCCCCCAGGGGGCCTTGAGGACTCCACTTTGGGCCTTGGGCTGCGGTCTCCACCAGGCAACTCTCGAAGGCCACCAGATGGCGAATATGGGTCAAGAACCAGGGATCAATCTGGGTCAGCTCAAAGATCTCCGCATCCGTGAACCCTTCCCAAATGGCCTGGCGCAGATACAAGAGACGCTGGGAGTTGGGCACCCGCAATTTGCTCCGGATCAACTCCGGGTCCGTGCCCAAGGATTGAAAGTCCTTGCCCAGGCCGGGCATGCCGATTTCCAGAGAGCGAAACCCCTTTTGCAGGGCTTCCTTGAAGGTCCGCCCAATGGCCATGGTTTCCCCCACGCTCTTCATGGAGGTGGTCAGCATATCTTCCGCTCTGGGGAATTTCTCAAAGGTAAACCGGGGAATCTTGACCACGCAGTAATCGATGGAGGGTTCAAAGCTGGCCACTGTCTCTCTGGTGATGTCATTGGGCAGCTCATCCAGGGTGTAGCCAACCGCCAGCTTGGCCGCGATCTTGGCAATGGGAAAACCGGTGGCCTTGGAGGCCAAGGCCGAAGAGCGGGATACGCGGGGATTCATTTCAATAACCATCATCTGTCCGTTGCCCGGATTGATGGCGAACTGCACATTGGATCCCCCGGTTTCTACCCCGATTTCGCGCATAATGGCCAAGGAGGCGTCCCGCATGGACTGATACTCGCGGTCAGTCAAAGTCTGGGCCGGGGCCACGGTTATGGAGTCCCCGGTGTGGACCCCCATGGGATCCAGATTTTCAATGGAGCAGATGATCACGCAGTTGTCGTTGTTGTCCCGCATGACTTCCAGCTCGAACTCCTTCCAACCCAGCAGGGACTCTTCGAGCATGACTTCCGAGGTTATGCTGGCCGCCATGCCCTGTCTGGCTATGGCCTCCAGCTCCTCTTTATTGTAGGCCACTCCGCCCCCGGTTCCACCCAGAGTATAAGCCGGTCGGATAATAATCGGAAAATCCAGGGACTCCCCAAAAGAGCGGACTTGCTCCAGGGTCTGGGCAATACCGCTTTTGGGCACTTGCAGCCCAATGTTTTCCATGGCCTGGCGGAACTGCATCCTGCTCTCCGCCTTCTGGATAACCGGGAGAGAGGCCCCGATGAGCTCCACGCCGTACTCCTGGAGAACTCCCTGCTCAGCCACGGCCACAGCCGTATTCAGGCCGGTCTGTCCTCCCAAGGTAGGCAGCAGAGCGTCCGGGCGTTCCTTGGCGATGATCTGGGCCACCACTTCCGGCGTGATGGGCTCCAGATAGGTACGGTCGGCCAGCTCCGGATCGGTCATGATTGTGGCTGGATTGGAGTTGACCAGGACCACTTCATAGCCCTCTTCTTTCAAGGCCTTCAGGGCCTGAGTCCCGGAATAATCGAACTCGCAGGCCTGACCAATAATGATCGGCCCGGAACCAATGAGCATGATGCGTTTCAGATCGGTCCGTTTGGGCATAACTCTCACAGTACTTTGGTTGATTGCGGATGACTCTTGGCTGGACTCCTTTCCGGTCCGATGTGTACTTCATTCCCGTTCAGGGAGCAAGACGTGCAAAATCTCCCTTGACAGAAGGAATTGATCCCCTTATAAGAATTAGGTCTTCCAAACTTGGCAAACCATTCTTCAATGAGGGGTGCGCGTATGAGTGCTCTTCCTTTAAATCATTTTCCGTCTGGCAGCAAGGTAACCATCTCTTCCCTGAATGCCGGGGGCGGAGCCCGCTCCAAGCTCTACGCCATGGGCCTGACTCCGGGGACCAGCATAGAGATCACTTCCTGCGGCGGAGGTCCCTGCCGCATGAAGGTGCGCAACTCGGAGCTGGTTCTGGGACAGGGCCTGGCTTCCAAGATCCTGGCCTTTACCTCGGATTGATCCTGTCCTGGAACACTTTCAATGAGCTGTACAAGGCAGGCCCTTTGGTCTGCCTTTCTTTATGTACACAACAAGAATGAGCCGTCTATGAACCAAAACGCTATTGGCCTTCGCCAACTCCATCTCAATCAACGGGCCAAAATTATCTCCTTAAAGGCCCAAGGGGAGCTCGGTCGTCGAATCAGGGACATGGGGCTGGTTCCGGGTGTGGAGGTCACGGTCATCGGCCGGGCCCCACTCAGGGATCCGGTGGCCTTGAAGATCAACGACTTCACCCTCTCCTTGCGCAATAACGAAGCAGATTATATTCTGGTCCAGCCTCTGAGCTGATAAGCAGATCCAAAATGTCGAATAGGCATTCCTTGCTTGGGTGACCGGGAAGCAGTCTGGTCACCTCTTCCTCGTGTGGCTGGAGGCATTTTCTGGGCTGTGCATCCCGCCTATTCCACGGGCCAATCTCTGCACGAGGTGGTATACATGAAAAGCACTGACCTGAAAGCCGTTGGGGAATGCCGCTTCGAGCTGCCGCCCCAGAAAGGCATGCGCGTCCCGGCTGTATTTTTCGGGGCCTTGTCCCTTATACAGCACATAGAAGACACTGTCCTGGAGCAGGCGGCCAATGTGGCCTGTCTTCCGGGCATTGTCCAGGCCTCCATGGCCATGCCGGACGCCCACTGGGGATACGGGTTTCCCATCGGGGGAGTTGCCGCCTTTGATCCGGACCAGGACGGGATCATCTCCGTTGGGGGCATTGGCTACGATATCTCCTGTGGTGTGCGCAGCATGCACACCAATCTGACCCGGGCTCATATCCAGCCCCATCTGGAAGAGCTGACCGAGCTTCTCTTTCGGCGTATACCCGCCGGAGTAGGCTCCAAAGGCGGAATTGCCCTGAGCAAGAACAAGCTGGACCGGGTCTTGGAGGAGGGAGCCTCCTGGGCTGTGGGGCAAGGTTACGGCTGGTCGGAGGATCTGGCCAATATTGAAGACAACGGCCGCACTCCCGGAGGAAACCCGGACAAGGTCGGCTCCCAGGCCAAAGAACGCCAACACAAGCAAATGGGCACTTTGGGCAGCGGAAATCATTACCTGGAGATCCAGGTGGTGGATAGTATATACGACCAGACCGCGGCCTCTGCTTTCGGCCTGAAAGTCGACGACGTCCTGGTGTCTATCCATTGCGGCTCCAGGGCCTTGGGCCATCAGATAGGAACCGACTATATCCAGACCCTGGGCCGGGCGGCATCCAAGTACAAGCTGGCCCTCCCGGCGCGGGAGCTGGTCTGCGCCCCTATCCGCTCCCAGGAGGGCCAGGACTTTTATCAGGCCATGGTCTGCGGTATCAATTGCGCCCTGGCCAATCGACAGATCCTGTCCCATCTGGTCCGGGAGAGCTTTGCCCGTCTTCTGCCGGAGGCCCATCTGCCCTTGCTCTACGATGTGAGCCACAATACCTGCAAAATCGAAGAGCACGAAGTCAACGGCCGATCCACCGCCCTGTATGTACACCGCAAAGGAGCCACCCGGGCCTTTGGTCCCGGGCATCCGGAGATTCCGGCCCATTACCGGGACATCGGACAGCCGGTGCTCATAGGTGGAACAATGGGCTCACACTCCTATATCCTGGCCGGCAACAAGGCCGGAGAGGGCTTGGCCTGGAGTTCGGCCTGTCATGGAGCTGGACGGAGCATGAGCAGGAAAAAGGCCTCCAAGAGATGGAAGGGTCAAGGGGTGATCAACGATCTGGCCCGGCAGGGAATTCTTGTCCGCACAGCCAGCAAGCGGGGAGCGGCCGAAGAGGCCCCCTTGGCCTACAAGGATGTGGATGCAGTGGTGGAGAGCACCCATCGGGCCGGATTGGCCCGCAAGGTGGCCCGAGTCACCCCCCTGGCCTGTATAAAGGGGTAAAAAAAAGGGTTCAGATGTGTCGGGGCACATCTGAACCCGTTTTTTCAGCTCACCCGGCTCCCGGCCTGGACCTCAGCACTGGGCCCAACCAGGCGCAGTCCCTGTGCATCGTGAACAGCCAGGACCATACCCTGGGACAGGACCCCGCGCATTTTGCGGGCTTTGAGGTTTGTGACCACCACCACCTGGCGGCCGGAGATATCGGCAGGTGAAAAATCCCGGGCCAATCCGGCAACGATCTGCCGGGGAACATCCTCTCCGACATCCACCGTGAGCTTGAGCAGCTTGTCCGCCTTGGGCACCGCCTCGGCCTCCATTACGGTTCCCACCCGTAAATCCAGCTTCTGAAAATCGGTGAATTCGATTTCCTGGATCTTTGATGAACTCTGCCCCTTTATGTTCTCTTTGCTGTCCGTGCCCTTCGTGGTCTGGGCGGGAACTGTCCCCTCCTCCTTTATATCCAGCTCCTGGCGGGGAAAGAGATTGGAGGTCCTGGCCACCTCGGTGCCCGGGGCCAGCATGATCCACTCCCGGCTTTCCGCCCCCAGATCCGCCTCCCGGGGATCCATATTTTGCCCCAGCTGAACGAGCATCTTCTCCCCGGCCTCAGGCATCACCGGCCACACAGCCAGGGCAATGCGCCGCAGAGAAGCCAAGACCATGGCCATAACCGTCTGCAGCCGGTCCCCATGGCCTTCTTTCTTCAGGACCCACGGAGCCATGCTGTCGATATACCTGTTCACCCCGCGGACAAACTCCCAGAAGGCCTCCAGGGCCTGGGCCACTTGAAAGCCTTGGAAATGATCCATGTATTCGCCCAGGGCCTTGTTCCCCAGCTCTATCAGGTCCTTATCCTCCGGGCTCATCTCTTTGCCTTCCGGAACCGCACCCTGGAAGTATTTGTGGGTCATGGCCAGGGACCGATTGAACAGATTGCCCAGATCGTTGGCCAGATCGGCGTTGAAACGGTTGACCATAGCCGGCTCAGTAAAGCTCCCGTCATGGCCGAAATGCATCTCGCGCATCACAAAGTAGCGAAAACCGTCCAAACCGTACTTGGTCCGCATGGTCAGGGGATCGACCACATTGCCCAGGCTCTTGGACATCTTGGCTTCATCCACTTTCCAGTACCCGTGCACCCGAAGCCCTTTGTAGGGAGGCAGGCCCGCGGCCTTGAGCATTGTGGGCCAGAATATAGCGTGGGGCTTTAAGATATCCTTGGCCACCACATGGTGGGCTGCGGGCCAGAAGGTTTGATATCTTTCTCCATCCGGCCAGTCCAGGGCGGTTATGTAATTGATCAGGGCGTCGAACCACACATAGGTCACGTACCTCTGATCAAAGGGGAGCTCGATACCCCAGGTCAGCCTGGTTTTGGGACGGGAAATGCACAGATCGTCCAAGGGCTCCCGGAGCATAGCCAGGACTTCGCTTCGATACTGTTTGGGCTGTATAAAGTCCGGATTGTCTTCTATGTGTTTTTGCAGCCAATCCTGGTACTTGGACATGCGAAAGAAATAGTTGGCTTCCTGAATATACTCCGGCTTTTTTTGATGGTCCGGACACAGACCGTCCACCAGCTCTTTTTCGGTATAAAAGCGTTCGCACCCGAAACAATAATGCCCACCGTATTCCCCAAAGTAGATGTCTTTGTTGTCATAGACCATCTGCAAAAACTTTTGCACCGTCTTGATGTGCTTATTTTGCGTGGTGCGGATGAACTGATCGTTGGCAATGGCCAGCTGAGGCCACAGCTCTTGAAACATCCCGCTGACCCTGTCCACATAGCTCTGCGGATCCTGACCTTGAGCCTCTGCGGCCTGCATGATCTTGTCTCCGTGCTCATCGGTGCCGGTCAAGAAAAAAGTTTTTTCTTGCAGGAGCTTATGGAATCGATTCACAGTGTCCGCCAGGATGGTGGTGTAGGCGTGCCCTAAATGCGGGTTGGCGTTGACATAATAGATCGGGGTGGTCACATAGAAACTGGTCACTGCCACTCTTCCTTATTTTTCTTGCTTTTTCTTTTTTCCCCTGCCCTTCATGGACCGAGGCCCCCCCGTCTTGCCCTTCCCTTTGCGAGACGGCCCGGCCGGGCCTGGAGATCGCTTCTTGGGCCCTTGTTCCTTTTCCGGGCTGGATCCGGTATCCGCCTTTGTCCCGGAATCAGCTGGGGGTGGTTCTGTCTCCTGCACCTCGCCTTTGGCCTCTGCCGGGCCTGGTCTTGGCTCAGGGCTTTTCTTCCGTCCCCCGCGCTGGTGTCCGGAGGTACTTTCAAAGACCTGGTCCGCTTGCCCCTGATCATCGCCCTGCAGCAGATCGTTCCATTCGGCCAGGGTGATCTCCCTTTCCCCTTCTCCGGCATCAACAATCAGTGAATCGCGGAACATGTTCGCCCGCAGCACCTTCACATCCCCTTTCGGGGTTTCATACCACTTGCCGATCTTGGGGCACCGCCGCTGGAAATCCTTATACTGCTCGCGCTCAAAGTTCAGGCAGCAGAGGAGCCTTCCACACGCGCCGGATATCTTTGATGGATTCAGAAAGAGCTGCTGCTCCTTGGCCATTTTTATGGTCACCGGATCGAACTTGCGCATGAACAAATGACAGCAGCAAATCCGGCCGCAATTTCCGATGCCGCCCAGGATCTGGGCCTCGTGCCTGACTCCGATCTGCCGCAGCTCGATCCTGGTCCGATGCTTGGAAACCAGGATCTTGACCAAATCCCGGAAGTCAATCCTGGCCGGAGCAGTGAAGTAGAACACGATCTTGCTTTGATCAAAGCGGACCTCTACGTCCACCAGTTTCATGTCCAAACCCAGCTCCCGGATTTTCTCCCGGCAATAGGTCAAGGCCTCCTTGCGCAGTTCTTCGTTGTGCACCTGGGACTGAAAATCCTCGGCTGTGGCCAAGCGGTCCACGGTCTTGATTTCCTCCGGGGAGATCCCCGGGGGAGGATCATCCTGCACCACTGCCACGTGGGCCAGTCCCGGGCCTTCCTCCGTGGTCACCAGGACCCAATCCTTGACTTGGGCTGCGGCTGCATCTTCCTGGGCGTAGAAAAAGTAGATCTGTCCTTGCAGGCGAAACTTAACACCCAAATAACACTGCATATATATGTACTCGCTTGCTGTCATTGGATATGTGAAAAGCCCGTCATCAGCGCACGCCTCAATCTGACAGGCGCATGCCCTCTCCTTCCGGGCTGGTCTTTATACACACCTAACACCGTGGGCTCAGGTAATTGTCATTATTCAACCACCCCTGGAGTCCCCTCCTTGGCAAGGAGGGGCAGGGGTGGTTGGGATGATGACTCTGAAACCTTATTCTTTCAGCACGTTATAGCCCCACGGTGTTAAGAGTGTGCCATGCTCAGCCTCCCGGGCTGGGAAGGACGAAGTGCATCCCTGCTGCATACGGGCACCTCGCCTTCCAGGGGTGCTGCACGTGCGGCTTATCAAGAGTTCAGATTCAGTTGCTCTCTGCGCCCTCTCCGGCCAAGATATCCTTGAGCTTGGCCACAGCCCGCTTTATTCCCGAAGGATCATTGCCTCCGGCCTGGGCCAGGTCCGGACGGCCGCCGCCCTTGCCCCCCACCTCCGAGGCTACGTGGTCGATGAGATCCGGAGCCGTAAACCGCTCATGCAGGTCCGCACTCACGGAAAGCAACAGGTTGGCTTTGTCCCCATTGGGGGTAGCCAGCAAAATGACTCCGGACTGCATCCTGCTCCGCAAATCGTCCATCATGGACCTCAGGCTCTTCATCCCCGCTCCTGGAGGAAGGTCCAGGGCCAAAGCCAGGGTGGATATGCCGTTGATGGTCTGAACTTCGCGCATCACATCCTGAGTATTTCCGCTGAGCTGACTGGCCTGGAGGGCCTCTTTCTCTTTGTGCAGGGTCTTGACCTGCTCTTGGAGCTCTAAAACCTTCTCAGCCAGATTTTCCGGCTGTGTCCGCAGGCTGGCGGCAGCACTCTCCAGATTCTTGCGTTGCTGCCTGTACAGCTCCAAGGCGTTCCATCCAGTAGCCGCTTCGATCCGCCGCACTCCGCTGGCAATCCCGGTTTCGGCGACAATGGTGAAGCTCCCGGCCTGCCCGGTGCTCTCCAGATGGGTCCCGCCGCACAGCTCCTTGCTCACCCCGGGAACGCTGACCACCCGGACCTCGTCGGCGTATTTTTCCGTGAACAGGCCCAGAGCGTCTTCCTGTTTGGCCCGCTCAAAGGGCATGACTTCTTTGTTCAAAGAGATATCGGCCATTATGGCCGCATTGACCTGGTTCTCTATCTCCGTCAGCTCATCTTCGGTCAAGGGATGGATATGGGTAAAATCAAAACGCATCCGCTGCGGCCCCACCAGGGAGCCGGATTGCTTGACATGCTGGCCCAAAACCGAACGCAGGGCTGCATGCAGCAGATGGGTGCAGGTATGATTGCGGGCTGTGGCCATCCTGGGCCCTTCCTCCACATGCAGGTTCACTTCCTGGTCCTGAGCAAGAACGCCTTTTTTCACCGAAACCAGATGGACGATGAAATCACTGGCCGGGCGCATGGTATCCGTCACCCGGGCCAAGCCTTCCTCTCCCAATATGTATCCGCTGTCACCGACCTGGCCGCCGGATTCGCCGTAAAACGGGGTCCTGGCCGTGATCACATAGGCCCGCTCTCCGGCCTCCACCCGGCCGATGTCCTGACCCTCCAGGCTCATAAGCCCCACAATGCGGCTGGAAGACTGCAAGCAGTCATAGCCAACAAACTCCGTTTTCCAGCCCGCTTCCAGATAGGCGGAAAAGCTGGAAGCCAGATCGATCTCTCCGCTGCCTGACCAGGAGGCCTTGGACCGCCGCCGCTGCTCCTGCATGAGCTGTTCAAAGCCGGGTTCATCTACTTGGAAACCCAGCTTTTCAGCCACGTCCTTGACGATGTCCACTGGAAAACCAAAGGTATCGTAGAGCTTGAAAACCGTTTGGCCAGGAACCAGTTCCTTGCCAAAACGGCTCAGTTCGTCAAGCTCCTCTTCGAGCATGGACAGGCCCTTGTCCAGAGTGCGGCTGAAGTTCTCCTCTTCCTGAAAGACCACCTTGTCCATGAAGTCTCCGGTCTTTTGCAACTCCGGATAGGCCTCGCCCATCTCCCGCACGGTCTGGCCGCATATCTCGTGCAGGAAGGGGTCCGTGAGCCCCAAAAGGCGACCGAAACGGAAGGCGCGGCGGATCAGGCGGCGCAGGACATATCCCCGTCCCTCATTGGCCGGCAAAATGCCGTCTGCGATCATGAAGGGTACCGCCCGGCAGTGGTCGGCAATCACCCGCAAAGCCACATCCGTATCCGCATCCACTTTGTATTCCACTCCGGACTTGTAGGCCATGCTCTGAATCAGCCCGGTGAACAGGTCGGTATCAAAGTTGGAGTATACCCCCTGGCACACGGCTGCGATACGCTCCAGGCCCATGCCGGTGTCGATGCTCGGCTTGGGCAGCGGATTCATGTTTCCGGCTTCATCCCGATCGTACTGCATAAAGACCAGGTTCCAGATCTCCAGAAAGCGGTCGCACTCGCAGACCCCGATTTGGCAATCCGGACCGCAGGCCATATGCTCCCCCTGGTCGTAGTGCACTTCCGAACAGGGGCCACAGGGGCCGGTGTCCCCCATGGACCAAAAGTTGTCCTTCTCCCCCAGACGGTAGATGCGCTCCTGGGGCAGTCCGGCCACCTTCTGCCACAAATCGATGGCCTCGTCGTCGTCTTTGTACACAGTGGCGTACATCCTCTCCGGGGCCAGGCCCAGCTCCTTGGTCAGATACTCCCAGGCCAGGGCAATGGCCTGTTCCTTGAAGTAATCCCCAAAGGAGAAGTTGCCCAGCATCTCGAAAAAGGTATGGTGCCTGGCCGTGCGGCCCACATTCTCCAAGTCGTTGTGCTTACCTCCCACCCGCAGGCATTTCTGCGAGGTGACCGCCCGCTGATAGGGACGCTGCTCCTGGCCCAGAAACAGTTTTTTGAACTGGACCATGCCCGCATTGGTAAACAGCAAGGAGGGATCATCCTTGGGGATGAGCGGGGAACTGGGCACGATCTGATGGCCCTGCTGAGCGAAAAAATCCAGAAATGAGCGTCGAATCTCGGCCGCGCTGATCACATTGAACTCCCTGTGGTCATAAGCTTTTTTGACTATTCAGTTTTGCACCGGCAAATCTGAAATATTTTTTGGACTTTTGACTTCGGCCTTATCCCTCAATCTTCTGGCCGCCATCCTCTGCCGTCTTTTCTCGATCCTCAGTCTTCTGTCCTCTGTCTTCCGTCTCCGTGGGCTCCTTCATGCCCAGGCGCTCCAGAAGCTGGTCCTCGATAGACTGCCGGATATCGGTATGTTCCTGCAAGAATGCCCGCACATTCTCTTTGCCCTGGCCCAGACGTTCAGAACCAAAGGCGTACCAGGAGCCGCTCTTGTCCACCACCCCGTGCTGGATGCCCAGGTCCAGAAGCTCTCCTTCCCTGGATACTCCGGTTCCGTACAAGATATCGAATTGGGCCTCCCGAAAGGGGGGGGCCACCTTGTTTTTGACGATCTTGACCCGGACCCGGTTGCCGTAGACCTCGTCCTTATCCTTTAAGGACTGGATCTTGCGGATATCCACTCGAACCGAGGCGTAGAACTTCAGGGCATTCCCTCCTGTCGTGGTCTCCGGGCTCCCGTAGCCAGTCATGCCGATCTTCATGCGGATCTGATTGATGAAAATAACCGACGTCTTGGACCGGTGGATGGACCCGGTCAGCTTGCGCATGGCATGGGACATAAGTCTGGCCTGTCCGCCCACCTGAGTTTCGCCCATGCTCCCTTCCAGCTCTGCCTGGGGGATGAGGGCGGCCACAGAGTCGACCACAATAACGTCCACAGCCCCGGAACGAACCAGGAGGTCACAGATCTCCAGGGCCTGCTCTCCATAATCCGGCTGGGAAACGAGGAGCTCTTCCGTTTTGACCCCGATGCGGTGGGCATAGCTCACATCCATGGCGTGCTCTGCGTCCACAAAGGCCACAGTTCCACCCAATTTCTGGGCTTCGCTGAGGATCTGCAGGGCCAGAGTGGTTTTGCCCGAGGACTCCGGGCCGTAGATCTCGATCACCCGTCCCCGGGGAATACCGCCCACCCCCAAAGCCAGGTCCAGCCCGATGCTGCCGGTGGGGATGACCGGGACCCGTTGATGGGCCTCGTCGGATAAAAACATAACCGACCCTTGGCCATACTTGCGCTCAATGGTGGTCAAAGCGGTCTTCAGGGCTTCTTTGCGCAGGTCTTCCGACCCCTGATTCTGTTTACGGGCCATGGAAACTCCAGGTAAATGGCTTGGCTTGATGCGAAGAATTGCGGACAAAAGCATTTTTTAGCAGATCCACAGGGCAAGGGCAATACACCTTGCCCCTGAGTTCAAGCTGGGATAGACTTGAGGACATGCACAGCTCGTACGATTGCTTGGTCCTTTTTTCCGGTGGACTGGACAGCATCCTGGCCTGCAAGGTCCTGCAAGAGCAAGGAGTGCGGCCTCTTGGCCTGCATTTTGTCAGTCCTTTCTTCGGACGGCCGGACAAGTTGGCCGCTTGGCGGGAGATGTACAAAGTAGACATCATGGCCACTGACATAAGCGACGATTTCGTCCGCCTGGTGACCCAGGGTCCCCGCTTTGGCTGGGGCAAGCACCTCAACCCTTGTGTGGACTGCAAGATCCTCATGCTCAGCAAGGCCAAGGCCATGCTGCCCAGTTTTCAGGCCGCATTTCTGGCTACCGGGGAGGTCCTGGGCCAGCGCCCAATGTCCCAGCGCCGGGACGCATTACACATCATTCACCGCGAGGCAGGGGTGCAGGACATCCTTATCCGCCCCTTGAGCGGCAAGCTTTTGCCCCAGACCGAAGTAGAAAAACACAATCTAGTGGACAGGGATCAGCTCCTGGAGATCAAAGGCCGGGGACGCAAAGATCAGCTGCGCTTGGCCCAGAGGTTTTGCCTTCCGGAAGTCCCTACGCCAGCCGGGGGATGCCTGCTTACCGATCCGGAACACGTCAAGCGTTTTCGGCCCCTTTTGGAGCACCTCACTCCGCCCCGAACCCAGGATTTTCAATTGGCCACCGTAGGCCGACAGTATTGGGCCAACGGCTTCTGGTTGGTTATCGGCCGGAACAAGGCAGACAACGAAAGCCTGGCCGACATTGTCGAGCCCCAGGACCTGGTATTCAAGCTGTCTTCCCTGCCCGGACCTCTGGCTCTGGGACGCCAGGCCTCAGGGCCTTGGTCCGAGACGGTGATCCGGGATGCAGCCAGGTGTATGGCCCTTTTTTCCTCCAAGGCAGCCCACAGCCAGGAGGCGGTGACAGTCCGCGTGGGCACCTCCAAAAGTGTGGTCCAAGAAATTGATGTCCATCCCCAAGACCCTCCGGAGTTGTCCTGGACGGAATCAAAATAGGGGCTGAGGTCGCATGCAAAAGGTTAGTACTGCGAGCGCAATTCCTTGGGCTCCATCCACCTGCTGACCACATCCCGCTCCACCAGAAACCGGGCGATGCCGCTGCTGCCGGTCAAAATCAACTCTTGGCCCTGCCCCATATCGACGAAGAGCTTGGGCACTCCCCGGTATTTCCGGTGGGCAAAGAAGTCCTTGGCCCGGTGCACAGCCTCCTGCACATCTTGGGGGACCTGACCCATGGGCAGGTTGGACATTTGTTTGGCTTTGAGGACCTGGGCAAAGGGATCGGCCCCTTGATCCACCTGCTTTTTGATCCAGGCCAGCTTGTGCATATCCCGGGAGGAGCTGTCCAAGCTGCATAAATGCCAGTCCACTTTGCCCTTTCCGTGCATGGCCAAGTTGACGATGATCTCCATGCAGTGCCCGCAATGAAGGCTGAAAAAAAGATACCCCTGAATACGGGCGTCCTGGTTTGCAGTTTCCTGGGAAACAAATGCGGTTTGGGCCAGTTGCGGGGCCTGAGGGATGATATTCAGGGTGGAGTTGGCGGCAAAGCCTCCCATCCAGACCACCAGGCCGATACAGGCTATCATCCAGGCCTGGCGCACCCAGGCCAGGCTGAACAGATTGGCCGCCAAGGCCACACCCACCCCGATGCACAACCAGCATTGCATCTGAAGGCCCATGAACTGATAGCCCAGAAGACCGCCGTCAAAAGCCAGGGCGCCGAAGAGAGCCAATGCGGCCAGATGCCAGATGAAGGGCCGATTCAGCCGAGTAGCCAAAAAGAAGAGCAGCCACAAGGACCAGAAAAAAACCGCTCCTGCAATGAGCAGGACCGTCTCTCCAAAACGCACATATTCACCCACTGCTTGGCAGGACTGGGTCTGACACAGCCCTTCTGCCTGGGTAATTTGCAAAAAGGCGTCCAGGCTCACTCCTAAAGCTGCCCCCAGACCCACACAATGCAAAATGAAATGTCGAAAACGCATGCTGTACAACCTTTAAGGCTCAAAGTTCACGGTTCACGGTCATAAGAATAAAGACATAAGGGAGAACAAAAGCAGTTATGCTCATCTTGGCTGTCTCCTATAGTTCAATTCTGTGTTCCCTGGTTTGCGGGTGAAACCCGCTTGAGTATGTTGGCCCGGCCTCAGGGGGCGTATACCTGCTTGGACAAATCGGCGAGGCTTATGTTGTGCCCTGTACTCTCTGTTTCCGCCTTGGATTCCCGCAGATAGCGGACCAGACCGTCCGGCCCGGAAAAAGCCAAGTCCCCGGACTCCCTGAAGGCGCTGTAGTCATGCAAGAACTCTTGGGCAGTGATGTTCTGCGGACATCCGGCAAGAACCACTCCGGACTGGCCATTGCCGGAAAGGGAAGCCACAAAGCCCAAGTTCTCCAAGGCCGAGAGCACCCTGGTCAGCGGCTTGGATGGAATATCCAGCTCTTTGGCCAGCTCATCCGGAGTGTAGGCTGGTTCCCGATCCATAAACCGCCGCACCAGCAAAAGGATCACAGCCAGCCCCAGCCGCTCCTTGCTCTGCAGATTGAACTCGCCGAGCTCATTTTCTTCCTTGGCCGCCCCGGAGGAGGAAAGGCAGAAGCTGATCTCGGCCCCCAAAAGAACAATCACCCAACTGATGTACAGCCAGAAAAGAAACAGCGGCAACTGGGCGAAGCTTCCGTATATGGCATTGTATTTGCTAACCCCGATCTGGTAGGAAATAAACGTCTGTTGACTGAGCTGCCACAAGGTTCCGGCCACAAAGGCGCCGGCCAGGGTGCTGCCCAATCCCAGGCGGGTGTTGGTGATAAAGACATACATGAAGAACAAGGCCGCACTGACCAGAATGAAGGGCATGAGCTTCAAGATCAGGATATACACCGTGCTGAATAAGGTATAGGAGAGGATATACTGAACCAGGCTGGAACTCTTCATGGAGGCGGTAAAGCTGGTGGCCACAATGACCAGGAGGGGACAGACCAGGGTGACCGAGAGATAGTCCGAGAACTTGCGGGCCAGACTGCGCTGACGCTGCACGCCCCATATGGCGTTGAAGCTCTGCTCAATGGTCCCCAAGAGGGTAAAGACGGTGAGAAAAAGCAAGACCACGCCAAAGCCCCCTAAAGTGGCCACATCCGTGCGATTGATATAATTGATGATATGCTCGACGACCTGCTCCCGGTCAGCACTGAGCCGCAGCAGGATCTCTTGCATATACTCCGTGTTTTGAAACCCCAGGCCCTTGGAGATGGAAAAGGCCACCGCCAGAAAAGGAACAATGGACAAGGCGGTGGTATAGGTCAGAGCTGATGCTCTCAGCAGGCACTGGTCGTGTTGAAAAGAGCGGAAGAAAAAAAGCCCCCACTGCCAGACTGTGAACATTTTATGCTGAACCAAGGCCACTGGATCTTTGAACATATCTCCTCCCTGTATTGACGCCTGCCGGCTCGGCATCATGCCCGATTTTGGACCAAAATCCAATAGGCTGCCTCCGGACTCTGCCGCATCGACTTAGGTTGTCATTTGAAAAATTTTATGCCCATCTATTGATGATTTCACAAGTATTTATTGACAATTTTCCGGTTTTGGGCAACGTTACAGTAAAAGATGAGGGTGTATGTCTTTTCCATCATGGCTCGGCCCCGATCTCGGGACACATCCTGGTACTGCGTCTTAAAAAATATTGCCTCAATTTTTGGCAATCGGTTCTATTTCATTCAGAAAAACGTGGATATGAACTTACAGCTATGCCCAAAGCCAAGATCGACGACATCAACCTCTCCATCATCAAGGAGCTTCGCCAGGGCCGTAAATCTTTCAAGAAGATTGCCGACCGGCTGCAGATCACCGAAAACACTGTCCGGTCCCGAGTGAACAAAATGATGGACTCCGGCCTGCTGGATATCAACGGACAGGTGGACATTGAACACATCCCCCACCACCAGCTGGTCATCATCGGAGTCAAGCTCAAGACCACCGATATGTTCAAGAAAGGTGAGGAGTTCAGCCTGGTCAAAGGTGTGGTCTCGGTCAGTGTCGTCACTGGCCGCTACGATCTCATCCTTTTGGTCATCTTCAACGAAGAGTACGGGCTACAGGAGTTCTACGCCCAGGAAGTCTCCAGGATCGAGGAGGTGCAGTCCTTGGAGACTTTTGTCGTTTACAAGGGATACAACCTCAAGGTCCCGTATATATTGTAGAGCGGGTTTCAGCGCCGCCTCTGCTGCGGCCGCAGGTTTGATCAAGAGGGACAAGGGCGGCCGGTTGCAACCCAGCTCGTGGTCTTTTGGGGAGGGCGGTCTCTCCGAGGGCCAGCCCTCTTGATGACCAGTTTCATCCTCGATCACTCCGGCAAATTTTTTCTTTTTTGCCCGCTTTGGGGCAAAAAAATATTTCAGATTTGCCGGAGGCAAAGCTGAACACTCAAACCATGAGTTCCAAACGAGGTCTTGTATGTCTGACCATATAAAGCACACTCCCCTGCATTCCTGGCATGCCGGTCAGGGAGCCAACATGGCCTCTTTCGGCGGCTATCATATGCCCTTGTGGTACTCTTCAGCCAAAGACGAGCATTTGGCCGTTTTGACCCGGGCCGGACTCTTTGACACCAGCCACATGGCCGTGGTCCTGGTCAGTGGCTCTTTGGCCCGGGATCTGCTGCAATACACTTTCTCCCGGAATCTTCAGGCCTGCCTGGGCAGGGATCAAACCCCTCTGCTACCCGGCCGCATGGTCTATGGAGTCTTTCTCACTTCCCGCGGGCATGTCATCGACGACGCCATCATCACCCAGTTGGAAGAGGCGCTGTTTATGGTGGTGGTCAATGCCGGGATGGGACCGACAATCGCTGCCCATTTGCAGGAGCATGTATCCGACAGCGGGACCCAAATAACCGACTTGACCGATCAGATAGGCAAAATCGATATCCAGGGCCCCAGATCCGGAATGATCATGTCCCGCCTGCTGAAGGACCCGGACTCGGTCTTTGCCCGCATGCCCTACTTTTCCAGCCATGGACATATCCAGACCGACAAGACCGATACCCGCTTCAGAGACGGCACCCCTGTTTTAATGTCCAGATCCGGGTACACCGGAGAGTTCGGGTTCGAGATCTTTGTCCGGGCCCAGGATCTCGTCTCTGCCTGGTCCCTGATCATGGACGTCGGCCAGACAGACGGTCTCATCCCCTGCGGGCTGGCCGCCCGGGACTCGCTGCGGGCCGGAGCTGTCCTGCCCCTGTCCCATCAGGACATTGGGGACTGGCCTTTCCTGAACACCCCGTGGGACTTTGCCCTTCCCTGGACTGCCAAAGGCCGAGGGTTCAGCAAGGACTTCCTTGGAGCCAAGGCCCTTTTGGATGTGCAGGATGCACCTCAGACCGCGGCTTTTGTGGGCCAAGACTTGCGCAAGGTCAGCGCCGGTGCGGGTTCTCAGGTCCTGACTGCCCACGATGAGCCTGCAGGAACGGTTTTGACCTGTGCCACTGATGTGGGCATCGGCTGGCATGAGGGGCGGATCTACAGCGTGGCCAGCCCGGATGCCCCTGCGGATTTCAAGCCCAGGGGCCTTTGCTGCGGGTTTGTCCGGGTCACCTCGTCAGTCCAGCCCGGAGACACCCTGAAGCTGCAGGACAAGCGCAGAAAGCTGGAAGTGACCGTGGCTCAGGATATCCGCCCCGACCGAACCGCCCGCAAACCTTTAGCTGTGATGCTTGAGTCTTTATAAGCTTACGAATCAAGGAGGACATGCCATGAAAGAACTCAACGAAATCATACTTCCGGAGGAGTTGGCCTACAGTCAGGAACACGAATGGGCGAAAAAGGAAGGCGATGCGGTCAGGGTGGGGATTACCGACTTTGCTCAGGATCAACTCGGAGACATTGTGTTTGTGGAACTGCCTGAAGAGGGAGCTGAGTTCGGCCAGGGCGAAGAGTTCGGGACCCTGGAGTCGGTGAAGGCTGTATCCGAGATCTACATGCCTGTGGCCGGAACCATCAAGGCCATCAACAGTCAGCTGGAAGAAAAGCCGGAGCTGGTCAACCAAGATCCCTACGGCCAGGGCTGGTTGGTGGAAGTCACCCCCAGCGATCCGACCCAGCTGGATGCCTTGCTGGATACAAAAGGCTATTTTGAACTGCTCCAAGGAGAAAAGTGATGCGATATCTGCCCCACACCGACGGCGAAGTCCGGGACATGCTCAAGGTGGTTGGCGCAGACAGCTTAGACGCCCTCTTTTCTCCCATCAGTCAAGACTGTCGACGGACAACCCCCTTGAACCTGCCGGAACCCATGACCGAATGGGAGCTGGACACCCATATGGCCGCCCTGGCCGCCAACATGGGGCCCAGCCAAAAAAGCATGTCCTTCCTCGGGGCCGGAAGCTATGACCACTATATTCCGGCCAGCCTCAAACATCTGATCTCCCGTTCTGAATTCTATACAGCCTATACGCCGTATCAACCGGAAGTCAGCCAGGGCACCCTGCAGGCCGTCTTTGAGTATCAGAGCCTGGCCAGTCGCCTTCTGGGGCTGGAGATCTCCAACGCCTCCATGTACGACGGGGCCTCAGCTTTGGCTGAAGCCCTGCTCATGGCCCTGCGCATCGGAAAAAAGAAATCCACAGTGGCCCTGTCTACAGCCATTCACCCCCATTACCGGCAAGTGGCGGCCACCTACCTCCAACCCATGGGCTTTACCATTGTGGAGCTTCCCTGGACTGACAACGGGCGCACCGACCTGTCCAATCTGCCCCAGGACGATCTGGCCGCTGTGGCTGTGCAGTCCCCCAACTTCTTCGGCTGCGTCGAGGATCTGGCCGGAGCCGCCCAGGCCGCCCATTCCCGGCAGGCCTTGTGCATCACCGCATTCACCGAACCCCTGACCTACGGACTTTTTCCTTCTCCCGGTAGCCAGGGCGTGGACATCGCCTGCGGCGAGGGGCAGAGCCTGGGGATCTCCCAATCTTTTGGAGGACCAGGATTGGGCATGTTCTGCTCCTTGAAGAAATACATGCGCAACCTGCCCGGACGCCTGGTGGGTCAGACCCAGGACCACGAAGGCAACCGGGGCTTTGTTCTGACCCTGGCCACCCGGGAGCAGCACATCCGCAGGGAAAAGGCCACCTCAAATATCTGTTCCAACCAAGGGCTGTGCGCGACCACAGCCGCCATGTATCTGGCCTCTGTCGGGGGAAGCGGGCTGCGGGAGCTGGCCCGCTTGAACCGGGATAAGGCCGAATATGCCAAGCAGGGGCTTTTAAACGCTGGATGTTCCCTGCCTTTTGCAGCTCCTGGATTCAACGAGTTTGTCGTCAAGCTGCCCCGGGATGCGGAAGAGGTCTTTGCCAGGTGCACACAGCGTGGCATCGTGCCCGGTCTGCCCCTTGGCCGCTACTATCCCGACCTGACGGAACACATGCTGGTGTGCGCAACCGAGACCAAAAGCAAGCAGGACCTGGACACCCTGGTCAAGGAGGTCTGCTCATGAATACCTACACACTCCCTGGAACCTCCGGTCTGACCATGAACGAACCCCTGCTCTGGGAAAAAAGCCAGAACGGCCGCTGCGGCTTTTCCCTCCCCCGCCGGGACGTCCCGGAAGCGGATTTGCCTGATGAACTGAAGGTCCCGGCTCCGGATCTGCCCGATCTGAGCGAACTGGATGTCGTCCGCCACTATACCCGCCTGTCGCAGTGGAACTTCGGGGTGGACACCGGATCGTACCCCTTGGGCTCCTGTACCATGAAGTACAATCCCAAGATCAATGAAGTACAGGCCGCCAGGCCAGGATTCGCCCAGGCCCATCCCCTGCTCCCGGCTCCTATGGCCCAGGGCATATTGCAGCTTATGCACGATCTGCAGACCCACTTAGCCGATATCACCGGTCTGCCCGAGGTCACCCTGCAGCCCGCGGCCGGAGCCCACGGGGAATACACCGGGATGCGCATCTTCTATGCCTATCACCAGGATAAGGGCCGGCAGCGGCGCAAAGTGCTCATTCCAGACACAGCCCACGGCACCAATCCAGCCAGTGCAGCCATGTGCGGTTATCAAACCGTTCCGGTCAAGTCTACGGACAAAGGTGTGCTCTCGGCCCAGGCCGTGGCCGAGCTCATGGATGAGGATACGGCCGGGATCATGGTCACCAACCCCAATACCCTGGGCCTGTTCGAGGAAAACATCCGGGATATCGCCCAAGTGGTTCACGACAAGGGTGGGCTGGTCTACTGCGACGGGGCCAACTTCAATGCCTTGATGGGCATCGTGGATATGGGCCAGATCGGGGTGGATGTCTTGCATCTCAATCTGCACAAGACCTTTGCCGCTCCCCACGGCGGTGGCGGTCCAGGGTCCGGCCCGGTGTGCGTGACCTCCATGCTCCAGCCCTATCTGCCCATACCCAGAGTGGTGCGCGAGGAGCAGGGGTACGTTTTGTCCGCGGACTTCCCCCACAGCATTGGTCGCCTGCACACCTTTTGCGGCAATGTGGGGGTGATGATCAAGGCCGCCAGCTACATCCTGAGCATGGGGGCGGAACTGAAAAAAGTCAGCCAATTGGCTGTCCTGAATGCCAACTATATCAAAGAGCAGCTCAAGGACTTTTTCCACCTGCCCTATGACCGAACCTGTATGCACGAATGTGTGTTCTCCGATGTCTGGCAGGAAAAGAACAAGGTCAGCACCCTGGATATCGCCAAGCGGCTCATTGACTTCGGCTTCCACCCTCCGACCATCTATTTCCCCATGGTGGTCTCCGGAGCCATGATGGTGGAGCCCACGGAAACCGAAGGTAAGGAAGACTTGGACCGCTTTGTGCAAGCCATGCAGACCATTGCCCGGGAAGCCCGGGAAAATCCGGACATATTGCACAAGGCCCCGAGCAGGACCAAGGTCGGGCGCATGGACGAGACTATGGCCGCCAGGCATCCGTGCCTGACCGGATAGATGCGGCCGGCGGAACATTCTTATACCTCAGTTTGATGCACCTGGCGCAATACAAATGAAGAAAGAAGACCTGGCCGATACAAGGCCGTGCATAATCCAGGATCTCGGCCGACAGGCCTATTCAGAGGTCCTGGCCTTGCAGCACGGCCTGGTCCGGGCCAAGCAGGACCGGGAATTTGATCCGGACGTACTGCTCATCGTGGAACACGATCCGGTTTTTACCCTGGGCCGCCAGGGCCGCAGAGA
>JBNJII010000017.1:0-48617 GCA_051749205.1 Thermodesulfobacteriota bacterium | reverse complement strand
AAGGCCAAAAAGAGCGGCAAGCATGCCACCTCGGACTGGATGAGCGTGGAACAGGAACGGGGCATCTCGGTGACCTCTTCGGTGATGAAGTTCTTATATAAGGGATACGAGATCAACCTCCTGGACACCCCCGGCCATCAGGACTTTTCCGAAGACACCTACCGGGTGCTCACAGCCGTGGATTCGGCTTTGATGGTTATCGACAGCGTCAAGGGCGTGGAAACCCAGACCGAGAAGCTCATGCAGGTCTGTCGCATGCGTTCCACACCAATCATGACCTTTATCAACAAGCTGGACCGCAACGGCCGGGATCCTTTTGAGCTTTTGGACGATATCGAGCAGACCCTGGGTATCCAGGCCGTCCCTTTGACCTGGCCCATCGGCATGGGCAAAGCTTTTCAAGGGGTCTATGATTTGATAAACGGCGAGGTCCGTTTTTTTGTGCCTGCAGAGGCCAAAGGCAGCCGCCCTCAAGAGACAGCTGTTGTTTCCGATCTGTCCGATCCTAAGCTGGAAGAGCTGCTTGGAGCCCATGCCGCCGAGAGCCTGCGTCAGGACGTAGAGCTCCTGGAGGGGGCCGGTTTTCCCTTCGATACCCAGGCCTATCTGGAGGGCCGGCAGACGCCGGTCTTTTTCGGGAGTGCAGTGAACACCTTCGGGGTCCAGGAGCTGCTGGACACCTTTGTCCGTCTGGCTCCTCCCCCCCGGCCCAGGGAAGCGGAGAGCAGAGAGGTTGCTCCAGAGGAGCAGGAATTTTCCGGAGTGGTCTTTAAGATTCAGGCCAATATGGACCCGGAGCACAGGGACCGCATCGCTTTTGTGCGCATTTGTTCCGGCCGTTTCCAGCGGGGGATGCAGGTCAAGCACCATCGCCTGGGCAAAAATACGACCCTGTCCAAGGCCATCATCTTTATGGCCAAGGACCGTTCCGGAGTGGAGGACGCCTGGCCCGGAGACATCATCGGAGTCCACAACCACGGCACGTTGCGCATCGGGGACACTCTGACCAGCAAGGAGCCGTTGAAGTTCAAGGGCATACCCAATTTCGCCCCGGAGTTTTTCCGCCGGGTGATCCTCAAGGACCCATTCAAGGCCAAGCAGCTGGACAAGGGACTGTACCAGCTGACAGAAGAAGGAGCCATTCAGCTCTTTCGGCCCCTGAACGGCCGGGATTATATCCTGGGGGCTGTGGGGGCCTTGCAGTTCGACGTCACAGCGGCCAGGCTGGCTGCAGAATACGGGGTGCAGGCCACCTATGAGCCCATGCAGTACGTCACAGTACGCTGGATCGACAGCCAGAACAAAAACGCCCTTTTGGATTTTAAAAAGCGGTACTTCAATACCCTGGTCCAGGACGCGGAGGGTCATCCAGCCCTGCTCTTTTCCAGCCGCTACCGCCTGGAACGGACCATTGAGGACTGGCCCAAGATCGACTTTTTAGAGACCAGAGATAATTAACTGCGCACCTGAAGCCTCAAGCCTGCTTAATCTTCTCCTTCCTGGACAAGGGGCAGTTCAATGCGTACATGGGTTCCCTCCTGTTCCGAGGAACGAAAAGAGATATCCCCTCCATGAGCCCTGGCCACCAGCCTGGCGCTGTAGGTGCCCAGACCTGTCCCTTTCTCCTTGCCGGCGGTCACATAGCGTTCAAAAAATCGATCCTGGATCTCTTTTGGAATATGGCCCCAATTGTGGATGTCTATCCTGGCCCTGCCTGTGTCCCTGGTGACGGAAAGGGTTATGGCCTCCCCTCCAGGGGAGGCCTCTAAGGCGTTGACTACCAGGTTGGCCAGCATGGACTCCAGCTTGTTCTTCTCTCCCCGCACCGGGCAGGTTTGTCCGGAAGCAAGGGGCTGATCATCGACAACGGTCTGCAGCAGCAGTCCTTTTTTGGTGAGCAGGTGCTGCCATTCTGTGTGCAGATTGGCCAGGATGTCCAAAAGGTCGACCTCCTCGGCCTGGACCCGGTACGTCCCCTCCTCCATCCGGTGCAAGTCCATTGAGTTGTTGATCATGTGCAGCAGTTTGTGCACCGAGCCCTTGATGTACTGGACATACTCCATTGGTTCCTCAGAGCCTGACAGCTCCATCTCTAAGAGCTGGGCCATGCCGTAGATGCCATTGAGCGGTGATTTAAGGTCGTGGCGGACTATCTGTTCCACATGCTGACGCTGCTTTTCTATGCGTTTTTGTTCGGTCACGTCCCGCTCTACATGGACCATCTGCTGGGTCCGCTGGCCCTGTTCATATATCACCGGCCAGGCTGAGACTTGTACATAGCGGCGCTCTTTGGGGCCCCAGTCCAGGACGTGCTCGTAGTGTATGGGCGGCCGATTTTCAAGATACCCTGCGATCGGGCATTTCTGCTCCTCATCCAGGCAGCTGGCATGCTTGCCTTTACGGATATCAAAACAGGTCCGGCCGATGATGTCTTTTTTGTTCATCCCGTACATCTTTTCAAAAGCGGTGTTCACATCCATGAGCATATAGGTGTTCACATCGACCAGAGAAATCGCATCCGGAATGCTGTTTAAGATCGTTTCACTGAGCAGCTTTGACTCTTTGAGTTCCCTGGTCCTTTCTTCGACTTTGTGCTCCAGCTCATCCCGGTACTGCTCCAGCTCCTGCTGGTAGACAGCAAGCTCAACGTCCCGGGCCTTCATAGTAGACGCCAAAAGACCGACCTCATCCTGGCGCTCTTGGCCGGGATAGTGTTCGGTCATGGCGCAGGCCCCCTCCTGGATACATGAGGACAGGGCGCGCAAATCAGACAGGTAATAATGGGACAGCCACCATAAACCCCCGAAAGTGGCCAGAAGAAAAAGGGCCAAGGCCATACCTTCCAAGCTCAAGACGGTCATCAAGGCTTGGGTCAAAGGATCCCGGGAAAAACTGACCACAATGCGCCCCAAGGGGGATTGGGGATGGATGGGAGTTTCCAGATGGGTTCCATCCAATTCCCCCCTTTCAAGCAGGACTTGCCCATTGTGGTCGGCAATGCGCACTCCGGTGATGCCGGAAAAGCCGGTGATAATATCCGCCTGCTGGCGCAGGTTGAGATAATCCATGTTGCGCAGAGGATCCTGCAGGGACAGTGCGGCCAATTGCATATGGGAGCGGATGTTTTCTTTGTGGTGCTGGCTGAGGTAGGAATATGTACCATACACTCCCAAGGCCCTGATGGACAAGACGATGACAAAGACGCAGAGCACGGACCACAGGGCCAGCTTCAGTCTCAGGGAGAACCTGTTCCAAATACGCATATTCTGCATGCACCGGTTTACAGGGTATCTACGATGTTACGGAAAATATCTTTGTGCTGCTGCTCCTGCTCCAGCATCCACTGCAGCTTGCGGTGGATGGGTGCAGGCCATTTTTCGGTGAGAAGATCTTGATATAAGGAAATGGCCCCTTGCTCAGCGGCGATGTCCTGTTGGAGCATGGTTGTGGGCTCGGCATCGGTTTTGGGAGGCCATACAGCCAGGGTGGGCTCAATTCCGGTGTGGGACAGTATGTGGACCAAGGCCTGGGCATGGGCCACCTCATCATCTATAATGGTCTGTATCTTTTGGGCCTGGGGTTTGAGGTTGCCGGCAGTGAGTTTTCCGCAGTGGTTGATGTATTGTATGATAGCCCCATGCTCGTGCTGCAGGGCAAGAGCGATCTTTTCCTGGGCCTGGGACAGGTTGTGCTTCTCACCCTTGTTTGGGGTTGTTGAGGAATCTGGCTTGTGTTGGGACCAACTCCGGACCGGACCAAGAGTGATCAAACCGGCTGCGTACACCCCGGCGTGGATTATATGACGTCGATTCCAGAGCATATTCATGTGTCTTCTCCCTGATAGGGCCTGTGTTTGCTGGGAAGGTCGAAGTCCAGGCTCAGGTATATGGATGTTCCCGTTCCTGAATTGTCCACGGTGACACTGCCCTGCATCAGATCAACATTTTTCTTGACCACGCTCAGCCCCAAACCGGCTCCGGAGTATTCCCGGGACAAAGACATATCTCCCTGAGTGAAGATGTCGAAGACGTGGTTCATTTGATGGTCTTGCAAGCCGATCCCCTGGTCGCTGATGACGAACAACAGGTATACCTTGTCCGGATTGATGTGCAGATAGGGATGTCCGGTTTCTTGCTCCTCGGCTTGGGCAAGCCGCTTGTGGACGCTTATGCTGACTGAACCGTGGGTGGAAGAGAATTTGATGGCGTTGCCCACCACCTTGACCAGGATTTGGCGTAAACGGGCCGCATCACCCAAAACCCTGGAAGGGATAGTAGGTTCGATGTCATACTGCAGAGTTATGTCCCGCTCCTGAAGCTGGGAGACAAATAAGGAATGCAGGGCCTGCAATTCTTTATCAATACTGAATTCTTGCAATCTCAATTGATCAGCTTGGGTGTGTCGCCCGGAGAACTCCAATATGTCGTTGATCAGTTGCAAGAGGTTGTTTCCGGACTGTTGGGCGATGTGGATGAGCTCTTTATATTCCGGGTCGGATTTTTCATTTTCCAGGAGTTGCAGACAGCCCAAAATGCCGTTTAGCGGGGTGCGCAATTCATGGGACATATTGGCCAGAAACTGACTCTTGACTTTGCTGGCCTCTTCAGCCCGGGCCTTGGCCAGTTCCAACTCCTCTTGGGCCCATTCCCGCTCCAATCTGGAATGCAGAATGGGAGCCAAGTAATTGCAGATACTCTCCAAAATCTTTTGATCGGTTTGGGTATAGCCGTTTTCTTTGTCCGCCAGCACGATCTGTCCGATGAGTGTCCCTTTGTACACAATAGGTATGACGATCACTTCCTTGAGCTGCATATGCCCCTGGGGAAAGTGAAACGGACCGCTGGATACAAGAGTCCGGCCTTCCTGCAAACCCTGTCCCCACAGCCCGGCCCAGACCTCTTGATGAAAGACGATGGCATCTTTGTGCACATCCTTTTCCACAAGCTTGCACTCATCCCAGATGTCTCTGGTTATAGATGGACAGACATAGCTGCCCTGCCGGTCCAAATAGCCGAAGATACCGTATTTGCTTTGAAAGTAGTCCAGAAGGATGGAGAGGACTCCCTGGAATATGGCATTTCCGGAAGTGGTCAAAAAAACTTTGGCAATGCTGTTTTGGAGCTTGATTTCTCCAAACCCATTTTCAGCGAAGCCGTGCATATGTGATCTGGGTTGTTGGCCTGTGCCCGGTGTGTGCATAATTGCCCCATGCTTCTACAAAAAAGTGCTTTAGCTGCTGTCAGTGCTTGAAGACTGATCACTGCCTCTTATAGAATCGGCCTCCATGTAGGCCTGGACATCATGGGCCGGCATGGGTTTGGCGAAGTAAAACCCCTGCCCCATATTGCAGCCCAGGCTCTGCAAGAGCTCTAGATGACTGAGGGTCTCAATACCTTCAGCGATCAAGATGTGATCCATGCTGTGGCCCATAGCCACAATGGCTTTAATAAGCTCAGTATTTTGCCTGCTTTTCTGCATGCTCCAGACAAAGGACCTATCTATCTTAATATAGTTGATGGGCAGGCTCTGCAAATAGCTTAAGGAGGAATATCCGGTTCCGAAGTCATCGATGGCCAATTGTATCCCCATCTCCTTCAGATGGGCCAAGATGGCGCTTGAGGCCTGTACGTCGGACATGACTACCGATTCCGTGATCTCCAGCTTGAGGTGGCTGGCCGGTACATGGGCCCTGTCCAATGCGGTGCAGACCGTGCGCACCAGATCCTGCTCTTTGAACTGCTTGGCGGAGAGGTTTATGCTGACAAACAAATCCGAGTCCTGGGAGGCCTTCAACCAGACCCCGAATTGCTCGCAGGCCATTTCCAAAACCCTGTTGCCGATGGGCAGGATCAAATCAGTCTCTTCAGCCACAGGTATGAAATCACCAGGCGGGACAAGGCCCAGCTGGGGATGATGCCAACGGATGAGCCCTTCCAGACCAATCATGCGCATTGTGCCCAGGTCGATGATGGGCTGATAAAAAACTTCAAACTCATCCCTTTTCAGGGCCTGGTGTAAATCGCGTTCAATATCCAAAAACTTGGCGGTTTGCTCGTGCATCTCCGGGCGAAAGGCCTTGATGGAGTTCAGCCCTTCCTGCTTTGCCCGGTGCATGGCCATTTCTGCATCGCGGATGACATCATCTGCAGAGAGAAAGCCATTCCTTGGAGAGGGCATGGTTATGCCGATGCTGCACGTAGTGTGCACCTCCTGATCGCCGAGGACAAATGCATTATTGATGGCGCTTCGAAGCTTTTCCGCTCGAATAACAACCTCGGAGTAGTCTTGGATCTGCTCCAAGAGGATGATGAACTCATCGGAACTGAACCGGCAGACCGTGTCCTTGTTCTCCACGGCCTCTTGTAAACGGCGAGCAGATTCTTTGAGCAATGTGTCTCCGGCCTGATGGCCCAGGCTTTCGTTTAACAGGCTGAACCGGTCCAGATCCAGAAACAGCACAGCAAAGGAACCGGCCTGCTGGCTGTTGCTGCTTTCGACCAGCCGGCTCACGATAGTCCGAAACAGAGAGCGGTTGGGCAGGCCGGTGAGGGTGTCGTATAGGGCCCTGCGCTCCAGCTCGGCCTGAAAGGTCTTTTGTTCCGTAACATCGAGCAAGGAGACCACGGTACGTCGAGTGCCGGGTATCTGATCCACTGTGGACAGGACTTGCTTTTCCTGGTTGTCTTTGTTCACAAAGCGGAATTCGTAGGATTTGGGAGCCTTTCGGGAGTCTTTGAAGCGCATTTCCCGGTACATGGAGACCATTTTGTGGTCAGCCGGATGGATAAATTCCTGCCAGTGCTTGATCCCTTCGATCTGTTTCTTGGGCAATCCGGACAGGGAAGTAAATGCCGAGTTGATCAGACCGACCTGTCCATTTTCTTCCACAATGCAAGTTGCATTGTGCGTGGTTTCAAAAATGGCCCGGTAAAGGTTTTCAGAGTCTTGCATGTCCTGGGCGGTGTTCTTGCGGATCACAATTCCAGCCAGAGTCCTGGAAATGGAGTTGAGAAAGTTGTGTTCCCCGGAGTCCAGGGTGTGTCCGGGGCGCAGGCGGATGACCAGCAAGCCCAGCATCTGTTTCTCAACGCTGAAAGGTATGCAGCAGTTGCCTTCAGGGCATTGGGAGCATCTGTACTTGGGGTTCTCATCCGGGGTGTGGATGACGATCAGGTCGGGAGCATTCTTTTGAGAACAGGCACAGGTGTTCTCAGACAAAAGCTCGCAGGCAGGGGGCGGCAATTGGTTGGGGTTTCGGGCTGAAGCGACCTCAAAGGAGTCAGTCTCTGGGTTGTACAAAAAGATCCATCCGCATTTTTCAACAGCCAGGAAGGAGTTGTTCAGGACAATATCCAGGCCGTTATCCAAAATTTCCGCCAGGCTCAGTTCTTGAATGGAGAGGTGCAGCAACTCGGTGATGCTTTGCAGGTAGGCGTAGTTGCGGCTGAGCTCGGTTTTGGATTCCTTCAGCTCCTGAGTCCTTTTGTCCACCTCGGCCTCCAGGCGGCTGGAACGTCCCTGCAAGAGGTCTGTCTGCTCCTTGAGGGCCAAATGGGCCAGGACCCGGGAGGACAGTTCCTGGGCCTCAAAAGGCTTGCTCACATAGTCGACCCCTCCGGCCGCAAAGCCTTGGGCTTTGGATTGGGCATCGTCTAAAGCGGACAGGAAAATAATGGGTATGTTCTGGGTGGTCTCCATCTCCTTGATCTTGCGGCAGGCCTCCAGACCATCCATGCCGGGCATCATGATGTCCATGAGGATCAGGTCGGGGACATCGGACTGAGCCATCGCCACTGCCCGGGTCCCTCCTTCGGCTTCCAGGATCTGGAAATGACCCAGCTTTTGGAGGACCAAGCGCAGCATCTTGCGATTGACAGACTCATCATCGACAATCAAAATACGTTTTTTTTCCGAGTCAGCGTGTATAGGCATAAAAGAAGTATTATCAGGGTTTGAGGTTGCTCATACCGGTTTTCACTCTTAAGGAGAACAGAAATGAAGACTTTGGTTGTCGAAGACGACTTTGCCTCCAGACTTTTTGTGCAAAAGGTGCTTTCTGCCTACGGCGAAGTGCATATCGCTGTCAACGGCAAGGAGGCCGTGGAGGCCTTCCAGATGGCCTTGGCCGAGGGCTCGCCATACGATCTGGTCTGCATGGATCTGAAAATGCCGGAGATGGACGGTCATGAAGCCATCCAAAAGATAAAAGAGCTGGAACGGGCGGCCAACATTTCCTTTGAAAATGAGGTCAAGACTATTATTCTCACCGCTTTTGGAGACATAAAAAATGTGACCGCCGGCTTTTCCCGCGGTGCGGACAGCTATCTGGTAAAGCCCCTGGATAAAAACAAACTGCTCGAGGAAATCAAAATTCTGGAGTTGATATAGCTTTCCTGGAACAGATCACAATATACTGCCTGCCCCGCTTCCGCTGCTCAGCATGAGCGTCACGAGGAACGGTTTTTTCCTTTGTGCTGCAGCTTGGACAACAAAGGGGCTGATGACTTTTTGGGACCAGGCTCAGCTGCTTTGCGGGGCTCTTTGTTGCCGGCATGTTTGGTCTGCAATGAGGACAGCAGTCCGGACCTGCCGGTCTTCCTTCTTGGCTGTGTTGCGGCCTTTTCAGGCCCGGGCTCGGGCCGATGGTTTGAGCCCGCGGGGGCCTTCTTTTCCGAGGGTGCCTGGGGCTCGGAAACAGGCTTCTTGGAAGGCCCGCGGATTTGCTTCTGGGGCTGAGGCGTTGATTGACCCGGAGCTGATGGTTTTTTTCCCCCTCCCCTGGCCTGGTCGGTCTGATTGGGCAGTGCAGCGGCAGCTGAGGTTTGCCCAGGGGCCGGTCCGGTTTTTTCCTTTGGGGGCTGGGCTGTATGTGGCTTTTGTTTGAGTTGATAGTACATGCCCCGCAGGTAGTGCCGGCTCGCAAACTGGGGGGCGAGACCGCTCAATGATTCGGACCCGCCGACAACGAGATATCCACCGGGCCGCATGACTCTGGCTATACGGGCAAAAAGCTTTGTTTTGTCCGGTTGGGAGAAGTAAATGGCCACGTTGCGGCAAAAGATGATGTCAAAAGGTCCAATGGCCCCAAAGGGGTGCATGAGATTCATGACCTTGAAGCTGGCCATGGAGCGCAGAAAGTCCTTGACCCTCCACCCGTCCCCGCTGGGCTGAAAGTATTTCTGTAGATAATCCGGAGGAAGGCCTCGGCCCACTTCCAGCTTATTGTACTGGCCGTAACTGGCTTGGTTGATGGCCTGTTGGGAGATGTCCGAGCCCAAGATACGTATTTCAAAGCGATCAATGTCCGGCAAGACCTCGACCAGGGATATGGCCATGCTGTAGACTTCCTGGCCGGTGGAACAGGCTGCGCTCCAAATGGATATGGGGATTGTGCCTGTCTGGTGCCGGTTTTTCTTGGCATCAATGAGCTCGGGAACGATTTTGAACTTTAAGAGGTCAAAGGGGGTGTTGTCTCGAAAGAAAAAGGTCTCATTGGTGGAGATGGCATCAATAATATGCTTTTCCAGTTCAGCGCTGGCATCTGTTTTGGCTTGGTAGTAGAGCTCGCTGAAGCTGGACAGATTAAAGGCCACCAACAAGGGATTGAGTCGGCTTTCAACCAGATAGCCCTTGTTTTCATCCAAATATATCCCGGCAATAGAATATATGTATTTGGAAAGGGTTTTCAGCTCTTGAGCGGTAATGGAGGCCATGTATAATCACACTGTCTTATGTATTTCATTGGAGATGGCGTCTATGGGGGCTACGATATCGGCCAGGCCGGCATCCACGACTGCTTTGGGCATGCCGTAGACAACGCAGGTGGCGGCGTTTTGGGCTATACTCACCGCTCCGGCAGACTTCATGACCTTTATTCCTAATTTGCCGTCTGAGCCCATTCCAGTCAAAATGACCGCCGTGGCCTTGGAGCCGTACTCTCGGGCCACGGAGCGAAAGAGATAGTCTACAGAGGGCTTGCAATTGTTTTCCGGCGGGTCGTCTGTCACCCGGATGATGAGCTGTCCCTGCGCGGCTGAGGCCACTTTCATCTGCTGCCCACCCGGGGCGATATAGACCACATTGGGCCGAATGACTTCTCCGTTTTGGGCCTCTTTGACCTCCAGGGGGGAGTTCTTGTTCAAGACCTGGGCCAGGGAGGCGGTAAAGGTTTTGGGCATGTGCTGGACCACGAAGACGGGTACGTTCAGAGTCGGCTTCAGTTGGGGGATGACCTTGTTTAAGGCCTTGGGGCCGCCGGTGGATACCCCCAAGGCGATGGCTTGGGATTTCTCGGTCCGGGCTGTGGCTGCTTTGGATTTGGCGATGACTGCATCCAAGTCGGCCACTTCCTGCTTAGATACCGTAGGTTTGGCCGGTTCAGGCCTGCCTTTGAGCAGATTCTTCAGTTCCCTGCGCCGGTGGAAGGCCCGCAGCTTTGGTTCGATGGCTTTTTTGAGCAAGGCGGTGTTTTCTTCAGCTGTGGCTGCATCCGGCTTGGAGATAAAGTCCAAGGCCCCAAGGGACAAGGCCTGAATTGTCATCTCCCCCCCTTTCTGGGTCAAAGAGCTGACCATCAGGCACTCCACGTCATAGCCCTGCTTCTGGATCTCCTGGAGGACTTCCAGGCCGTTCATCTCCGGCATTTCCACATCAAGGGTCAACAAGTCGGGCTTGAGGGCCTTGATCCTGGACAGGGCCACCTTGCCGTTGTTTGCTGTTCCCACGACCTCTACATCAGGAATGGAAGAGAGGATATCCTTCAGGGTCTTGCGGTAAAATATGGTGTCGTCGACAACGAGTACTTTTGTAGCCATTCCGGACTCCGGTTATGGTTATATGCTTCTCAGCTCGTATGAAACGAGAAGTCAACTTACGTATCGGTCTTCTTCTCAGGCATCGAAAAACTGAGAAGGTGGCCGGAGCCATAAGACGAAGACGTTTCCAGGGAGGACCCTGGGAACGAAGAGGAAATCTCTTCCTGTGTTGCGGGCGGAGCCGGCTTCAGGATATAGCCGCATCCATATCAATTATGCCTATCAAGTCCTTCTTGAGGTGATAAATTCCCCGGAAATAGCGTCCTTGAGCCCCTTTGACGTTCGGCGGAGGCGGACTTATTTTATCTCTTTGGACAGTGAACACATCGGATATTTTGTCCACCAAAAAACCTATATACTCCGAGTCCCAGTTGACGATGATTATCTTTCTCTCCTGATCGCCCTTGGCCGGGAGATTGAGCTTCACATTCAAGTCGATCAAGGTGACGATTTGGCCCCGAAGATTCATGATCCCGCGGATATCCGACGGGCTTAAGGGGACATTGGTCACTTCCGAGTATTTTTTGATTTCCTGCACATATTGGATGTCGAAACCGCAGAGCATGGTTCCCACATAGGCGCAGGCCAGTTGGATATGGGGTTGGGGTAAGGCCACAGCAGTATTCATTCTATCCGTCCTTGATTCTTGACAAAAGTGACTGTCGGTTGCAGATGTTTCAGACGTGCCGGGGGCAAGGCTGAAAAGTGACCTTTTTTTGAATCTGCACTCTATTGCCGGAGGCATTAAAGGTACAGGAGTCGGCATAGTACTGCACAATGCGTATTCCTCGGCCGGAGCAGGCCTCGGAGTCCGCATCCGCACCCGTAAGTCGCGACTGCCAGTCAAAACCGTTTCCCTGGTCCTTAATGTCCATGTGCAGCACGTTGTTATGGTCCAAAGTCACGTGGACGTGGACATGTTGGTCCCTGTTTTGCTTGCACCCATGAATGACGGCGTTGTTGGCCATCTCCCGCAGGAGCAAGAGGAGGTCAAAAGACTCCGCGGTTATGTTTTTGCTGCTCAGAAATTGTTCCGTCCTGGCGCAGACCTGCTCAATATTTTCCAATTGGGCAGGAAAATCGAAGGATATGGACATGCCGTCCTGAGCTTCATGAACCGAGATCACACCTCAACTCCCAACGCGACTATATCATCCTGCACAGATGAGGGTATAGACACCGCATCCCGGACCACAGCCTGGACAGCCCCCTGAATGTTGGTTGTGAACAGGTTGCAGGCGCAGGAGCTGAGCAGATCCCGGATGCCTTGTTCCCTATTGCCGTTATGGGCGGAGTGTTCGATCAGCCCGTCGGAGTAGAGCAGGAAGCGGTCACCGGGAGCCGGATGCAGGCGGGCGGTACCAGGGGTGACCTGGTCAAATACTCCCAGCACATCCCCGCCGCTGTCCATGTCCACCAACCTGGGCTCCTGACCCCGGGACATGTGAATGGCCTGGGGGTGTCCAGCAGAGACGATGTCCGCGACAGCTTTGCTGCGGTCCAAGATAAGGCAGGCCGCAGTCATGTGCCGGCCGTTGTCGAAAAAGGAACGGCGGAGAACGTCATTGATGCAGCTCACGCTTTCCTGGGCAGTGTACAAAGGGGAAAAGTATTCCCGGGCCAGGGCCTTGACCGCAGAGGTGACCAGGGAGGCGCTCAGGTCATGACCGCTTATATCTCCAATAAAATAGGCATAGCAGTGGGCACCAAGTTGAAAAACGTCGTAAAAATCGCCCCCGGCTTCATACTTGGGGGCATAATAGACGCCGTATCCGGCTTCCGGATCGTCCTCCGGCTGGACCAGGAGCTTTTGCTGTCCTTCTTTCACCTGGTTCAAACGTCGGGCCTGTTCGGAGATGACCTGCTCAAAGGCGTGCCGAAGCTTTAAGTGCGTTTTGACCCGGGCCAGGATCTCTTCTTTGTGAAAGGGCTTGGCTACATAGTCCACACCGCCGACCTGAAATCCCTGGACCTTGCTTTGGACATCGTCCAGGGCGGAGAGGAAGATAATGGGGATGTCAGCTGTTTGGGAATCCTTTTTGAGTTGAACGCAGGTTTCAAACCCCGATTCTACGGGCATCATGATGTCCAATAATATCAAATCCGGACCTTGGGTCCGGGCAGTTTCCCGGGCCTGACTCCCGTTTTCAGCGCTCAGGACCTCAAAGCCTGCCTGATGCAAGAAGGTCCGCAGTACTTTGAGGTTCACGACTTCGTCGTCAACGACCAAGATTGTCCAAGGTTTGTCCTGCATGGGGTTCCATGAATCCTTTACGGGGCAAGGGGCAGCTCAGCTGCCCCTTGCCCCGCATTGAGCCTAGACGTTGAACTTGGAGGCTGCTTCCCGTAGACGTTCGGCCAGCTCATTCAGCTCCTGGGCCGTGGTCTGGACCTGGGCACTGGTGTTGCTGATTTCGTTGGCCGACTGGTTCACAGTGCTAATGTCCTCAGCCACTTGGGCCGCGGCCTGGGAACTCTGGTTCACGTTGGTGTTTATCTCCTGAACTCCCTGAGAGAGCTGGGAAATATTGGAGGCTATGTCCCTAGTGGTCGTGGATTGTTCCTCCATGGCCGATGCGCTGGAGGAAACGAACTCCTGGACCTGGTTGATGACATTGGCCACCTCCTGAATCTCCTGGACCGAGGCGTCTGTGGAGTTCTGGATGTCCTCGATCTTTTGAGCGATGTCACCGGTTGCATCAGCTGTCTGCTGGGCCAGCTCCTTGATTTCATTGGCCACGACAGCGAATCCTTTGCCCGCTTCTCCGGCCCTGGCCGCCTCAATGGTCGCATTCAGGGCCAAGAGATTCGTTTGCGAGGAGATGCTGGTGATGGTTTCGGTGACCTTGCCGATGGCTTGGGCCGCTTCTTTGAGCTCGTTCATGCGCTGAGAGGCGTTTTGAGCCTGGGATACAGCGGAATTGGACACGTCCCGGGCTTGCTCCGACTGCTGGGTGATGCTCTCGATATTGGAGCTCATCTCATCCACCCCGGAGACGATGGTGTTCACATTGCTCGAGGCCTGCTCCATGGAGGAGGCCACGGAGTTCATGTTGGAGCTCATTTCTTCCGCTGCACTGGCCACAGTATTGGCCCTGGATACCGTATCCTCGGAGGTGGTGTTCATCTGCTGGGCAATGGAGGTCAGCTCGTTGGACGAGGAAGCCAAGGTGTCGATGCTCACAGCCTGGTCCTTGATCATCTGCTGCAGGTTGCCGGCCATGCTGTTTAAGGCCTGGGCCAGCTGCCCGACCTCGTCCTTTTGCTGCAAGTCCACGCTCTTGGTCAAGTCACCGGTGGCCAGGGTCTGAGCCAAGGAAATGCCCTGGCTGAGACCGCGCAGAATGCCCCGGGCTATAATAAAGGCCAGCCCCAGGCCCAGGAATATGGCCGCCACGCCCAAGATGGTAACCATGGTTTCCACCATCTTGGCATGAGAGAGCATCAGTTCATCGGTCATCACATTGTCCGCGATCTCTTCATGGGATCTGTGGAAGGCCTCCTGGACTTTGTCCAGGGCCGGTTGGATCTCAGCGTTGTAGATGGACCGGGCCTTTTGCAGGTCGCTCATCTTGGCCGAGTGCCACTGGACCATGGCTTGCAAATCGCCCAAGACCTCTTCGGCCATAGGTTCGGTTTGTTGGATGTACACCTCCCTGGCCTGCTGCCGGTCTCCCTGGGCCAAAAGCTCGTTGATACGCACCACGGACTTGTGCAGCCGCTCGTGGGGTCCGATCAAGGCGTTGAGCAGACGGCCGAACTCCGGCTCCGCATCGGCCTTGGCCTGGGTCTTTTGGGAATGGATCCACTTCCCCAGGCCGCACTGGGTGGGGTCGGTCTGTACATCCACTCGGTTGGTGTCCTGATCGGCGAAGGCCATGAGGACCTTTTCCATCCACCGCAAATGGTCGTTTTGCTTTTGGACCAGAAAGGTCCCCAGCTCTGGGTCCACATTGACATCCAGGGTGCGGAGCTTTTCCGCAGCCCGGTGCAGGTTTTTGTGCGGTCCCTCGATTTCTTGCATAATGGGCTTGAGACCTGGATAGACTTCTTGGGCATTCTGCCTGCCCTGTCCGTAGAACCACTGGCCGAAGTTGCATTGTCTGGGATCGACTTCCACATCCAGATCCTGTACGTCTTTATCCGTGATATATGCGGAGACCTCGCTGGCCCACTGCAAATGATCGCTCAGGCCCTGCTCCAGCTTGGCCGCGACTGTCTTGCCTCCTATAACTTCCTCTGCATCATCCACAACACGCTCTATTCCCATGACCGCCACCAGGACTGTCACCGCAAAGAGCACAAGAATGCTGCCGAATCCCACAATGAACTTGTTTCGCAATCGAACATCTCTCCAGGCCATAGCCGCTCCCTTGTCTTGGTTAATAGTGTTGGGTCTGATTATGCTCCGGCTGTTTCCGGCATGAACTGAGCTAAACTGTGCAACAGCTTGTCCTTGTCCAGCTTCACGTGATATTCGTCAATGCCCATGCGTTTGCCCTTTTCCTGCTCCTCCTCGCCGGCCAGGGAGGTCAGGGCAATCACTGGAAGGTGGGCGAACCGATCGTCTTCTCTGATGTGTTTGGTCAGCTCAAATCCGTCCATATTGGGCATTTCCAGATCAGTGAGCACCAGGCCGACCTGGTCGGAATGCTCTTGCAGGGCTTTCCAGGCCGCTTCTCCGTCCTCAGCCCCGAAGACCCGATAGCTGTGCTCTTCCAAGAGGCGCTTGACCTGATCCCGGAAAAACTCGGAGTCCTCAGCCAAAAGGACCATGGGCAGGCTTTGCTCGTCCTCTGCCGGCTCCCAGGATGCATCACTGGACGGCAAACGGGGCCTGTGCTGGCCGGGTAGGGATTTGGGACCGAACCAATGGGGATTGACCGCCTGGAGGACCTCCTGCAGGTCGATGAGCAAGGTGGTTTGTCCCCGGATGATTGTTGATCCTTTCACACCGGTCTGGCGCAGGGTCTCTTCGTCGACCAATATATCGGTTTCCACTGTGTCCACGGGCGGGGCGGCCAAAAAGCCGAAGGAGTGCTTGTCTATCTCGGACACGATGACGATCAGCTCTTGTGCATCTTCAAGCATGCCCACATTGGCCACCTCTTCCAGGGCGTACAGGGGCAGGGCCCCGTTTCTGTACTGGACGATCTTTTTGCCGCCCACAAGCTCGATGTCCGAGGCCTTGATCTTCTCCACTCTGGATACCTGGTCCAAAGGAAGAGCGCACAGCTCGCCAGGTGCATTGTAGAAAGTGAACAGGGACTGCTTGATCATGTTTTTGCGTTGTTCCGGGTGTTCATCTTCAGCCAAAAGCTCGGTTTCAGCCCCAGCCATGGAGCTGAGCTCAGCGATGCGGGCCAAGCCGGCCACATCCAGAATCAAGGCCACATGCCCGTCGCCCATAATGGTTGCCCCGGCATAGGATTCAAAGGTTTTCAAATGGCGGCCCAATGGCTTGACCACGATCTCCACCGAATCGTGCAGTCTGTCCACCATGAGCCCGTACTTGAAGGAACCGGCTTGGACCACGACCAGATTCACATCTTTCTCTTTGCCGGTCTTTCTCCCAACGGTCCGATCTTGTTGGCTCTGGGGCTCTGGGATCTGGTCCAGGCCCAGGACCTGGGCCAAGTCCAGCAAAGGCAAGATCTCCCCGCGCAAGATAAAGACCTCGGCTCGGCCCACAGTGTCAATCCTGTCCTCCACCTCGTGGGCTGCGATGCGGATGAGCTCACTCACATTGACCTGGGGGATGGCGAAACGTTCCTTCCGGCAGGAGACCAGGAGGCTGGGGATGATGGCCAAAGTCAGAGGCAACTTGATGTTGATCCAGGTCCCCTGGCCCAGCCTGGAGTCTATCTCCAATTGCCCTCCGAGCTTGTCCAGGTTGGACTTGACTACATCCATGCCCACCCCTCGGCCGGAGACATCCGAGATCTGGTCTGTGGTGGACAGGCCGGGCAAAAGGATGAGGTTCATCTTTTCCTTGGCCGACATGCTGTTAACTTTGTCCTGCTCAATGAGCCCTTTGCTCACCGCCTTGTCTGCAATCTTGTCCGCATCCATGCCCTTGCCGTCATCCTGGATGAGGATGTTCACCTGTCCGGACTCATGATAGGCCTGCAGGCGGATGCTGCCTGTTCTGGGCTTGTTGTTCGCTTCCCGCTCTTCCGGGGATTCGATGCCGTGGTCGGCGGAGTTGCGGACCAGATGGGTCAGGGGGTCGCCCAAGCCTTCTATGATCGCTTTGTCCAACTCCACGTCCTTGCCCTGCAGGTCCAGGTCGATGCTTTTGCCCAGATCCCGGGCCAAGTCTCTGACCACGCGGGGGAATTTGTTGAAAATCGTGCCCACTGCCTGCATCCTGGTCAGCATAATGGCATTTTGCAGCTCAGAGGTGACCAGGTCGATACGTTGTCCGGCGGCTTGCAGACTGTCCTGGTCTTGGGTTTTGATGGCCTGCAGGAGCTGGTTCCGGGCCAAGACCAGCTCTCCGGCCTGATTCATGAGCTGGTCCAGGACATTGACATTGACCCGAAGACTCTCCAACTGGCTGCCGCCGGATTTGTCCCCCTTGGCGGCCGCCCCCTTGTCCGGGCCGGCCAGCTCCTTGCCGCTTTGGTCTGGGGCTTGTTCCTGGGAGGGGGATGTAGGGGCTTTTTTCTCGGTCCCGGTCTTGGATTCCCGTTTCGGCTGCTTTTTTTCAAAAGTCTGCGATTTTGTCTCGGTTGTTTTTTGCTGGGTATGTTCCCCTCCGGATTCATACAGGGTGGACTTGCCCAGCAACTGATCGCTGTCGTGGGCCAAGACAGTGATCTTCTTTTCCGGAAGATTTAAGAGCTGTCCGATGAGATCCGGCTCCACACTGCTGGCAAACAGGACATACATGGGCAGGTTGTTGGCTACGTCCTCGTCGTCCAGGGTCCCGACTTTGTCGAAGTCGACCAAAAGATCGATGATCACCCCGCTTTCACAGACCTGATCGATGACCTGCATCGGAGTGAAGTTCTGGCGGTGGACATCGTGGATGAGATCGAACTCCAGCAAGTAGAGCTTTTTTCCGCCCTTTAAGGAACTGACCAGGTCGTACTCGGTATGGGTAAAGATCATCCGTCCATCCGAGTGTTGGATCTGTATCCAGCTTTGAGCGCTGTCTTTGTCGTCCTCTTGCAGGCTGGCGGTCTTGAGCCCCTCCAAGGCCACCAGGTGCTCGGAAACATCCATATCGTTGCTGTCAGCGATGTTGTCCACGAGCTCGCGCAAGCGGTCGAAAGCGCCGAGAAGGATGTTCACCACCTCGGAGGTAGGAACCAGTTCCTTGTTTCTGACCAGGTCCAGGTTGTTTTCTATCTTATGGGCCAGCTCCTTGATCACATTGAGCCCCATGAACCCGGCTCCGCCCTTGATGGAGTGGGCGGCTCGAAAAACCTTATTCACCAGTTCTTCGTCGACAGCTGCCCCGTCCTGCTCCATTTGCAACAAATCGCTTTCAATATCCTCCAAATGTTCTTTGGATTCTTCCACATACATTTGCAGGGTTTCATCATCCATCATATTCATGGCTCACCCCAAGGCTGCTCTGAGTTCATGGGAAATGGCTGGTTGGACATAGAGACAAACAGCTTGCGTGCGGAAAGCTCCCAGCGGTTCCATCCGCTTTCAGCCCATTGCAAAACGTTTATCCAAGCGCATGGTTTGGAAGAGTTTGACAATATCATCGGAGGCATTGAGCACCTCCAGGACATGGCCGTCTTTCTGCAAGGAGTTGTGGGTGGCCATGAGCAAGCCTATGCCTGTGGAGTCGACCATGCTGACTCCTTCTAAGTCTACGGCCACTGGTTTTCCTTGGTTGACCAGGTCTTTGAGGTGATGTTTCACTTCGGGCACGCTTGCAGCTACCAAATCCTGATCCAAGCGCAAAACAGCCTTGTCTTCCAATTGCGTAATCTGCGGCATAAAGAGGTCCCCGTTTTCTTTTATCGGTTGTCTGGATGTATGTCTTCAGCCGGGAGGGAGGCAAGGAGCTCATGGGTGGAGCATTCCCGGCAGCTTTCGGCTGCCCGCACAGCCAGCTGCCTAAAGCGCGGACTCTCCCAGAGGGAAGTGAGCAAGGTCTCCGCCTGGGCCTGGAACAGAGTGCGCACAATAAGCAGGGCCTGAGAGTCTTCGTCGTGCAGCAGGTTGCGGATGCCGTGCAGCATCATGGAGTCGGCATTCTGGTCGGCCGCCCTGGCCGCAGCCAGACGAACCGGTTTTGCGGTGTCCATGAGGCCGCTGACCAGGACATAGGCGCCCTGGGTCAAGGCCAGTCCGCCCAAGACCTCATAGGCCGCGGTGCGGACCTTTTCTTCCGGGTGGGCGTTGAGCAGTCTGCGGATGGGTTGGAAGGAGCTTTGGTCCTGGACTTGGCCCAGGATGACCAGGGATCGCAGCCGCAGCTCAAAAGGGCCCTGGTGCAGATTGGCATGGAGTGTGGACAGGCCCGAGCTTCCCAGCCGGGCGAAGGTTTCTGCTGCCTGGTCCTGCACAGGGGGGTGGGCCTGGATCAGGGCGCGGTTGAGCACCCGAAGGGCCGGTTGGGTCTGGAGTTCCCCGCAGGCGGCGACGATTGCCTGGTCCACGCTCTCATAGTGCCCCAGGGCTCGGTCCAAATGGTGTATTGCCTGCTCTGTACCGATTCGGCCCAGGGCGGTGGCCGCCTGGACAGCCAGAGGAGAGTTCTTGACCTGGACAAACTCAGCCAAGGGCTTGACTGCCCGCGGTTCGGCTATCCGGCCCAGGGCTTCGATGATGGAGGCAATGGTGGGGGTCTGGGCGACTTTGTGCAAAACATCCAGCAAGGGCCCGCCAGTTTCTGGTATGTGCAGTTCACCACACAGCCAGGCATAAGCGGGCAGATTTTTTTCCCTGGGCTGGATGCGGGCCAGGACAAACTGCATGTTGTGCCTGGCTTTGGACAGAAATATATCGTAAAGGCCTGGATAGGCAGAAAAGATATTTCGATGCATGTGCCAGAGAAAGGCCAGGAGAGGAAGGGCGAAGCTGTCTGCAGCCCGGCTTATTTCAAACAAAAGCCTTTTTTGGACAGGAGCCGGATAGGCGGATATGTCTTGCAAGACCAATTCAGCTTTGATTGTATCGTGGGTGGAAATATCGTGCTGGATTTCTCGGATTACGTGTTCATTTCTTTTGTGTGCTTCCATAATGTTCATTTGACAGGACAAAAGCTGGATATTTTAGTTCATGCTCTATAAAATCAGGATCTCTGGCATTGAGCTTTATGAGGTTGCGCAGGTGATGGAAGCTCATTTCATCCATTTTTACAAAGTCCAAAGCCAGCCTGTCCGGGGTGGCCCGGGCCACCTTGCTGTGTACCAGGATATGGACGTCCTCGCTGAGGTTGATGCGCAGGTCACAGGTTGCATTCACTTCCAACCCTGGATTGAAAGTGCAGAGTATCCCTTTCAAGCTGATGTTTTCACTGTACACAATCCATGTTTGGTTCTGCCAGGCTATGATCACTTCCAGGGTGACCTTGACTCTGCTCCGTTTTCTGGTCCCTGTATCCGGGCCCGAAGGGTGAGTGCTCATTTCATGCCTCGTACACAGCAAGGTCGTGCCCCGACCCTCCGTGCATGTGGTTTGGGGGCCCTGTTTCTGGGAGCAAGTCCACAGGCGAAGGCACAGTTGCAAGCAATTTCTCTTATCGAACTTGGCGCACAGAGTACCGGCACAGGGCATTTATGTCAACAAATTGACTAAGAATGTCAAAAAGCAGCAAAGCCCGATCCATTTGGACCGGGCTTTGCTGCTTAGGATATGCCCCTCCTAAGGAGCAATGGACAAAGACTGGCTCATTGCCCCTGATGAACCCCCAGGACGGGATCGGATCATGGATGTCCGCTCGCCGGATGGGAGGTGTCTGCCTTAGCTGGTCTTAACCTTGCCATACCCCATTTTGGCCAGAGACTCTTCCATCTCGGTCAAAATGTCCGGGTCGTCGATGGTAGCCGGGACCTTGTATTCCTTGTTGTCGGCAATTTTTTGGATGGTTCCGCGCAGAACTTTTCCGGAGCGGGTTTTGGGCAGACGCTGGACCACGGTTGTGTGCTTAAACGCGGCCACAGGTCCAATTTTGTCCCGGACCAGATCGATGCATTCCTTCTCGATATCTCCCTCATCACGGTTCACGCCGTGGCTTAAGACCACGAAGCCCACCGGGATCTGACCCTTCAAGGCGTCATCCACCCCGACCACGGCGCATTCGGCCACGTCCGGATGCTCGGACAGGACCTCTTCTATGGCCCCAGTGGACAGGCGGTGGCCGGCCACATTGATGATGTCGTCGGTCCGGGACATGACAAAGACATACTTTTCTTCGTCCATGTACCCGGCATCGGCTGTGGTGTAGTAGCCCGGAAACTCAGAGAGATACTTTTGGACAAACCCTTGGTCGTTCTGCCACAGAGTAGGCAGGGCTCCGGGAGGCAGAGGGAGCTTGACGGCCAGGGTCCCGATCTCTCCCGGCGGCAGCTCTGTGTTGTCCGAGTCCAGGACATGCAGGTCCCAGCCGGGCACCGGCTTGGTCGGGGATCCGGGTTTGACCGGAAATTGGTGCAGGCCCATGCAGTTGGCGGCAATGGCCCAAGCCGTCTCTGTTTGCCACCAGTGGTCAATGACCGGGACCTGCAGCTTGTCTTCGGCCCAGTGCAGAGTGTCCGGATCTGTGCGTTCTCCGGCCAAAAAGAGGATCTCAAAGTTGGACAAATCGTAGTTTTTGAGCAGCTCGGCCTGGGGATCGCGCTGTTTGATGGCCCGAAAGGCTGTGGGCGCGGTGAACATGGAGCGGACATTGTGCTGGGATATGACCCTCCAGAAGGCTCCGGCGTCGGGAGTGCCCACTGGTTTTCCTTCATACATGATGCTTGTGCAACCCTTAAAGAGGGGGGCATAAATAATATAGGAATGTCCCACCACCCAGCCGATATCTGACGCGGCCCAGAAGACGTCTCCGGCGTCTACGTTGTAGATGGCCTTCATGGACCATTTCAGAGCCACGGCATGGCCGCCGTTGTCCCGAACAACTCCCTTGGGCTGGCCGGTAGTCCCGGAGGTATACAGAATATACAGAGGATCGGTGGCTTTGACCGGTACGCAGTCCCGGGGGGCGGCCTTGTCCATGGCCTCATTCCAGTCCACGTCCCGCCCCGGGGTCAGGTCGGCCTTTTCCATGGGCCGCTGGAAGACCACGCAGTTGTCCGGCTTATGAGTGGACAGTTCAATGGCCTTGTCCAAGAGCGGTTTGTATTTGACCACCCGGGTGACCTCAATACCGCAGGACGCTGAGACCAGGACCTTGGGCTTGGCGTCGTCGATGCGGGTAGCCAGCTCGTTGGCGGCAAATCCTCCGAAAACCACTGAATGGATGGCTCCCAGGCGGGCACAGGCGTACATGGCCACGCAGGCCTCCGGGATCATGGGCATATAGATGATGACCCGGTCCCCCTTGCCAACCCCCAAATCGGACAGCACCCCGGCGAATTTGGCCGTAAGGTCCCGAAGCTGGCGATAGGTGAAGGAGGTGATGGATTCAGTAACCGGACTGTCGTGGATAAAGGCCACTTGATCGCCACGCCCGTTTTCCACATGCATATCCAGGGCGTTGAAGCAAGTGTTCATTTCGCCGCCTGCAAACCACCGGTAAAATGGCTTGTTGGAGTCGTCCAGAACTTTGTCCCAGCGTTTGAACCAGTGTAAGTCCTCGGCTACCTCGCCCCAAAAGCCTTCCGGATCTTGGATGGAGCGCTGAAAGGCCTGATCATAGGCATTGGACATATTGTTTCCTCCTTGCGCGGTAAGAGTTCAGACTGGGGTCTGAAACATGTTCGTGAGCCCTTCTGTGAAACAAAGGGCCCTGGCAGCATCCCTTTCTCCAGCACTTGAAAAGAGGGTTGACGACGTATATGCCCAAAACCTTAGCAATTCATGTTCCATCTGAGATGAATGGGTTTTTGGCAGTATTATCAAAAAGTTATGTGCCTAAAACATCGGTATTCAAAGCCTGTCCTCTGAGACATATCTGTCTCAGAGGACAGGCAGGAGGCTGTAAAGCCCGGGCAGTCCTGTTTTGCGTGCCCCTGAGACGCAAGTGTCTCAAAAAGAGACGGTCTGTGCATCTCGGGCCCTCAATCCAGGGGGCGGGGCTTTAGTCCAATCCATGGGCTTTCATTTTCCGAAACAGGGTGCGGCGGTCAATGCCCAGGATTTCGGCCACCCTTGATCTGTGCCATCTGTGGGCATGCAGGAGGTGCTCTATATACTCTCTTTCCCGGGCGTTGATCACCTCCTGCAGGGTGGCGTGGTCCTCTCCTGACGAGGCAAAGGGCTGTGACGTGTTCTGGCCTCCGGTTTCCAGGCCCTGGGCGCCTAAGAAGTCCACCCGGCCAAAGGCCAGGTAGCGGTGGATGGTGTTTTGCAGCTCGCGAACGTTTCCAGGCCAGTGATATTTCATCATGGCCTGCATGACACCCTTGGGCAGGGTCGCGGCTTGATCCGACTGACTGTTTTGCTGCAGGAAGTGATGAATGAGCAAGGGGATGTCGTCGGTACGTTCCCGGAGGGGTGGTAATGTGATGGGGATGACGTGGATGCGGTAGAAAAAGTCCTTGCGCACCTTTCCGGCCTGCATGAGCTGGCTCAGGTCCTTGTTGGTGGCGGCAATAATCCGTACATCGGCCTTTTTGACCTCCCGGCCTCCCAAGGGTGTGTAGCCCTGTCCCTCAATGGCCCGGAGGAGCTTGACCTGCATGTTCAGGCTCAGTTCCCCGATTTCGTCCATGAACAGGCTGCCGCCGTCAGCTGCGTCCAAGTATCCCGGCTTGTCTGCTTGGGCCCCGGTAAAGGCCCCTTTGACATACCCAAAGAACTCGCTTTCTATGAGGTTTTCCGGGATGGCCCCACAGTGGACTGTGATGCAGGGCTTTTCCCCCCGTTCGCTCAGGGTGTGGATGGTGTGGGCCACAATCTCTTTTCCGGTGCCGGATTCTCCATAGATGATCACATGGGCATGGGAGTTGGCGGCCTTGAGCATGGCCTCATAGACTTCGTGCATGGCTTGGCTCTTGCCCACTATGCCCATGAATCGGTCTGAACCGCGCATGAAGGACTGCAGCCGCTGGCTTTGCTTGCGCCACTTGGCCTCGCTCTGTTTTAAAAAGTCTTCGGTCTTTTTACGTTCGGTAATATCAATCATGATAGTCTGGCATTTGTGGATCTTCCCCTGGGTGTTGTATACCGGAGAGTGGATGGTATAATACCAGCGTTCATCCCGGGGATTGAGAAACTCGGTGCGCACCGTGCTTCCGGCAAGGGCCAGGTGCTTCTTGCACCACGGGCATGAGCTCTCCCGGGCGCAGATAACTTTGTGGCACATTCCGGATGCGTTGTCCGGGCCCAGGTACTCCTGCAGCTTGTCGTTTATAAAATCTATTTCCCCCTGTGCAGAGCAGGTGAAGATAAACCCCTCAAAGAAGCTGATGATCTCCCTGAGCTGGCCTTCGCTGCGGCGATAGGCCTCTTCGGAACGCATACGTTCGGCCATTTCCGCGGTCAGACGTCGATTGGCTTCTTCCAGCTCCCGGGTCCTCTCCTCCAGGGTTTGGGTCTTCTTGCCCACCTCCTGTTCCAGGTGAAAGCGGTAGGCGTTGTTTTCCTCCTTGAGCCGGGCCTGATTGAGGGCATTGGTGACGGAATGCTCCAAGACAGTCATATCCGTTATCGGCTTGGTCACAAAATCGTAGGCCCCGTGCCGGATGGCGGAGACTGCGTCTTGCAAAACACCCACCCCGGTTATCACAATTACCGGGATATCCCGAGCCTCACGATTTACTTCCGCCAGAACGTCCAGCCCATCCATGCCGGGCATGCGAAGGTCCAGAAGCAGAACATCCGGTCGGGAACGGCGCAGGAGCTCCAGGCCCTGGAAGCCGTCTTCGGCCTCTTGGACTGCAAAGCCGCTGTCCTCCAGGTAAACGGCCACGCTTTCCCGAACCACCGGATCGTCGTCCACAATCAAGAGTTTGGCCGGTCTGCTGTCTGTGTTGTGCAAAAGCTGTCCTCCGTTGCCTCAGGGCTGTGCGGTTCTTGGAGATGGTATCTCCGAACAAGGGGAAAACGTGTTTTATGTATTGCACTCTGAATGCATGAAGGCAGTGTTCTTGGTCAGGGCCATGGATCACAGTCCGGCGAATTCGTGGCGCTGTCCGGGCAGGCGGATGATGAACTTGGTTCCTGCCTTGGGTGCGGAGTGCACACTCATGCTCCCCTTGTGATTGTTGGTGACAATGAAGTAGGCCACGGAAAGGCCCAATCCTGTTCCCACGCCCACGCCTTTGGTCGTGAAAAAGGGTTCGAAGATCCGTTTCCTGGTCTCTTCATCCATACCTGGCCCGTTATCTTCCACAGTGACCACAGTCCAGCTCCCTTCCTGGAAAAGCTGAATGACGATCCTGGATTGGGTTCCGCCCTTTTTGCCTTCGGCCATAGCCTGTGCGGCATTTCGCAACAGGTTGAGCAGGACTTGTTCCAGCTCAGTGACCACGAACTGGACCCGGGGAACATTGTCTGCAAAATAGCGGACGATTTGTATGTTCCGGAAGTCGTACCTTTTTTTCAAGTCATAGTCGTGTGCGGCCAGCTCTATGGTCTTATTGATCACATCCTTGAGATTGGCGACTTCTTTTTTCCGTTCGCTGTTGCGGCTGAAGGTGAGCATGTTGTCCACAATCTGGGCCGCCCGTTCTCCGGACTCCTTGATCCGGCTGACGAAATGCAGGATGCGTCTTTGATCCAGGTACTCGGCCAGGGCATTGAGATCCAGATTCAGTTCCTGAGCAGCCTGCTGGTTGCCGGGCAGCGAGGGGGAAAGCCGGCGGATGATGTTTTGGGTGTTTTGCAGGATGCCCCCCAGGGGATTATTGATCTCATGGGCCATGCCGGCGGCCAATCCGCCCACGGACATCATTTTTTCCGTCTGAACCATGACCTCTTCCATGCGCACCCTGGAGGTCACGTCGTCCAAGCGGATGACCACGCCCTGGAAATCGTGGAGAATCACCGGATAGACCATAAGATCCATGAACCGATGTCCGTCTGGGAATTGCACGCTGATTTTTTCCCTGGTCCTGGCTTTGTTTTGCTCCACGGCCGCCCGGAGCATATCCATGTATGCACTGAGTTGGGGGATGACCTGGGGCAGAGGCCGCCCCAAGGCCAGGTCCGGGCTGATACCGGTCAACCGGGCGGCTTCCTGATTCCACTGGGTGATCTGGTGGTTGAGGTCCACACTTATCAAAGCCGAGGGCATGGAGTCCACAATGTGTTTTATAAATTGGCGCATGCGGGCCATTTCCTGTTCCGCTTCTTTGGACTCGGTAATGTCATGTCCGACGCACAGGAACTCAACGATGTGCCCTTTTGCGTCCCGCACTGCCTTGTTGGTCCAGGCCACCCAGATCCGCTCTCCATTGCGGCGCACGGTTTCGGTCTCATAGTACAGATACTTTTCCGGATACCGGGCATGCTGGTCCAGGACATCCTGCATCTTGCGTCCATGGGAATCGATCTCCGGCATGAGTGTGCCCAGGCTTTTGTGACCCAGGATCTCGTGTTCTGAATAGCCAAAGAGGTTTTGGGCGAACTCATTGAAAAAAGTTATCCGGCCTTCCATGTCCACCCGCAGGATGATGCTGTTCGCGTTCTGGACCAGTTCCCGATACTTGACCTCGCTCTTGCGTATGGACTCTTCGGCCTTTTTCCGATCCGCAATCTCGGCCTGCAGACTGTTCTTAGAGGCTTGCAGGTGGTCCATGAAGGTGTTGAAGTACGCACCCAGCATGCCGATTTCATCCTTGGAGCTGACCTGCATGCGCACGGATTCGTCTCCCTTGGCCCCCAGGGAAAACTTGAGCATAAGGTCCCGAATGGGATTGGTGATGGTGGCGCTTATGGACCAGGTGACGGGAATGACCAGGAGAAGGACCACGGCCAAAGTGGCGGCTATGATCTGCCCCACAGTGCTCAAAGGGGCGTAAAATTCATCCAGGTATAGGGAGGAGGCCACTACCCAGTCGAACTCAGGTATGGCCTGAAAGATGACGATCTTGCGGCGCAGGCGGTCATCACCCGGGTTGCGCCAGGGATAGACGATGGTTCCGCTTTCCTCTTGGACTAAACGGTGCATGGCCTGGCTGCTTTCCTCGGGCATGACCTCAAAGATGTTTTCCCCGGCATAGGCGGGGTGGATAATCAGGTCTCCCTGGGTATTGAGGACAAAAGAGTATCCGCTTTGGCCGAAACTCAAGGACAGGATGCTTTCTTCCAGGTCTTTCACATTTATGAGCTCGTTGAACTCTTGGCGGTAGGAGGATGCGGATATTATCCAGTCCCAGGGTTCGAATTCGGTCATGTACAGGGCCTTGGGACGAGTGGTCTCCTCTCCCGGATTTTTCCAGTCATACTCCAAATAGCCCTGGCGGACCTGCAACTGCTTTTGAATGAAATCGTACTTGGAGAGATCCTCTCCGATGAGTCCGTCATATTTATGCATGACGATCTCGCCCTGGCTGTTCAAGCAGTATATGTAACCGGTGCTCCCGATATCCTGAGCCCGATATACCTCTTTGGTCCGCTCCTTGGCTGCGGCTTCTGTGAGGCGTCCTTTCCTGTATTGTGAATAGAAGGAGGCGGCGATGTCCAGGTTCTTCTCGGCAATAGCCCGGAGGTGGTTTTTTATGGACACATCCGCGGAGTTGCCCACAATATGCAAAAGGGTTTGGGTGGTGCTTTTCAGCTCCTGCTCGATGCTGGATTGGATGTGATTCTTGACGAATATATACATCACCCCCCCGGCCAGACTGAAGGCCAGGAAAAAAATCAAGGAGTAGACCAAGAGCAGCTTATGCCGGATGCGCAGATCGGCAAACCAATGAAAAGGGTGCATGTTTTTGTCCCGAAGCGATTTTTTTTCGAAACAGGTCAGTATCCCACAATAATGAGCTCGAGATGAGACGCGGATGTCTCGATATGTATGCTATCTCAATGGGATATTTTGTAAATTTAAAAGCGGGATGTCATTTGCCTCAGGTATAGCACAAGTACAAGGGAAGGCAAAATGTGTCTGAGCGCGGAAAAGGAGGGAGAAGATGTCCGACGAATAAATGAAATAGAACCGATTGCCAAAAATTGAGGCAATATTTTTGAGACGCAGTACTAGTCGATACACCCCCGGCAGAGCCATTGGTCCTGGGCCTGGACCAGCTTGGACTGCATGGTGGGCTCCCCGCATCCATCGCAGCAACGTGAGGCATCGATACGGGCCATGTCCGGAACAGAAAACTCACCGGTCTGCATGGAGAAGAGATCCTCCAGGGGCATGTCCAAGACCTGCTTGCTGGCTTCCTGATGCAGGGCGAAGAATTCCTCTCGTTCCTCTTCTGAGGCCTGGTTCTGCATGACTCGCCGCAAGAGTTCCTGGTGTCTGCCCTCAGGCCCGAAACCGTCCGGACGCATGCACAGGCGCACTCCTTGGCCTGTGCCCCGGTCGATGAGGGTGAAGGCCTGTTTGCCCCGGTCGCGGTACAGGAAATTCCCCTTGCCAAAGGTGCAACCGGTAAGCACCTGTACTGCGTCCGCACCGCAGGCGTCGGTTTCCACTATGGCCACCAGCTCTTCGTCTTCTGAACGCTTCGCCCTCATATGCTCCAACCCGGCCTTGGCTGCCCGGTAGCCAATGGACAAACCGGGGCAGATATGGCCGTGAAAGCGCACGCAGTGCATGAAGTCTTCTGGGAATTGAAGCTCTTCGCTCATCGTATCCTCCTGAGTAATGCATGTCTTATTGATTTTCGTGACACGAATGATAGCTGGATCCGGCAGTGGTGACAAGAAAATCTTACCGGATTGATCACGGATGAAAATGTAAGTTTAAACTTAACCAGTTGGAATAAATTACAATGTGAGGTAGAGCAAAAAAACTGCAAGAAGAAGCCTCACTCCTTGTCCTCCACTATCCGCTGTTTGAACTCGTAGCGGAGTCCCTTGATCAGGCTGCGGCATAAAAAGAGCATAAGCACAGTGAAGGGCAGAGCGGCGGCAATGGCCATTTTTTGCAAGGCCTCCAGTCCACCGGCGTAGAGGAGGATCACAGCCGTGGAGGAAACAGTCACCCCCCAGGTTATTTTTTTGGCTGCCGAAGGGTACAGATTGCCCTGAGAGGTCATCATAGACAGGACAAAGGTGGCTGAATCCGCGGAAGTGACGAAAAAAACGCCCAGCAAGAGGACAGTCAACAGAGTCAAAAGGCCGCTTAATGGGTAGTGGGCAAAGAGACGGAACATGCCTACTGACACGTCTTGGGAAACTGCTTGGGCAATTCCCGCACCTTGCTGCAGTTCCAGATGAAAGGCTGATCCCCCGAAAACACTGAACCACAAAAAGGTGAGCAGGGTGGGCACGAGCAAAGCGCCCAAAATAAATTCGCGAATGGTCCTGCCCCGAGAGATGCTGGCCACAAAAAGACCTACAAAGGGACACCAGGCAATCCACCAGGCCCAGTAGAATATGGTCCAGGACTGGGTCCAGGCATATCCTTGAAAGGGATTGGTGGACAGGCTCATATTGAAAAGCCCGGAGAGATAGTCGGCCACCGTGTTGGTGAACACATTGAAGATATAGGCTGTGGGTCCGACCAGGAGCATAAAGGCCATCAAGGTAATCGCCAGCAGGATATTGGTTTTGCTTAAAATTTGGATTCCTTTATCCAGTCCGGTCATGCTGGAGATCATAAACAGGACAGTGACCACAGCGATGACCGCAACCTGGGCCTGAAATGTGGGTGCAAAATGGAAGACCTCGCCCAGGCCGGTGGTGATCTGCATGGCCCCCAGCCCTAAGGAGGTCACGATCCCGAACACGGTGGCGAACACAGCCAGGACATCTATGCAGTATCCGAGGATTCCATAGATCTTTTCCCCGATTAAGGGATAGAAGCAGCTGGAGATCAGGGGAGGCATCCCCCGGCGAAAGGAAAAATAGGCAATGGCCAGGCTCATGGTGATGTACACCGCCCACGGATGCAGGCCCCAATGAAAAAAGCTGTACTTCATGGCGAATTTGGCCGCAGCATCCGACTGTCCGGCCAGGTATTCCGGGGGATTGAGGTAGTGGCTCATGGGCTCGGCCACGCCCCAGAAGATCATGCCGATGCCCATTCCGGCGGCAAAGAGCATGCTGAACCATCCAAAATATGAGTACTGCGGTTTTTCGCTGTCTTTGCCCAAGCGGATATTGCCGTACTTACTGAAGGCAAACCAGACATTGAAGATCAAAAAAGCCAGGGCGGATATCAAATAACCCCATCCAAAGGTCTCAATGATGTACTCGTGGACCAAACTGGAATACCTGTCCAGCAAAGTGGGATTGACCACCCCCAGGCTGACCAGGCTCAATACGATAACCAGAGAAATGCCGAACACAGCCTGTTTTTTGTACTGTTCAGAGGAAAGCAGGTATTTTTTCATCGCCTCAGCGCTCCGGGAACTATAAAGATTGAACACTTGCCCTTATCAGCAATGAACTGGGCAGTTGAGCCCATGATCTGTTCAAAGGCATTTTGATCGTCGCATTTACCTATGATCAATAAATCCACCCCGTAACGCCAGGCCGTGCTCACGATCTTGTTTCCAGGACGTCCGACCACATCCAGGGTTTGGATTTGATAAAAGGCATGCTCACATTCCGCTTTCAGCCGCTGGAGATTTTTTTGCACTTTGCGCCGCCGTATGGCTTCTGCTTGCGGATCGGGGGCCCGCTCTCCAACGTGCAGGATGTACAGGGTTTGGGTGGCAAAGTCTGGATTCGTTAAGTACGGCATAGCGTGGCTGTCGGTGATGCGGAAGTTGGTGGCGTACATGGCCTGGCTCATCTTTTCCTCTTGGGCCACGAAAAAGGAGTGCTTGTACACAAAGACGGGAATATCGGCCATACGCACGATATCCGCTTCCACACTGCCCAGCAAAGCCTTTTGCAGGACCCATTTCCATTCCCAGGATATGCTGATGAAGTCTGCTTCCAACTCTTGGGCCATGATCAGGACTTCAGAAGCCACATGTCCTTGCTTGAAGTACATATCGGCTTTAAAACCCAGCTCCCGGAACTTGAGGGCATAGTTTCTGATGGCCTCGGTGCGCCGCTCCTCTTTTCTTTGTTTTCCAGTGCTGGTGCGCACATGAACCAGAGAGACTTTCTTGGTCCCGAAGTATCGCAAAAGACGGCCCATGGAGGCGATTTTGTGATCTGGTTCTTTCAAGCTTAATGGGATCACTGCATGGATGAGCATCTCGACCCTCTCTTCTCATTGCTCGCCCAGGTACATGCCGTTTGGGCATGGGTTTTTGAATTCCTGTCTGTCGACCTTAACAAAATTGGGCGGTTTTTCCTGTGTAGATGCCTACCTTGAAGGTAGAGATAACCGTTGCCCAGTTCAATAGCCAAAGAGCAAATTTATGACCTTGTACGGGTTTTCATTGGGGCATAAAACAATTATTGTCAATTTGAAAGATAAATGTGCTTTCTTTTTAAGGAGGAATATCATGAAGATTGCCGTCAGTTCCAAGGGACAAAATCTGCAGGATGCCTTTGAACCTAGTTTTGGCCGTTCTCCCGGCTTTGTCGTCTACGACACACAGGCCCAGACCAGCTCGTATATCGACAACTCAAAGAACCAAAATCTGCCCCAGGGCGCCGGTATCCAGACCGCACAGACAATCACCGCGTCCGGGGTGGACGCGATCATCTCCGGACAGATCGGTCCCAAGGCCCTTGAAGCCTTGAGCCATGCTCAAGTGAAACTATTTGCCAGTTCAGCCTCTACGGTGCAAGAGGCAATCCAGGCCTGGGAACGAAATGAGCTCCAGCCCATCGCCGCTGCCTCCAGCGGACAAAGCAGCGGAGGCCAAGGATTGGGTGGAGGTGGAGGCGGCCGAGGGCGCGGTCCGGACCAAGGCGGCCGAGGAATGGGCGGAGGCGCACGGGGCCGAGGACCTGGACAGGGGGGACAAGGCATGGGCGGCGGGGCTAAAGGTAAAGGACCTGGACAAGGCGGTCGAGGTCAGGGCGGTGGAGGAAGAGGCAGAGGGTGAGAGGGAGGGGAAGAGAGAAGAGCGACGAAGCGACGAAGCGACTGAGTGACTCGGAGGGGGAAAGAGGTAGGAACCTAGAGAAGACATGCCGGGTGGTGGAGATGGCTCTGAGCCGGAGAGCTTAGGTAAGTAAAGTTTTAGTATATATTCTCCGCATGCAATGTCAATATTAAGATTGATAATTATTGCCAAGTAGTGCTCGGTCTGCTAAGAGGTGGCCAGTCACTCGCAGCCCCCAGGCATGTGGAGGCGTTATATTGGTAATTGTTTGGAAAAGGAGGTCACAATGAGTGAAGACGGAGTCGGATGTGCCAAGCCATCCGGTCGGGTGGTCGGCGATGAGGATAAAAAAGACACGAGCACATCAGCTCAAACCGAAAAGGAGGAAACCATGGTCCAAGCCAAAGTTGGCGGCAAAGCTCCGGATTTTGAAGCCCCTGCCTATCATAAAGGCCAATTTACAAATGTGAAGCTTTCAGACCATCTGGGCAAGTGGGTCATGCTCTGTTTCTATCCCGGCGACTTTACTTTTGTCTGACCGACAGAGATATCAGCGGTCGCTGGTAAATACGATGAGCTCCAAAAGCTCGGGGTGGAAGTTATGTCCGTGAGTGTGGACAGTGCCTTTGTGCATAAGATGTGGGATGAAAACGAGCTGGCCCATATGGTGGACGGGGGTATCCCCTTTCCCATGGTTTCCGACGGCGGAGGCAGACTGGGCCGGATCTACGGGGTGTATGATGAAGACGCCGGCGTGGATATTCGGGGCAAGTTTCTGATCGACCCGGACGGGGTGATTCAGGCCATGGAGGTTTTGTCTCCTCCGGTGGGCCGGAACATCAACGAAACCCTGCGCCAGATCCGGGCCTTCCAGCATGTGCGCGAAACCGGCGGCAAAGAGGTCTGTCCTGCAAGCTGGGAGCCGGGGAAAAAGACCTTGAAGCCCGGCCCCGATCTGGTGGGCAAGGTGTGGAAGGAAATGAAGTAGCACAACCTGTATCCGGGCTCTGGGGGGCGATCCCGGAGCTCGGATACAGGAGGTCGGTCACCGGTTCTGTCGAAGTCAGAATCGTAACATGAAATGTGCCGGATTGATCAGGTATGAAACTTAGGGTGGTCCCTCTCCGTCTTTGGCGGGTCAAGAAGGATATCGTTTCATGCCGGGGCCTTCAGTCCGGAATAACCCGGTGCACTGAACAGCCAAGGAATCTCTCCATGTGGGCCTGAACAGCCAAGGCATTCTCCAGTCTTCGGGAAATAGCCTTCACTGCCTCGGGGTCATGGTTGAAAAAATCCAGCTTTTCCTGAAAACGCTCCCGCACATTGATTCGTTGTGGCCCTCTGGTCAGCTTGTCCGCCAGATAGACGACTTCTTTGGCCGTGATTTCTTTGTTCTCTGGAAGGGTCAGGTCTCTATGGGCGGCCACAATGGGGGCCATTTCATGCAGGCCCATGTCCTGGAGCAGTTTGCCGCCCGTTTCCTCGTGCCTGGGCTGTCCTTTGGCCAGGTCGTGGACCAGAGCACAGACATAACACAGCTCGACATCCACACTGCAACCGGCCCGGTTCAGGGCAATGGCCAGGGCCTCGGCGGTCCGGGCCACAGCCACGCCGTGGGCCAGACCAGCTTCTGAAATTGGATAGACGCGTTGGATCAAGGCCCTGGCCTCCTCCCTGTCCAGCCTGCCCAGGGTGCCGGCCCGTTGTTCGGCCCGGGCGTAGTCCTCCGGACGGTCCATATCTAGGAGCACATTGCGGTCAAAGGTTTCCACCTCCAGGGCCTGATGTTCAAAACGCTGCAAGACGGGGCGCAGTCCGCCGGACCCGGGATGTTCTGCAATGGGTTTTTGGAGCCGGGTGGAGATCAGAGGCGGATGGCCCCGGCGGCCTTGAAAACAAGGGTAGGCCACCAAGGGGCGTTCTTTGCCCGCGCAAAGGGCTGTCTGGTTGATGGTCCAGGGGCGGACCAGGGCGATGTCCACCGGAAGCAGGAAAAAGGCCTCGGTCTGAGCCGTCAGAGCGGCCAGGCCGGTGAGAACTGAGGAGAACATACCCTGGGCGGGGTCGGAGTTGGACACCCAGGGAACCCCCAGTTGGGAACAGATTTCGGCCGTTTCCTGCTTTCGGTGCCCGGTGACCACTGTGAGGTCCAAAATCCCGGCCCTGTGGAAGGTCAAAACGCACCGGGCCAGGGCGGAAACGCCCCCAAGGGGCAAAAGGGGCTTGAAGGCCTGCATGCGCGAGGAGAATCCGGCGGCTAAAATCAGAGCTTGGATGTGCATCTTGTTTACAGCCACAGATGGACCCCGGCCTGGTATACAAGCACAGCCAGGGCAAAGGCCAGGGCGGTGTTGAACACCAGGCTGAACAAGGCCCATTTCTTGGATGTCTCCTTGGCCATGGTCACCAGGGTGACAAAGCAGGGCGCGTAAAGGAGGACAAAGACCATCAAGCTCACCCCCTTGACCTGGTTCCAGCCGGGATCTTTACGCAATCGGTCGGACAGGGAGGCGCTTGGGGCATCTTCCGCATGTTCTCCCAGGGAATAAGCCGTGCCCAGGGAAGAGATTATGACCTCTTTGGCGGCGATACCCCCAACTAAGGCGATGTTTGTCTTCCAGTCAAAACCGGCCCAGGTGGATACCGGCTCCAGCCAGGTTCCGACCCGGCCTGCCGCTGTGCCCTGCAATTGCTCTGCATTCTTCCTGGCCCGAACTGTTTGCAGCCGCTCTTTGAGTTCCGGGAGTTCAGAGGCCCTGGCGCTCTCTATCTCCTGCTCCAGGGAGTCAATCTGTTGCGAAAACTCCTGAGCCTTTTCCTGGGGCAGCCCGGGAAAGGTCATGGCCGCCCAAATGAGGATAGAGATGGCCAGGATCACAGTGCCCGCCTTTTTGATGTACTGCCAGCCCCGCTCCCAGGTATGGATCACAAGTCCCTTGAACGTGGGCATGCGGTAGGGAGGCAACTCCATGACAAAGGGAGTAGGTTCGCCCTTGATGATGGTTGAACGCAGGATACGGGCCACCAAAAGGGCCACTGCCCACCCGCCCAAGGTGGTCCAGAACAGGACCTGAGCCGCATTGTCCGGGAAAAAAGCCCCGCTGATAAGCAAAAAAACCGGGACCTTGGCTCCGCAGCTCAAAAACGGCGCGGTGAGCACAGTGGCCAGTTTCTCCTTGGGGCTGCGCAGGGTGCGGGCGGCCATGAGCCCGGGCACGGCACAGCCACCGGGGATGCCCCCGGAGATAATAAAGGGCATCACCGAGCAGCCGTGCAAGCCGAAAACGCGCATAACCCGATCCAGCATATAGGCCATGCGGGCCATGTATCCGGAGTCTTCCAGAAAGGAGAGGACAAAGAACATGATCAATATAAGGGGTACAAAGCTGAGCACCCCGCCCACTCCGTCGATGAGCCCGGAGACAATGAGGGATTGGAGCAGACCCGGAGGGATAAGGGCCTGCACCGAGTCGCCCAGCCAGGAAAAGAATGCCTGCACCCAGCCCAAGGGGGTCTCTCCCAGCCCGAAGGTCAGGTGGAACATGAGGTAGAGGACGGTGAACATAATGACCGGCCCTAAAAGCCTATGGGTCAGGACCTGGTCGGCCTTGTCGGAAAAGGAAATCCGGTTTAAGGCCCCTTTCCGCTCCACCACCCCCTGCTTGAGCAAAGAGGTGATGAATCCGTACCTGTAGTCCGCGATCAAAGCCTCGGGATGGGTGTCCAGGGTCTTTTGGCAATGGGAGTTCACGGCTGCATACATGCCCTCCAGTTCCTGGGCCACGTCATTGTTTTCCTCTCGGCCCAGGCGGATGATCTCCTCGTCTTCCTCCAGGTATTTTATAGCAATCCAGCGAGGTGGATAGCTGTGGGTGAGAAAGTCATGGGCTTGGATCACACTGACCATTTGGTCCACAACCGGGTCCAGATCCGGACCGTAGGAGATAACCAGGGGCTGCCAGCCCTGATCTTGGCGGGCGTTTGCCAGGCGGACCGCTTCGTCCAGGAGGTGCTCTTTGCCTTTTCCGCTCCGGGCCACGGTTTCCACCACCGGATTTCCCAGCAGCTTGGACAGCTTGGCTGTATTGATGGTTATGCCCCGTTTGGCCACCTCGTCCATCATGTTCAAGACTACCAGGACGGGAATACCCAATTCCATGAACTGTACGGTGAGGTACAGATTGCGTTCCAGATTGGATGCATCCAAAACGTCTATAACTGCCTGGGGCCTGTCTTCAACCAGGAAATTGCGGGCTACCAGCTCTTCCTGGGAATAGGTGGTCAAAGAGTAGATTCCGGGCAGATCGACAATGTGCAGGCTGCTTTTCTGGTGGTCGATAATGCCTTCCCGCTTGTCCACGGTGATGCCCGGATAGTTGCCTACCTGCTGCCGGGATCCGGTCAGCGTATTGAACAATGTGGTTTTGCCGGAGTTGGGGTTGCCGGCCAGGGCCAGAGTCAATTTTTGGGCCATAGGAAGCCTCGCGGGGATGTTTTTAAGGTTAAGGTGTTCAAGTCACAATGGCTGCCTGCTGGAAACAATATCCGCCCGGTTCTGGGAGGTCAAGAAAGAGTTTGGCTATCCTAACTTGTTGCTCACACTCTTCAACGATAAAAATGTACGGCTCAGGATTATCCTGAGCTGTACATTTTTATCCGAGCTTGAGCAGGATGGCCCCGGCACAGATAAACAGGGTGCTCACAACCCGGTTGAGGCCAAAGGGCTCCTTGAAAACGAAATAGGCAATGATCAGGCCGAATAAGGTGCTCACTTGGCGCAGGGCGGAGGCGTAGCTGGCGTGCACCTCCTGCAGCCCGATGCGGAAGGTCATAAAGGAGAGCATCATGACCACCCCGCCCCAAAAAATGATCCAGGGGTGCAGGCGCAGCTCGCGAAGGGCACTGCCCATATGCTGCTGACCGGCCATGCGCAAAAGATGGAAGCCAAGCATGCACAAGCACAAGGCCATGGTATAGGTGGAAACCTGACCCACAGTCACCCCCATCTTGTCCGCGACTGCGCCAAAGGAATAGAAAAAAGCGGCCAGGATAGCCAGAAAAACCCCAGGGGAACGAAGCTCCTGGGGAGTGAGGGCCTTCCAGGAGATGCACAGCCTGTTCATCTGTATACTCACCGCCCCGTAAAGGATGAGCCCGATACCCAGCCCCCCTACCCAGGTTATCCGCTCATCAAGCAAGAAATAGCTCCAGACAGCAATGTACAAAGGAGCGGTGATAGTCAAGGGATATACCTGGCTCATCTCTCCCCGGGCGTAGGCTTGGGCGACCAGATATTGATAGAGAAAAAAGAAGAAGCCGGCGGCCAGAGCGCTGAGCCAAATAGAGGCCTGGGAAAGGGCGGCAAACCCGCCTTGCGTGCAGGTGTATCCGCCCATGGCGGTAGCTGTAACCACCATCATGAGCAGGATGGCGCTGGGTTTGTCCTGAGAGCTTTTCAGAAAGGTATTCCACAGGACGTGGAAAAATGCGCTGGCTAGGATGAAGAGGAGACCTTTGAGTGTCACGGGGTGCCTCGTCGTGGTGCACAGAAAAAAAGACCAACGACGAGGGACGTAGCACACACTCAGGCAAGAAACAATTCAAAATGTGCACGCTTTGACGCAGTCAAAGCGTGCACATTTCTACATCTGGGTCTCCAACCAGTGACGGATCTCCTTGGTGATGGGATGCACGCCCTTTAACCTGCCGAAATTATTTCGTACACTCTCTTCCAGAGCCTGGGGGACATCTAAGTTGACCAGCTCCTCCACCTGTTCAGAGTCGCGGCGCAAAAGACTTATCCGGGGCCGGTCTTCCCAGGTGTTGAGAACAAAGTAGTAGGATTCGTCATGCTTGGACCGTACAGGCGGCCGTTCGCCTTTGCGCCAGTTGTTTCCCCATTCCAGATACATGGTCACAGCCTCTTCCGGGGTCATTTCCCAGTCAATGGGCAGAAAGCGGTATGTGTTCAGTTGTCCCATAAATATCTCCTTTGATTTGAGTATAATTATAATAATAATTATTATTAAAAATGTCAAGGAGATTTCCTGACCCTGGTGATTGCTCATCAGTGAGGGCCAAGGATGGATCCTTTAAGCTCTTCAGACCAGCTGGGAGACGCAGTCGAACCAGTCCTGAGAGTCGGGCCAATGGACTGAGGTAATAGGCAAAAGGGGCAGGGGATCGACAAATTGGACCCGTTCCCGGCGGACAAAATCCGGCCAGGTCAGGTTGGCATCATAGGGAGGGTGTACAAGCCCCAGGGAGAGGTGCAGGTGGCTAAGCATTCCCGGAGGGCCGGAAAATGCAGCTGTCTGGCCCACAGTCTGCCCTGGTTCCAATTCCGTTCCCGGACTCAGATCCGGATGGGGCCGTATGTGGGCCAGCAGGGATATCCACTCCCTGTCCCCGCCCTCTTCCAGGCCGTGGCTTTGTATCACGGTCTGATTTAAAAAATCAGGGATTATGGCCGCGACCCGGCCCGGAGCAATCGGGGTCACAGGAGTACCGGCAGGCAGTGGGTACGGGTTTTGCCCCCAAGCCTGGAGTAAGCACAGATCCAAGCCCTCGTGGGGGCTGCGCCGTTTTCCGGGCGACCACCATTTGCGCTCTGAATCAAAGAGCATGCCGGGATGGAAGACCCAGGAAAGCTCCGGGCTGGACTGCTTGGTTGGCAGCGGGGAGGATAAGGAGTAAGGGAAAACAGACATATATTTCAGTATGTTTCAGCCCCGCTGTGTCAAGTGTGTATAGGGGCAAAAGTGGTCGTGATCAGATTTGCCTTCCTCCTCGTATGAAACGAGATTTACCTCGAAGAGGGCCTGCCCTTGGGCGCAAGGGCGTCCTCCTTACGAGCCGGGCTTTTGCGTAGGGCGGGCTTGACCCCAAGCCCTGCCCTTTTGATAGAAAGACTTTCCCCTAGATTGCCCGGCGAGTCTGATCCCGGTGTATTCGAAAGATTCGGGTCGGGCAATGACGGAGAAGGACATCCGTGCGTTTCATTCGTGATCAAACTGGCGGCGTAATACAAATAACCAATAACGAATAACAGGCCGCCAGAGGCGGCGCTGAAAACAACCTGGATAGATGAGGGCTCAGAGGTGGTCTGATTATATCTCTTCTCCGTTTTCCGGCAGGATGCGGTCAAAGCAGACCACTGTGCCTCCGTTTTCCATGCTCACCAGTTTGACCCCCTGGGCCGCCCGACCGCACGTTCGCACGTCGTTGACCGCGAAGCGGATCATCTTGTTTTCACTGGTCAGGATAAGGACCTGATCGTGCTCAGTGACCATCATTCCGCCCAAAACGCTGCCTGTCTTGGCAGCTGGTTTGAGGTTTATGATTCCCTTCCCCCCGCGGGACTGGACCCGGTAGTGATCTAAGGGGGTACGCTTGCCGAATCCGTGCTCGGTCACTGTCAGGACCTCAGAGGTTTGGTCCGCCCCAATGACCAGGCCGGAAACCACTTCATCCTGCTCGCGCAGGGAGATGCCCCGCACCCCGGATGCCTGCCGCCCGGTGGGCCGGATGTCGGCACAGGGAAAGCGGATGGCGAAGCCAAGGCGGGTTAAGAGCATGAGCTCATCGTGCTCCGCGACTTCGCGCACAGCCATGAGCTCGTCGTCCTTGCGCAGGCTCAAGGCAATGAGCCCGCTGGTGCGCAGGTTTTTGTACAGATTCACCTCAGAGCGTTTGACCATCCCCCGCTTGCTGATGAAGACGAAATAATTGTACAGGTTGAGGTCCCGTTGGCTCAAGGCTGTGGCCACATACTCATTTTTGTGCATGTCGATGAGATTGGAGATATGAGCTCCCTTGGCCCGGCGGCTGCCCTCCGGTATCTGGTAGACCTTGAGGCGGAAGACCCGGCCCATACTGGTAAACAGGAGGAGATTTTGATGGTTGCTGCTGGTCAAAAGGGCCTGGATATAGTCCGCGTCGCCCAGGCTGGAGCCGGACATGCCCTTGCCTCCCCGCTTCTGCTGGTTGTAGCTGGAGATGGGGGTGCGCTTGATGTACCCCTTTCGGGACAAAGTGATAACCACTTCCTCATCTGCAATCAGGTCTTCAATATCTATCTCACTGGGATCGTCGGTCAACAGCTGTGTTTTGCGCGGGGAAGCGTATGTCTTTTTGATCTCGGCCAGTTCGTCCCGAATCACGCCCCGAAGGACCTCCGAGCTGTTGATGATGCTCTTTAAAAACTCGATATGCTTGAGCAGTTCCTGATATTCTTCCTGGATCTTGGACTGCTCCATATTAGTCAGTCGCTGCAGGCGCATATCCAGGATGGCCTGGCTCTGGACGTCGGAGAGCAAAAATCGCTGCATCAGCTTTGTCTTGGCCTCGGCCGGGTTGGATGAGCCCCGGATGATGGCCACCACCTCGTCGATATTGTCCAGGGCGATGCGCAGCCCTTCCAGAATATGGGCCCGATGCTCGGCTTTTTGCAGTTCGTATCTGGAGCGGCGCAGGACGACCTCCTGGCGGTGCTCTATGAACAGCTCCAGATATTCCTTGAGGTTTAAGAGCTTGGGCCGGCCTTTGACCACGGCCAGGAAGTTGATGCCGATGGAGGTCTCTAGGGCCGTGTACTTGTACAGGGAGTTGATGATCAGATCGGAAACCGCCCCCTTCTTGAGATCGATGACGATGCGGATCCCGGTGCGGTCCGACTCGTCCCGCAGATCGCTGACCCCTTCTATCTTGCGGTCGTTGATCAGGGCGGCGATCTTCTGAACGAGATTGGCCTTGTTCAGGGCAAAGGGGATCTCGGTGACCACTATGGACTCCAGCCCTCTGGACCGCTGTTCGGTATGCAGCTTGGAGCGGAGTTTCACGCTGCCCCGGCCGGTGGTGTAAGCGTCCTTGAGTCCTTTGAGGCCGAACATGGAGGCCCCGGTGGGAAAGTCCGGACCCTGGACCCAGGTCATGAGATCGGCCACCTGCAGGTCTGGATTGTCCAGCAGGGCCAGGGTGGCGTCCACCACTTCCGCCAGGTTGTGCGGAGGGATGTTTGTGGCCATGCCCACGGCGATTCCGGCCGCTCCGTTGACCAAGAGATTGGGGACGCGGGTGGGCAGAACTTCCGGCTCATACAGGGTGTTGTCGTAGTTGATCCGGAAGTTGACCGTGTCTTTGTCGATATCGGCCAAGAACTCCCCGGCCAGCTTGGACATGCGCGATTCCGTGTACCGCATGGCCGCCGGCGCGTCACCGTCAATGGAGCCGAAGTTGCCCTGCCCGTCCACAAGGGGCTGGCGCATGTTGAAATCCTGGGCCATGCGTACCAGGGCGTCGTAGACTGCGGCATCTCCGTGGGGATGGTATTTACCGATAACGTCACCCACTATCCGGGCCGATTTCTTGTAGGGGCGGTTGAAGGTGTTGCCCAGATCGTGCATGGCGTACAGGATGCGCCGGTGCACAGGCTTGAGGCCGTCCCGGACATCGGGAATGGCCCGGCCGATGATCACGCTTAAGGAATATTCCAGATACGATTTCTTGATTTCGTCTTCTATGCTGACTGTTGGTTGCACGGTTGGCCTCGGTTAATCGGAAATTAAGGAAAATTTGCCGGATTGATAAGTGATGAAACTTACGAAACAAGAATCAACCCTGGTCGCTGGCTGAGCCTTCCGGGACCGCCAGGCTCCAGCCTGGCCCAAGAGGGCGAATGATTATTCGCCCCTACGACTCACCCGCCTGTCTCATCCTGGATCAAACAAGCGGCTTCTTACGAATAACAGGCCCGCCAACGGCGACGCTGATCTCTACCTTCTGTCCTGCTGACCTCTGATCTCTGACCTCTGTCTTCTGGTCTAGATGTCCAGCTCCTCTACAGCCAGAGCGTTTTTCTCGATAAATTCCCGCCTGGGCTCCACGTTTTCGCCCATCAGCTTGCGGAACAGGGAGTCCGCCTCTTCAGCTTCCTCAACCCGGACCTGGAGGAGGGTCCGGTGCTCGGAGTTCATGGTCGTCTCCCACAGCTGTTCCGGGTTCATCTCGCCCAGCCCTTTGTAGCGTTGTATGTTCAGGCCCTTGTCGGCCAGGCCCAGGACGGCGGAGAGCAAAGCAAACGGGGAATCCAGGACCTGTTTTTCCTTTTTGCTGTCCACAATGGTAAAGGACCGGTCTGAGCTGAGCTCCCCCAGCTTATGCCACATCTCAAAGGCCTGTCGATAGAGGCGGGAGTTGAAAAACTCCACACCCAGCTTGACGGTGTGCAGATTGCGGTCTGTGAAATGGATGAACACCCGGCTGACCTCTTCCACTTCTTCCTGGACCACCTCCATGTCCTGGCCGTTTTCAGCCATAAGCCTGCGGAAGGCCTCTTGCTCCGGCGGACTGCCATCCGGGTCGAATATGGCCGGAGAGAGCTGCTCCCGGGTGCTTAATATGGCCGCAAAATGATCGTTTTGGAGGCCGATGTTCACTGCATCTTTGAAGCGGTGCTCCAGATCCATGATCTGATGCAGGAGGTTGACCAGATCCTGACCGCGAAAAGCGGGCCCGGACTCCACTGTTTCCGGATCTTGGCCCGGATACACGGTGATCTCCTCACTGATCCGGTTCAGGAGATAGGCCTTGAGATCCTCATCTGTGGAGATGAACTTTTCGAACTTGTTCTTGTGCACCCGGTACAGGGGAGGCTGGGCAATGTACAGGTATCCGTGCTCGATGAGCTGAAAATACTGCCGATAGAAAAAGGTGAGCAGCAAGGTACGGATATGGGCTCCGTCCACGTCCGCGTCAGTCATGATGATGATCTTGTGGTAGCGGAGTTTCTTCAGGTCCAGCTCATCGTCCCCGATACCGGCCCCCATAGCGGTGATCAGATGTTGAATCTCTTTGTTTTCCAGCATCTTGTCAAAGCGGGTCTTTTCCACATTCAAAATCTTGCCCCGCAGGGGCAGGATGGCTTGGCACTTGGGATCCCGTCCCTGCTTGGCCGAGCCTCCGGCTGAGTCTCCCTCGACGATGAACAGCTCGCTGAAGGAAGGGTCCTTGGTCTGGCAGTCGGCCAGCTTGCCGGGCAGGGCGGAATCGGAGAGGGCGCTTTTGCGCCGGACCAGGTCCTTGGCCTTGCGGGCCGCCTCCCTGGCTCTGGCCGCATCGACCACCTTTTCCACCATGATCTTGGCGTCCTTGGGGTTCTCCTGCAGGTAACTGCTCAGTATGTCCCCGCAGATGGCGGACATGAATCCAGCCACCTCGCTGTTGCCCAGCTTGGTCTTGGTCTGGCCTTCAAACTGAGGGTCCGGGAGTTTGACGCTGATGACCGTGGTCAGGCCCTCCAGGACGTCGTCGCCGGTGATGCGCTGCTGCAGCTTCTTGGGGAGATCCGAGCTTTGGATATAGGCGTTCAGGGTCCGGGTCAAAGCGGTCTTGAAGCCGGACAGGTGGGCCCCGCCTTCCTTGGTCCGGATGTTGTTGGCAAAGGAGATGACGTTATTCTTGTATCCGCTGTGGTATTGCAGGGCGAACTCGATGATCACGTCCTGCATCTCCCCTTGGCCGAAGACAATATCGTGCAACGGGGACTCTGATTCGTTTAAATGCCGGACAAAGGATTTGATCCCCCCCTCGAACTGAAAGACATCTTCTTGACTGGTACGTTCATCAAAGAGATGGATCTGCAGCCCGCTGTTGAGGTAGGCCAGTTCTTCAAGGCGTTTGCTGAGCATCTGGTAATTGAGCACCAGGTCCTCAAAAATGCTCTCGTCCGGTCGAAAATGAATGCTGGTCCCGGTACGTTCTGTTGGTCCGTTGTCCTGCAAGGCGGACACCGGATGGCCTTGGGCGTATTTTTGGAAGTACTTGTTCCCGTCCCGGCGGATAGTTACCTCCAGGGACTCGGACAGGGCGTTGACCACGGAGATTCCCACCCCGTGCAGGCCGCCGGAGACCTTGTAGCTTTGGTTATCGAACTTGCCTCCGGCATGGAGGACGGTCATGACCACCTCCACTGCGGGCCGGTTTTCCTTGGGATGCAGATCCACGGGTATGCCCCGTCCATTGTCGGTGACCGTAATGCTGTTGTCCAAGTGGATGGTCACGTTGATCCGGTTGCAATGCCCGGCCATGGCTTCGTCGATGCTGTTGTCCACCACTTCGTAGACCAGGTGGTGCACACCGTTGGTGTCCGTGCTCCCGATGTACATGGCCGGACGTTTGCGGACGGCGCTTAAGCCTTCCAGGATGGTTATGCTTTCCGCGTTGTACTGGTTGGTTTGCATATGGGGTTATTCCATGGGTTCGTCTGTGTAGTAGGTTTCTTCGTCGATTTGCACGGGCATGATGATCACCAGATAGTCCCCGTCGTCTTCCCCGGTGATTTTGCACGGGCCGTTGGTTGAGGTGTATTCAAACTCCACGACCGGAGAGCGGAAGTGATGCAAGACATCGATCACATTCTTGGTGGGAAAGATGATCTTGTCCAACTGGCCCGTGAATTCAATGGGCAGGGATTCTGTGGCCTCTCCGGTGTCCTGGCCCTGGGAGTAAATGATCAGCTCCTGGTCGTCAAAAACGAAGTAGGAGCAGCGTTGGGTTTCGGTATTAAAGATCAGCAGACGCTCCAGGGAGTCTATGAGCTCTTCCTTGTCCACCCGCATCTTGGAGGTTTCATCCTCGAAAAATGTGAAAAATGCATTATAGTTGGGAAACTGATCATAGTTGATGGGCAGGCTGAAGATCTCGGACTTTTTGTGGTTGGTAAAGAAAAGGCGCTGTTGATTGACTGTAAAGTAGATGTTTTTGTCGGTGAGCCATTTTTTAAGCTCCACCAGGTACGGCTTGGCGATCATGATCCCCTCCTCCCCCAACAGAGGATGGATCTCGGAATGGGCCATTCTGACCATGGCAAACTGGTGCCCGTTCAGCCCACAGGCCTCGATGTTCTCCGATTCAGGCAAGGGCGTCATTTTCAGGAAGTACATATTGTCGGTGTGGTCGTCGGCAATACAGAACAAGATGCGGTCGATGAGGTTGCGCAGCTCCGCTCCGGTCCAACTGGCCGCATTCTCAGCCGGAAAGGGGGTAAAGGGCTGAAACCAGGTGGTGTCGAAGGTGGGCAGCTTGTATTTGCGCCGTCCCTGCTCCAAAAGAAGGGTGTCTTCATCGGTGCGGAAGGTGATCTCTCCAGGGGGAAGCTTGCGCAACAGGTCGTAAAAGCTGCGTCCCTGTACACCCACCAGGCCGGGTTCCTGGCTTTGAACCGGATAGGAACCGGAGAATTCCATTTTGGAATCCGTGGACATGATATTCAAGGAGGAATCAATATTTTCCAGCCAGATAGTGCGCAGGAAAGCGGCGCCGGTCTTGGCTGGAATGATGCTGGCCGCTTTTTGGGTTCCTTCCAGGATATCGTCTTTGACAACTGTTACATGCATGGAAAAGGCTCTCCTTTCAGCTTTGCCTCCGGCAAAGCTGAAATATTTTTTTTCCCAAAGCGGGCAAAAAAAGAAACTTTGCCGGACTGATGAGGCATGAAACGTAAGGCTTCAGCTCAAAGCTCATTTCTGGTTTTGTGCGAGTTATCAGCGCATTGCTTCATAATGGTTTGCACCTGGGATTTGATCTCCGGTCGCTCCTTTTGCAGGGACTGGATTTTTTTGTAGGCGTAAATAATAGAACTGTGATTGCGCCTTCCGAAAAGGGCTCCCAGCTGGGTGTAGGATACGTCGTGCAATGACCGGCAGATGAAGATGGCTATCTGCCGGGCCAAAACAGCCCGTTGCTGTCGGCGGTGAGAGAGGACTTCCTCCACGGGCATGGAAAAATGTTTGGCCACCCGGGACACGATCTCCCGGCAGGACAATGGCTGGGGCTTGTGGGTTTCGGTTTGGGCGATGTAGGTGTCCAAATCCTGTCTGCGCGGAGAAGATCCGTTCTTTTGAGCCGCCAGCCGGAACAGCACCTGGTGCATGCTCTGAAAATCCGGACACTGTCTGGCCAAAGCCAATTGATCCCCTTCGCTCAAGTCAAGGCCCCGCTGCGCAGTTTCCTGTCGCACATGCTGTATACGGGTATCCAGGTCGGGAGCCTTCAAATGCAAAATGAGTCCGCCCTCCAGGCGGGAGCGCAGCTTGGGCTGCAGGTTTTCACTGTCCGGGAGCTGGTCCAAACAGGTGAAGACCATGGGGGTGCCCACTTCCTCCAAAGCGTCGTGGACATAGATAAGCTCGCTTTGCAGGCTCGGGGAGCTTTCAATCCGGTGCACATCGTCGATGAGCAGGGCCTTGGCCGTGTGCAGTTCGTTGCGGGCCCTTTCCTTGTCCTCCTCCGGCAGCCTGGAAAAATTTTGCAGGTCCTCCCAGGCAAGGACCACCACATGGCCGGATTGGAAGGTGGAAATCAGGTCGTTGGCTATGGCCAGCAGGAAGTGGGATTTGCCGCAGCCGTATGGACCGCAGATGAGCATAGGGGTGGTCGGCCACCGGACCTGACGGGTGAGGGCCTGGGCGGTCACGACCTGCTGTCGGTTCTTGGCATTATGGATAATGCCCTGGAAAGTGCGGCTCTCTTCTCCTTGAAAAGGGGGAAAGATCCTGTCTTTCGAAGGCTGACAATGGTTTTGGCTTTGATACACAAACCCGGAGATTCCCGGAAAGTTGTTTACCACAAAGGACTCGAAGTCCTTTTGCAAAAACTGCTTAAACCAGTCCTGGAAATAGGTGTGCGGAAAGCCGACTACAAGCATCCCATCTCCACCAGCCTGCAAGGACACTGAGTTGACCCATGAAGGGTTGGCTTGGGTCTGCGTAGGCTGGAAATGGGTTTGGATATATTGGCGCAAGGCGCTTTGATTCCAGTCAGCCATGGACGAACCTGTCTGCGATCGGCCGAAAGCATCGGTCATGACCGAAGAACCATATCCGCTAACTGCGGCAGCACGTCTTCCGCCGGGGCGTCGAAGCGGACGTCGGCAAGATCTGAGTAATAGGTCTGGCCCAAATTGATCTCAATGATTTTTCCGCCGCTGAGCTTGACCTGTCGGGGCAGGGCATTGGCCGGGGCCACTTCCCCGGAGGTGCCGGCGATGATCAAAACGTCTGTGGATTGCAAAAGCTCCAGGCTCTGATGATGGGCCTTGGCCGGAATGGCCTCCCCGAAAAAAACCACGTCCGGACGGACCAACCCGCCGCAGGTGGGACACCATACAGGAATGGAGAAGGAACACTGGGCCATGACTTCTGCTTCCGGACGCTCCCCCTGACAGCTTTGGCAATAAAAGCGCTGAAAGTTGCCGTGGTACTCGATGACCAGCCCGGAGCCCGCCCGTTGGTGCAGATTGTCGATGTTTTGGGTGATGACCCCGGCCAGGCGATGGTTCTTCTCCAAATCAGCCAGGGCCAGGTGGGCTGCATTGGGCTGGCTGCGGCCCAATAGATCCACAGTGTCCAGCATGAACTCCCATACCTGACGGGGATTGTTTTCCAGGGCATGGGCGGAGGCCACTTCAAAGGGGTCGTACTTGGACCATAGTCCGCCGGGGCTGCGAAAATCCGGAATCCCGCTGGCCACGGAAATTCCGGCTCCGGTAAAGGCCACAGCTCTTCGGGCTTGCTGGAGAATGGAGACGGCTTTTTCCAAGTGCGGGCCATTGAATTCAGGAGCCATAAACAACTCCTTGGGGTCATAGGTGATCAGCAGCAAAACATTATATTTGTATCAAAAATCGGAAAGAAAAACAAGTCTGACTCTGTGCTCAAGGTCTTGAAATTTCCTGTGAATTATGGGAATATATCCAGCGGATCAAAGCTTTTTAAAAAAATAGAGAAGACGAGGGCGGGCATGATGCAAAATATCCTGTTGGCTGTACTTGGGGTAGGGGTGGGAGTGGCCGCCTCATTTACCGGGCTGGGCGGCGGTTTTCTCATGGTCCCGCTGCTTTTGTTCATGGGCTATTCTGCCCAGGAGGCGGTGGGTACGTCCTTTGCCGCCATCCTGGTCATCTCTCTCTCGGCCTTGATAGCCCACAACAAGTTGGCCAATGTGGACTATCGGGCCGGAATTCTGCTGGGAGTAGGCGGGATCATCGGAGCCCAAATCGGGGCCAGGCTGGTGGAACAGGTCTCCACCCAGGGATTTAAGAAAATCTTTGCCTGTATCTTGGTGGCCCTGGCTGTGTATATGTTCAAGAAGTAGCCGCTGCGTAGGCCTCCTGTATGCGCTTGGCCACATAGTCCACTTCCTCCGGATCTGCCGAAAGCAGATCAAAGCAATATCCGTCGTGACCGAGCAACCCGCCGGGGACAATATCACCCTCCTCTTTGGGGTCGGTGATCATGTCCGCAAAAAAGCAGACCGACAACCAGCGGGCATCCGGATCGTCGTCAATCACGTCGACCATGGCCATAAGCTCCCGGGTCTGGCCCGTGCGCTTGCCCCGCAGGGAATAGCTCACCCCGGGTCGGGCCTTGAACTCCAACTCCATATCCGGGAAATCGGCCAATTGTCCGGCCAAGCGGACAAACACGCTGCGCATATCATCGTCCGGCCAGGTTTCCAGAAACTCGTTCATTTCTTGGGGATACGCTTGGGTCATTTGTGCTCTCCTTTACGGGGCAACCCCCGTCAGTCTGTTCTACCCAGG
>JBNJII010000016.1:0-49343 GCA_051749205.1 Thermodesulfobacteriota bacterium | reverse complement strand
TGATCAAACTGGGCGGCTGCGGCCAGCGGCGGCGCTGAACACTGAACACTGAAACCTGAACACTCCTGGAAACTTACACCTGAGAACAAAATTACCGTGATGCACAGCCTTGAGGGGGGGTGTTTCTTGCATTGCGACAGATGATTGATGACAAGGCCTTAGTACCGTGTCTTATAAGTCTTCTCTCACATGGTGGCAATTTGGAACATAGAGCAGGCCCCAGCGACGGGCAGAGCCAGGATAGCCAAAGCCCAAGCTGGCGGCAACCAGTTTGCATTCGGGTTATGAGCAAGGATACAGTACAGGGAATTCTTTGCCAATGTCAGCCGGCAAATTCCCCCTTTTTCTGGCCCTTTGGGGCAAAAAAAACAGTTCAGCTTTGCCGGAGGCAAAGCTGAACTGTAAGACCTGTACTTTTCCCGAATACCCATTCGGGAAATAAAAGACCTTGACAAAAAATGTGATTCATCATAGAGGACATACACTTTTATCGCATTTATATTATTCCCCATCCCTCTTTTCCAGGGAAATACAACGCTTGCTATGTGCTCCAATCATCTCCAACTGCGAGGTTTACAAAGAACATGAGCGTTTCCTGGCTGCATATTGCAATCATCCTCTTTTTTGTTCAGGGCATGATCTTATTTGCCCTGGTCCCGTTCCTTCTTTCCTACCTTTTAGCCCCCAAAGGACGGGCCCCTGATTTGAGAATGCCCTATGAGTGCGGCTTGACGCCTTATGGTTCAGCCTGGGTCAAATTTGGTATCAACTATTATTTTTACGCCCTTCTCTTCCTGGCCTTTGACGTGGACGTCTTGTACCTCTTTCCAGTAGCTACCTCCTATGCCCAAAGCCCTGATGGGGTCGCATTTATCAAGCTTTTGATATTTATCCTTATTCTCTTTGCCTCAGTTATCTACTTCTGGAAGAAAGGAGTCTTCACATGGCCCAAGAAGATCAAAATATAGCTTTTCCCTTTGCTGACACCACCCTTGACGCACCGATCATCAATCAGGAACCGGTCCAGAAGATCGTAAACGTCTGTCGGGCCATGTCTCTGTGGCCCATCACCTTTGGGCTGGCCTGCTGCGCCATTGAAATGATGAGCTTCGGCATGGCCAGATTCGATTCCGCCCGGTTTGGAGCGGAAGTTTTCAGACCCTCTCCCCGCCAGGCCGATCTGATGATTGTAGCCGGAACCATTTCCAACAAAATGGCTCCTCTGGTCACCCGGCTCTACGAGCAGATGCCCGCCCCCAGATGGGTCATAGCCATGGGCAACTGTGCCATATCCGGAGGCCCTTTTGTCTTTAAAGACCAGTACGGGATTGTGGAAGGCGTGGACCGGATTATTCCTGTTGATGTCTATGTCCCTGGCTGCCCACCCAGGCCTGAAGGTTTGCTGGAAGGACTGTTCCAGCTGCAGAAAAAGATAACCGGCCGCAGGTGGTGGCCCACATATGATCAGGCCGAGGTCGCGGAAGGCAAGTAGAAGGTCTTGATGCGGATTTGGAGGTTAATATGAGCGATCAAAACACCCAGCCGGAAAAATCCGGAGGGGAGAAAAAGAAAGCAGCCAAGAAAAAAAGCAGTGGCCCCAAATATTCTGGATACGATTTTGATTGCTTCCTGGCCCCGCAGGACCTTTTGGCCGCTGTGCATCATTTGGATCAATCCGGCTTTTTCCTTGAAGACATCTCTTGCCTGGACATTGAAGAAGGCTTTCTCCTGGTCTATCACTTTGACCGCTTTGAACAGCCCGGCCGGGTAGGTCTCAGGGTCATACTTGACCGACAAGACCCCCAGGTGCCTTCCATATACGACATCTATTCCGGGGCTGCCTGGCATGAAAGGGAATGCTTCGATTTTTTCGGTATACAATTTACTGGTCATCCCAATCTCCTCCCTTTGCTTCTGGACCCTGAATACAAAGGCCCTCCTCCCCTGCTGAAGGAAGATTCCGCCCGCAAAGATCTGCAGCAAATCCTTCCAGACCGGGATACCAGCCCGGTTTCTCCGGAAAGCGAGGAATTCAGGCAACAAATCCGCGATTGTTCCAAACCCAAAAGCAGGAAGCAGTCATGAACCTGGATTTGAGACTTGATACCAGCGGCGACTTCTACGCCCACAAATTCCAGCCCACCAAGCGGGACGACACCCTGATTCTAAACATGGGTCCGCAGCACCCCTCGACCCACGGCGTCCTGCGCATCCTGCTGGAAATCGACGGCGAATACATCGTCCGGGCCGAACCGGTCCTGGGGTATATCCACCGCATGCATGAAAAGATGGCCGAGGTCATGACCTACCCCCAGTATTTACCCAACCCCTCCAGGACCGACTATCTGCACGCCTTGGCCTGGGGCTGGGCCCATGTGGGAGCGGTAGAACGCCTTATGGACCTTGAAGTTCCGGAAAGGGCTGAATACATCCGGGTCATTACCTGTGAACTCAACCGGATCAGTTCCCATCTCCTGTGGTGGGGAGCCTACCTCCTGGACCTGGGAGCCTTCACCCCCATCATGTACGCCTTTGACGACCGGGAAAGGATCCAGGACATCTTGCAGCGGATCACCGGCTCCAGACTCACCTATTGTTACTACCGCTATGGAGGGGTCTCCAAGGACATTGACCAACGCTTTATTGAAGAGACCCGAACCCAGTGCACCCGGATGAAGGAACGGGCCAAGATGTTCAAGGACCTGGTCACCGACAACTTCATCCTCCGCAAACGGGTGGAGGAAATCGGGGCGATTTCCCTGGATACCTGCCGTAAATACGGAGCAACCGGACCGGTCCTCCGCGGCTCCGGCCAGGCTTACGACACCCGCCGGGCCGAACCTTATTCTGTATATGACCGCTTCGACTACAATATTCCGGCCTATGACAGCTGTGATGCCATGGGCCGATATATGGTCCGCATGGATGAGATACAGGAAAGCATCAAGATCATTGAACAAGCCCTGGACAGCCTGCCGGAGGGCGATTTCATCCATCCCAAGGCTCCCAAAAGACCCAAGCCGCCGGCCGGAGATGTGTATTTCGCTGTAGAAGGGGGACGGGGCAAAATCGGCATGCATCTGGTCAGTGACGGAAGCAATTCACCTTACCGTCTCAAGCTGCGTGCTCCCGGCTTTTCCAATTTGAGCCTGTTTTCCGAAATCGCCCAGGGCATCTTGTTAGCCGACGCGGTGTCCATCCTGGGCAGCTTGGACTTGGTTATCCCGGAGATTGACAGATGATGGATGCAATACCCACCCCATTTATCGTTATTTCAGTGGGCCTGGCCGCAACCATGGCCTTTATTGGCTTAAACGCCCTGGTTTTGGTTTACCTGGAGAGAAAAGTGGCCGGTTTTATCCAGCGCCGGCCCGGCCCTTACGAAGTTGGCCCCCAGGGCATTCTGCAGCCGGTAGCCGACGGTCTGAAATTGGTGGGCAAGCAGCTCTTTACCCCCAAAGGGGCGGACAGTATCCTTTACTGGCTGGCCCCCATGATCTCTATCGCTCCGACCCTGGTTTGCTTTTTGGTCATCCCCTTTGGGCCGAAACTGCAGATCATCAACTCCAATGTGGGACTGATCCTGATCCTGGCCTTTACCGGAGTCAATGTCCTGGCCCTGTGCATCGCAGGCTGGTCTTCGCAAAATAAATACGCCCTTTTGGGTGCGGCCCGGGATATTTCCCAATCCGTAGCCTATGAAATCCCTCTTTTGCTTTCCATCCTGCCCATAATCTTTATGACCGGAACCTTCAACTTGTTCGAAATTGCCTCCGGGCAAGGTGCATGGCCCTGGCAGTGGTATATTGCCTATCAGCCTTTGGCCTTTGTGATTTTCTTTATCTGCGCACTAGCTGAAACCAACCGAAATCCCTTTGATCTGCCCGAAGCCGAGAGCGAGCTTACGGCCGGATTCCATACCGAATATTCCGGGATGGGATTCGGCATGTTTTTCCTGGCTGAATACGCCTACATGGTGATCGCCAGTTGTGTGACCGCCATCCTCTTTCTGGGCGGATTTCAGGGTCCGGTAGCCTCTGGATGGTGGTGGTTTCTGGCTAAGGTCTATATCTTGCTGTTGATCATAATCTGGATCAGATGGACCTACCCCCGGGTCCGCTTTGACCAGCTCCTCAATATCTGCTGGAAATGGCTGATCCCTCTGGCCGTCTTCAACCTTCTGGTAACCTTACTGGTGATTGCCCTATGATCCTCAAAAAGTTTCAGGACACCATCATGGGCCTGTGGAGTCTGCTGGTCGGTCTGAAAGTGACCGCCTACAACTTCACCAGGCCAGAGGTCACAGTTCATTATCCGCGGGAGACCGTGCCTTCTCTGGAAGGTTATCGCGGCCACATCGAGCTGGTCCCCAGCCAGGAAAACCCGTTAAAATCCAAATGCATTGCCTGTATGACCTGCGCTCGAATGTGTCCGTCCGCCTGCATTTCCCTGACAGCCAGCAAGCCCAAGAAAAAAGAAGCTGAAAATCAAGAAGCTGCCGGCTCGGAATCCGGAGAGAAATCAAAGGCCAAAAAGGCCAAGCCGGAACTGGAAACCTTTGTCCTGGACTTTAACTACTGCTGCCTGTGTGGGCTGTGTGTCCAAAATTGCCCAGCTGATGCACTGAGGTTTTCCAGCGAGGTGTATTTGGCCGGTTTCAGCAGACAGGAATTCGTCTTTGACCTGCTGGCCAGACTCCAATCTCAGGCCGAGCAAACGGGGCAATAAGGAGCTACACATGGACAACCTGGTTTATGAAAACCTGGCCTGGACAGTACTTATTGGGCATATACTCATTATCTGCGCCGGCGGATTTATCACCGTTCTGGCCAAGAGTCTGGTTCGGGCCCTGGTGGGCTTGATTTTGACCTTGTTTGGAGTGGCTGGGCTTTTTTTCCTCATGGCAGCTCCGTTTATTGGCCTTATGCAACTCCTTATCTATGTGGGAGCGGTCAGCGTACTCATCTTTTTCTCCATCATGCTGACCAATGCCTGGACCGGCGGCGATGAGAGTCCACCAAGATCCGGCCGGACAATCGTTTTTGCCCTGCTGGCTGCTCTGGCTCCAGCCGTTTTCTTGGGTGCGGCCGCTCTGCGCACCGCCCCCCCTTCTGTTCTGGTCCCAGAGGAGACCGCGGTCCGTGAACTGGGGCACTTCCTCATGGAATCCTATATCCTGCCCTTTGAACTTATCTCCTTGCTCTTGACCGTGGCCATGGCCGGAGCTGTTGTCTTGGGGTTTGAACGGAGGAAGAAAAAATGAGTTTGATGACCTTGTACCATTTGGTAGCCATATTTTTACTGGCCATCGGCATTTTTGGGATCGTCTACCGAAAGACCCTGGTAGGTATCGTTCTGGGCATAGAGCTCATACTCAACGGTGCCGGCTTAAGCATCATGGCTTCAACCCAGCTGACTCCAGCTCCTGATGAACTGGGCCAAGTGGGCGTCCTGTTGGTCATGGGCATTGCAGCGGCAGAAGCCACTCTCCTTCTGGCTATCCTCCTGGTTGTTTTCAGACGATTTCAAAGCGTTGATGCCGAGAAATTGATCACGCTGCGCGGCTAACCTGACCAATGCGACGGGAACTCCTTGTTTTTGCAGGCCACTCTCATAGGGATGATAGAACATGATGCCTTCTCTACTTCTTCAGACAATCCTGGTTCCGGCTCTGATTGCCCTGGTCATTTTGCTCTTTCGGTTTCAGTTGGGAAAAAAATCCGGCTGGGTTGCGGTGCTCAGCCTGGTCTATACGACCGCTCTTTTGCTAGCAGCTTTATTTTCCGTCTATAATGGCCATCCCATTGTGGAAAACTATCGGCTGCTGCCCAGCCCGGACATCAGCATAACCCTTATTGCCGATGGCCTGAGCATTGCCGTGGCCTTGATCTGCAATCTGCTCTGTCTGGCCCTGTGCACCTATTCCATTACCTACATTCCTCACCGCATAGAACTCCTCTATCCCCATGTCCTGGGAACCAAGGGGGAAATCGGCTATTTCGCCTGTTTCTTCTACTTGCTTCTCTTTTTTCCCGTAGGTTTTATGGGGGTCAGCTTTGCCAGCGATCTGGTACTCATGTATTTCTTTCTGGAAGTATTAACCCTTTTCCTGTTTTTTCTCATGGCCTATTTCGGGTACTACGAACGGGTCTGGGTGGCCACCATGTGCTTTATCTGGGGCGTCTTCTCGGCTTTGTTCTTCCTGGCCGGGGTAGCCATCATCTATTCCCAGACCGGTACTTTCCAGATCGATCAGATCCATGTCATGGCTGGAGATCCCATGGCCTTCTGGGCCATTCTCCTGGTTTTGGTCGGCATGTGGGGCAAGCTGGCCATTGTCCCCTTGCATGTCTGGATGCCCTGGGTCCATGCCGAACATCCCACCTGCATCGCCGGCCTGCTGGCCGTATACGCCAATATCGCCGCCTATATCGTTGTCCGCACCCTGGTCCTCCCCCTGTGGGGCGATTTCCAATGGTTCGGACCTCCGATCATGATCCTGGCTGTGGCCACCATGATTTACGGCTCTCTATTGACCTTGGCCCAAACGGATATGAAGCGTATCCCGGCCTGTTCCACCATCAGCCAAACCGCCTATTCCATGCTGGGCATCGGAGCATTGACCGCAACCAGTATTGAAGGGGGGCTTTTCTTTTTCTTAAGCCATATCATGGGCAAGACTGTCTTCTTTTCCACTTGCGGGATTGTGGTCTACACCACCCATATCAGAGATTCCCGCCTGCTGGGCGGCCTGGCTACCAAAATGCCTTTCACCGCCCTCCTGTTTCTCAGCGGGGGACTCATGCTGGCCGGTATTCCACCATTTAGCAGCTTTGCTGCTGAAGTCATCATGTTTGCCGGCATTTTCAATCGCGGGGACATGTTCGGTCTGGTTATCGGCATCATCGGGCTGATGGCCATTCTTTTGACCATCTCCTACGCTGTACATTTTACCCGCAAAATATTCTTCGGCCCTTTGCCGGAGGAATTGGCTCAAAACGACCATATCAAGGATCCGCCCTGGACCATGATGGCTCCGCTCATGGTTATAGTTCTGGTCTCCGCATTTTTAGGGATCTATCCATCTCTGATCATGGAGCTTTTTGAGCCGGTCATCAGCGTGGCCGTAGCCAATATGTAAGGAAATGATTTGATTTTCATAATACATCACATGGGAATGTAACTAACTTCAAGGAAGGACTGGCCCTGGGGGCAAGGGGGGCCTACTTGAGATCCAGGCTGTTGCGTCGGGCGGGCTTGCCCCCAAGCCCTGCCCCCTCCTGTATAAGTTTCATCATTGATCAATCCGGCATATTTTCTTTTTTTGCCCGTTTTGGGGCAATAAATATTTCTGATTTGCCGGAGGCTCAGCTGAAAACAAACCCCAAACCTCGAGGTGGGAACACATATGGACACCCAGCTTGCGTGGCTCTGCCTGATCTTTCCCTTGTTCGGAATGCTCATCACCCCGATCCTGGCCCGCATCAGCACAGCGGTAATGAATTTTGGAGCCGTCTTCTTCTCCTTTCTGGCCGCAGTGTGCGCGGTTTCCATGCTCCCATTGCTCTTCCACGCGGACTCTCTCCCGTTAGAATCCGCTTTTGTCTGGCTTTCCACTCCCATCCAGGTCAGCTTCGGCGTCCTTCTGGATCCGTTAAGTATCATTGTGGCCAATGTGGTGGCAGTGATCAGTTTTTTGATCATGGTCTACTGCCTGGGATACATGAAGGGCAATCCTGACATCATGCGCTTCTGGATGCTGATGAACACCTTTATCGGCAGCATGCTCCTTTTGGTCCTGGCCAACAACCTGATCATCATTTTCATCGGCTGGAAGCTGGTTGGCCTGTGCAGCTACGGCCTGATCGGATTCTACTACCGGGACGAAAAAGAATACTGGATCGGCGGACCGGATCCCCATCCCTTCGATCTTCCATCCGCCTGCGGGGTCAAGGCCTTCATAGTCACCAGTATCGGGGACATGCCCTTACTGGGAGGCATACTGATCATGTATTTCTACTCCGGGACCTTCAATATCCTGGAGCTTTACCACACCGCGCCGCAATGGATGCCGGCCATGGCCGCCACACCCTGGATGATCATCCTGGTCAGCATCCTGCTCATAGCCGGACCAGTGGGTAAATCAGCCCAGTTTCCCCTGCATGAATGGCTTCCTGAGGCCATGTCCGGTCCCGGCCCGGTCTCGGCTTTGATTCACGCCGCAACCATGGTCAAGAGCGGCGTCTTCCTCATCGCCCGTTTCATCCCCATATTCTACTATGCCTATTGGTCGGCCGGAGTGGAGGAAGCCATGTATTTCTTCCACATTGTGGCCTGGATCGGGGCCATTACCGCCTTTCTGGCAGCCAGCCAGGGACTGGTGGCCCTGGAACTAAAAAAGGTTCTGGCCTACTCCACTGTCAGCCAGATAGGCTATATGATGCTGGCCCTGGGCGTCTCCGGATACAGCCAGGACATCCTGGTCAGCGGATATACAGCCGGGATATTCCATCTCATGAGCCACGCCATGTTCAAGGCCTGCCTCTTTTTGTGCGCCGGCACCGTGATCCATGCCGCCCACTCCATATACATTAACGAGATGGGGGCCTTGCGCAAGTTTTTACCCTATACCTGGCTGTTCATGGGTCTGGCCACTCTATCCCTGATCGGTGTGCCGCCCTTTCCCGGTTTTTGGAGCAAAGAGACCGTGCTCAAGTCCGCCCTGGAGTCGCAACATTATGCACTGTTCGCAATTGCCCTCATCTCTGTTGTTTTCACCGCCTTTTACTCCATGCGCTATTTTGGGATGATGTTCCACGGACAAGCAAGTGCACACATCGAAAAGGAAACATCCAAGGCCCATCATCACGTGGGCGAGGGATATTTTTCTCAGACCTTTGCCTGTGGAGCCCTGGCAGTGGGCATTGTCCTTTTCGGTCTGTTCGGCCTCAAGGCTGAGCACTTTCTCCATCACCTGTTTGAAATAGAACTTGTCCACGACCTCTCCTTGGACACCCTCCATCTGCACCCGGCGTTTTCCAAGACCTTGATGGTCTCTCTTTCCGTGGGCAGCGTGCTTCTGGGCGCAGTTCCAGCCTATCTGTTCTACTTTGCCCGAAAATGGAACCCGCAGACTGTATACGACCAATCCTCCATAATGCGTATGATTCACGCCTTTCTGTGGAATAGATGGTACATCAATGCCTTTTATAACTGGGTCTTTATTCAGGGCGTCATGGGTTTGGCCCGGGCAGTGGCTGACCTCATCGAAAAGGGCGTGGACACCCTTGTGCACAGGATCTTCCCCTCCCTGGTATTTGCTTGCTCCAAGATTTCCGTGACCATTGATCAAGAGGGTATTGACGGTATCTTGGACGGCGGTGCCTACCAGGTCCAAAACTCAGCCGGGGGCGGACTGTCTAAAATACAGACCGGCCGGATACAGGAATATCTGGCTTTGGCTGTATTTGTGGCTATGATTATCTTCGCTGCCGTATGGTTTTTCTGAATCCGCATCGAGGTAATATATCAATTTTCAATGTGGAGCCTTTAATACATAACGTTTGCCGGAGTAGATGACCATGCTCAACACAGGTTTCCCCCTGCTCAGCACCTTGATATTCCTTCCCCTTCTGGCTGCTGTGGTCCTTTTTTTTCTGCGTAGCGATACAACCGTCAGAGTGTTTACTCTGGTGGTCAGTATCATAGAATGCGCCCTGACTCTGCCCCTTATTGCTGGTTTCGATACCACCACGGCGCAATTCCAAATGGTGGAAAAAGCCTCCTGGATCGATACCTGGAACATATACTACTATCTTGGTATTGACGGAATCAGTGTGCTCATGGTCCTGCTTTCGGTATTTCTTTTGCCTCTATGCGTCTTATGCTCCTGGAAATACATCGGTCAGCGGGTCAAGGAATTTCACTTCTGCTTGCTATTGATGACCACGGCCTGTATCGGAGTGTTCACCGCTCTTGACTTTATCCTTTTTTATATCTTCTGGGAGGCCATGCTGGTTCCCATGTATCTCTTGATTGCAGTCTGGGGCGGCCCCAAACGACGTTATGCATCTCTCAAATTCTTTATTTACACCCTGGCCGGGAGCACCTTGTTCCTGGCCGCCATCGTGGCCTTGTTCATCAAAACCGGCTCTTTTTCCATTCCAGAACTTATGGAGTTTCGATATTCCTTTCACTTCCAGCTCTGGATCTTCCTGGCTATGGCTTTGGCCTTTGCCATCAAGGTGCCCATGTACCCCTTCCATACCTGGCTGCCTGCCGCCCATGTCGAGGCTCCAACAGCCGGCAGCGTGCTCCTGGCCTCCATCTTGCTTAAAATGGGCACCTATGGCTTTCTGCGCTTTTGCCTGCCCATCACTCCGGCCGCCAGCCAGTTTTTCGCCCCCCTGATGATCGGTATGGGTGTCTTGTCCATTATCGTTGGATCTTTGCTGGCCTTGGGTCAGTCGGATATGAAAAAGCTCATCGCCTATTCCTCCGTGGCCCATATGGGCTTTGTGACCTTAGGCATTTTCGTCTTTGCCTTCAGAGGTCTGGAAGGGGCCATAATGCACATGCTCAACCATGGGATCATTACCGGGGCCTTGTTTTTGCTGGTAGGACTGATTTACGAGCGCAGCCACAGCCGGGAGCTTTCCGAGAACCTGGGGGTAAGCAAGCAACTGCCTGCCTTTACCGGTTTTCTGCTCCTCTTTTCCATGGCTGCCTTTGGTTTTCCGGGCACGAATGGATTTTTCAGCAAGCTTTTAGTCCTCTTGGGCGTATTTGAAGTCAGCTCTTTGTTGGGGGTCATGTTTATCATCGGTCTCCTTCTGGGGATGGCCTATCTGCTCCGCCTGCTGCTCAATGTGGGATGGGGTGCCCCCAGCAAGGCTTTGGGATGGAAGGACATGAATTTCCGGGAATGGGTCTACTTGGTTCCCTTAGGCCTTCTGGTCATCTATCTTGGTGTGGCTCCGGGCAGGGCGCTCAGCTTCCTCGGGCCGTCCATTGACAATCTTTTGGTCAATTTTCAGGCCCAAAAGGAGATCCGGCTCGAAACCCCATCTGTTACCAACATGGATTTCCAATCAGGACCACACTATCTGGCTTGGCAGCCGGAGATACATTCCTCAGTAACGGACTCCATCCGTCTGAGTGGAGAATAAGGAGATACGCCGTGCTTAACTTCAATCCTCAGCTCATAGCCCCTGAACTGTTCATGGTCATCGTGCTGGCGGTTCTGTTCGTCCAGAGCATTACCGATTGGCTTCAGGAGGCCACTGAATGGGTCCCGCTGGCCTCCTTGTTCGGAGTTGTCCTGGTCTTTATGACTCCCGGCAGCGGCGAGTACATGTTTTATGAATCGTACCGTATCGACGGATTGTCCCAATTTTTTAAGGCTATTGTCTTTCTGGGCCTGGCCGTATGCACGGCCAACGCCCTGCGGATATCGAATCTGGGCAAGGCCAACAAGGCCGATTACTTCTTTTTCATGGCCATGAGCGCTTTCGGACTGCTCATTTTGTCCAGCACAGTGGAGCTGTTCACCATCTTTATCACTATGGAGCTGGCCTCCTTCAGTCTGTATATCCTGCTCCCATTTCGCAATCACGACCTGCGGTCCGTGGAAGCGGCCGTCAAATACGTGCTCTTCGGGGCTGTGGCTTCGGCTATTGGGCTGTATGGAGTTTCCTACATCCTGGCCAGCCAACATACCACCTATGTCAACGAGCTGCTGGCCATGGACTGGTCCTTTGCCCATCAGCCCATGGCTCTGATTGGCCTGACCCTCTTTTTGCTGGCCTTTTTGTACAAGCTGGCCCTGTTCCCCTTTCACTTCTGGGCCCCGGACGTCTACCAGGGGGCGAGCAATGAGACTGCGGCCTTTGCCGCCACCTTACCCAAGTTGGGAGCCATCGTGGTTATGGTTCGGCTCATGGCTGTCCACCCGGGAGCGGAAGTGACAACCATTCTGGCAATTTTTGCCGCTGCCTCCATGACCCTGGGCAATCTCACAGCCCTGATTCAGACTGATGTCAAACGCTTGCTGGGGTATTCCAGTGTGGCCCATGCCGGCTTTGTGATTATGGCCCTTGTGGCCGGAGGAACCCATGGACTGGCCGCTGCATCCTATTATGCATTGGTGTACATGACCATGAATCTGACCATTTTTTGGGTTGTTACCCGGCTTTCCAAGGAAGGTGAAAATGTCGCCCTGACCGACCTCAGGGGGCTCTACTCCAGTTCTCCGGTGCTGGCCTTTGTCCTGGCCATATCCGCTTTTGCCCTGGTCGGGCTGCCGCCCACTGCCGGATTCATCGGCAAGCTCTTTGTCCTCAACTCTGCATGGGATGCCGGCTTCTACTGGCTGGTGATCATCGCGGTCATCAACACCGCTCTGGCCATCTTCTACTATTTAAATCTTGTCCGCCATGCCTACACCCTGGATCAAGAGGAGCCAGCCAAACTCAAACTCAATCCCCTCGGGGCCTCCATAGCAGTCATCCTGGCCCTGGGCGTGCTCTACCTGGGGGTCGTGCCTCAAAACATCTATGCCTTCCTGGTCCGGGCCAGCACCGGCATCCTGTCCTGAAGGGATGAATTGTCGAAATCTTTTGGGACATTTGCTGCTGGAGTGGAGTAAAGGCAATGGGAAATGATCATTGTGGAAATGACAGCCCCGACACTGGCGATGAGCTGAAAAAATAAGGTTTCAGAGTCGTCATCCCAACCACCCTTCTTGCCAAGGAGGAGAGTTCAGAGAAGCGCGGTTGTCTGGACGTTTTTTCTTCGCACGTCTCTGGCTTATCGAAAACCGCAATCATTGAATTTCAGCTGGATCAGGTGGTTAAGAGTCACCTCCTTCGCAAGGCTGACCTTTACCCACACTTGACACCGTGGGTTTGTTATTTTCAGAGGGCAACCATACGGCGAAGACGCCTAGGATTGCCCCTACCCGGAGGGTCGGAGATTGCATTCCGGGATATGAGGTATTTTAAAAGACCGACAGATAGCCGGGGACCTCAGGGTAGGGGCAGTGCTTCGCGTCTTCGCCTAATGCCTGCCCTCTGGGTTTTCAAAACACCCCCGGTGTCAAGTGTGTGCTATGCACAGCATCGCAAGGAGGGGATAAAGGGGTGGTTGAATAATGACCAATACCTTATTATCCCAAGGTGTTATGTGGGTATAAAAAACAGCTTGCCAAGGAGGGGACTTAAGAAAACCGATTGTATTGTCCAAGAGGGGCAGGGCCTGGCACTCACTTCTCAAGCAATATTTACATTATTTCATTCCCTGCAGTATTTGCTGCACAAAATACTCGACATCCTGGAGACTGTTGAGGAGGCCCTGGCAAATCCGCTGGCCATCAACCCGTTCATAATCATGGGCAAGAAGATTTCGAAACCCTGCGATACGGGCAAAAGAATAGGCGAATTCAGGATCAAGGATACGATTGTCGCCCAGAATGTCAAAAGTCTCGGAGTATGTCTGTGGAGGGCGCAAAGACTTATACTTGACCATCATTTCAGCCAGTGCAATGCATGAATCGGCCATTAAATAGAGATAGTGGAGCAAAGCACCACGGTAGATCGGATCGGTTTCAAAACGCTGCAAGCATTCATTTTCAATGCGCCTTAACAACCCAACATATTCCTGAATTCGCCCTATCTTTTGCTCCATCCGTTCGCGTATCATCCAAAGATCCGCTCCCTTTGCTCTTTGAAGTCAATGGCTGTATGCAGGGTCTCACTCTCAAAGAGCATCCTGGCTTCAGAGTCCGCGTCGTATATCACCCGGCCATTGATGAGAAGATCATAGAGAAGAATGAGATTTGAGCAGGTATTTAACACAACCACATCCACATCGTTGCGTTTGGTTTTTCGGCTCAGGTGGGAATACAAGAAAAGTGTATGGTCAAGCTCCAGTTCTCCGGCCTGAATATCTAAATAAACCGCAATATCCAGGTCGCTGTGCTCACCTTCCAAGGCAGTTCCCGTGGATCCAAACAGATAGGCAAAAAGGATGCGGGGCCGAAAAGTGCTTAAGGCTGCATGGATATTTTCAAGCATATGGTCTTTACTGATGACTGAGGGATAACTATCAAGGATGTGATCGACCCGGCATGATTCCCTTCAACAAAATCTGGCATCCGCAAACGTCTGGGCCAGATCGTCGAAAAGGACCGGGATGCGACTGTGCATGTCGGCCAGTAATCCCAGCATAACCTCCCGGATCTGGGGATGGGCGGCCTTCTGGCAACGCAGGCGAAAGACATGCCGCCACTCCCGCAGATTGGCGGTCATGACCACTTCCGTCTTCAGGCTGTTGGGCAGCACGGCTCTGGCCTGCTGCGGACTGGCCCCCTGATCCAAGAGCTGCATGTAGGCCTCTTCCGCCTGGTGCATGGCCTTCTCCCACATTGCATATTCCGGGCTGTCCTCCTCCCAGAAGCAGGGCTTGATCACGGTGATCTCCCGGCCGAAGCGTTCTTGGGAGTAGTTGGCGTACCGGGTGGATTCCTGGGAATAGGCGGCCAGGCGGTGGCGGACCAGCTCGTGGGATACGCCCCTATCCACGGTAAACCGGACCGTCACGTTGGCATGCTCGATCACGCTCTCATGCCCGGAGCGGACAATGCGGCTCACAAAACCGGCCGCGGAATCCTCAGTGATCTTGTCCTCCGACTTGTAGCAGGTCCGGCCGGCCATTTCCAGAAGCCGCAAAATCTCATCAGATTGAGGCATAAACACAATCTCATGCCCCGGTTGTATCACCTGCATAGCGCCCCTCCTGTTATTCGATGATCTTCAGGTGCTTGTAGGCTTTCCCTGTGGCCACTCTGCCTCTGGAGGTCCTTTTCAAGAACCCGCACTGGATGAGATAGGGCTCATAGATCTCCTCCAGGGTGCGCACCTCCTCGGAGCAGGCGGTGGCAATGGTCTTCACCCCCACCGGACCACCGTTGAAATGGTGAATCAGAGCCAAAAGGATCTTGCGGTCCATGGTATCCAGCCCCCGAGGGTCCACATCCAGCCGATCCAGAGCTGCCCTGGCCTGCTCACGATCAACCACTGTGTGCCCGTCCACCATGACAAAATCCCAGACCCGGCGCAGGAGCCGATTGGCGATGCGGGGAGTGCCCCGGGCCCGCAGCCCGATCTCCTCCGCACCGTCATCTGTGATTTCAATCCCCAGAATCCTGGCCGCCCGGCGAACAATCTGTCCCAAGTCCGCCGGGGTATAAAACTCCAGACGAAACAAAACCCCGAAACGGTCCCGCAAGGGAGAAGACAAAAGCCCGATCCTGGTCGTGGCCCCGACCAGGGTGAAAGGTTCCAGATCGATCTTGACTGTCCGCGCTCCCGGTCCCTGCCCGATAACCAGGTCCAGCTTGAAGTCCTCCAAGGCCGGATACAGAATCTCTTCCACTGTGGGCGGCATGCGGTGGATCTCGTCCACAAAGAGCACATCGTGGCGCTGCAGGTTGGTCAGGATAGCGGCCAGATCCCCGCTTCGCTCCATCACCGGCCCGGAGGTGCTGATCAGGTTCACACCCAGTTCACTGGCAATGATCTGAGCCAGGGTGGTTTTGCCCAGGCCGGGATTTCCGGAGAACATGACGTGATCCATGGCCTGACCCCGTTCCCTGGCCGCCTGCAAAAAGACGGACAAATTGGCCCGCATCTCGTCCTGGCCGATGAACTCGTCCAAGCGTAATGGTCGGATCCGTTCATCCACCCTGACCTCGGTCTCTGCACCCATTCTTCGTTCCTTGTCCCTGGTTGTTGACCCTTTCTGTTCCCTCTTTCCGCGTCATCAGTGTATTCCCGGGAAAGCCCTATCTCATCAGCAGGAAGTTTGATGCGCTCTCGTTTTTTTAACCGGCCATCTGTTTCAGCACCGCCCGGATGGCCTCCCCAGCCATCATCTCCGGCTCTTTTTCCAGAACAGAGTTCAGTACCGGGCGTACCTCAGACTCGGTATATCCCAGGTGCACCAAACCGGCCAGGGCATCGGCAAGAACACTTTGTCCGCCAGGGACTGCTGTGGACTGCTCCTGAAGCCCGGCAGGTACAGCCTGGAGCTTGTCCTTGAGTTCCCAGATAACCCGCTTGGCAGACTTCGGTCCTATGCCCGGAACCCGGGTCAAGGCCTGGACATCCTCAGCATGCACAGCTTGGTGCAACTCCTGAGGAGCAAATACAGCCAGGAAAGCCAAAGCGGTTTTCGGACCCAGCTTGGACACGGCAATGAGTTGAACAAAGGTCTCCTGCTCGGTCCGGGAGGGAAATCCGTACAGCTCCAGGGCATCTTCCCGGACCACAGTATGCACGTACAGCGAAACCTCCTGTCCGGGTTCAGGCAGACGCTCAAGTACAGGTCCTGCGGCCTGGACGGTATATCCCACCCCACCGGGGGTGAGGACCAGGCAGCTGCTGCTTCGTGTTTCAAGCAAGGTTCCGTGCAAATAGCCGATCATAACATACTCAACCCACTCGGGCTTGCATATACTGCCAACGCCGCAGATTCAAGTGGCAGATGGCTGCTGCTAAGGCATCGCTGCTGTCCTGGGACCAATTCGGCCGTTGTCCCAAAAGCTGCCCGACCATGAAAGCCACCTGTTTCTTCTCCGCTCGGCCGGCACCGACCAGGGTCTTTTTGATCAAGGCCGGCTCATAGGTGAAAACCGGCAGATTGTGTCCGGCGCAGGCCACCAGGGCCGCTCCCCTGGCCTGACCCAGTTTCAGGGCCGAAGAGGTATTTTTGGACACAAACACATCCTCCACCGCAGCTTCGTCCGGTTCGTATTCAGTGATTACCTGGCTGAGTTGCGCGTATATCGCTCCCAAACGCTCGCTGAGAGGCAAATCCAATTGCGGCCGGACGGTCCCGGTCTGGATCAGCTGGAGGCAACCGGATGTCTCACTGACCAGGCCAAAGCCGGTGCATCGGCTGCCTGGATCCAGACCCAAGACAGTTATCCGTTGGCCAGCCAATACCTAAGCCCCCATCTTGGCGTAGAGCTCGTCCGGGATCTCAAAGTTGGCGTGCACCTTGTGTACATCATCATGCTCATCAAGCTGCTCGTAGAGCTTGAGGGCTTTTTCCGCAGTCTCCACATCCAATTCCACATAGGTCTGGGGTATTTTGGCTACTTCTGCGTTCTGGATTTCAATGCCCGCCTCTTCAAAGGCCTGTTTGACCGCCAGATAGTCTTCTGGGGCAGTGCGCACCTCCCAGGCATCACCGTCGTCGATAACATCGTCCACACCCGCTTCCAGACCTACCTCCAAGAGCTGATCTTCGTCATACCTGTTCTTGTCAAAGGTAAGCACCCCATAGGTCTGGAACATCCAGCCCACGCACCCGGACTCACCCAGGTTCCCCCCGGCTTTACTGAATATCTTCCGGATTTCAGCCACAGTCCGGTTCTTGTTGTCTGTGACCCCTTCCACCAAAATAGCCACTCCGCCCGGGCCGTAGCCTTCGTAGACCACTTCTTCAATGCTCCCGGAGGTCAGCTCTCCGGTACCTTTTTTGATCGCGGTGTCGATCTTGTCCTTGGGCATATTCATGCCCTTGGCTGCATCAATGGCCATGCGCAGCCGGGAGTTCATCACCGGGTCGCTCCCGCCCAGCTTGGCCGCCAGCATGAGCTCTTTGGTGGCCTTGGTAAACATCTGGCCCCGCTTGGCATCCTGGCGGCCTTTTCTGTGCTTGATATTCGCCCACTTACTATGTCCAGCCATACATCATATCCTCCTTACATCATTTCCGCCCTATTCCAAGAACAAACACTTCCGGACTCTCCGGCCGGGAGCTCTTGGGCTTGCACGTCCTGACCTTTTTGAAAAGCCCCCGCATTTGGGTAAGAAAATCGGGCACATCCGGTCCTTGAAAGACTTTAATGACGGCTGAACCTCCGGATTTCAAGACCTCATCCGCCAGATGCATGGCCGCAAGGGCCAGTTCGACTGACTGGGTCTGATCCCGAAGCTTTATCCCGGTGGTCTTGGGGGCCATATCGCTTAAAAGGACATCAAAAGGCGCCCAGGCATCAATTTCCGCCTGCATGGCTTCATCCAAGCCCAAAACATCGCCCTGAACAAAACGTACCTGGGGAGGAAAAGAGACCTCCTCCGGTTCGTTGATGTCTATGGCCAGCACTCTGCCCTTTGATCCGGCCTTCTTGGCCGCAAAAATGGCCCAGGAACCTGGTGTAGCTCCAAGATCCAAGATATTTTGTCCACTGCCCAAAAGGGAAAACCGCTTCTGAATCTCCTGGAGCTTATAGACTGAACGGGCCGGGTATTTGTCCTGCTTGGCTTTCTTGAAATAATGATCCTGATACTTTTTCATCTCTCCAACCTCGGACGTACATCCGCTTGATGCCCTTCTGTGTACATGAAATACCCCTGAAAGCCAAGCTGTCTTAGCCCTCAAGGAAGACGGGCAAAGACCCCAACCTGGGACCCGGCTCGGAAAATACCAGCTGAGATCCAAAATGCTTTCCTGGGCAGTTTCGGGCAACCAGGTCAAAGACATGGATCGGATTACTCCCCGATAATCTTGACCAAAACCCGTTTTTTCCGCCCTCCGTCGAATTCTCCGTAAAAGATCTGCTCCCAGGGACCAAAATCCAGCTTTCCCTTGGTCACGGCTACCACGACTTCCCGCCCCATAACCTGACGCTTCATATGTGCATCCGCATTGTCCTCTCCCACATTGTGCCGATATTGAGACACAGGCTCATGAGGGGCCAGCTTTTCCAGCCATAGGTCGTAGTCGTGATGCAGCCCGGACTCATCGTCGTTGATAAAGACCGAGGCCGTGATATGCATGGCATTGACCAGGATCAATCCCTCCTCAATCCCGCTTTCTTCCAGGCACTTGACGACATCCGGGGTGATGTTGATGAACTCCCGGCGTCCACGGACATTGAACCACAGCTCCTGACGAAAGTGTCTCATAGGCTCCTCCGTAAAATTGTTTGGCTTTGGAACTTCCAAAGCCAAACAATTTTCCTGTCTTCTGCACCGGTTTCTTACAACAGTTCCAAGACGGACCGCATAAATGCCGGCAGGTCGTCCGGAGTCCGGCTGGTAACCAGATTTTTGTCCACCACCACTTCCTCATCCGTCCAATCGGCTCCGGCGTGAACCATGTCGTCCTGAATGGCGAAAAAGGAGGTAACCCTCCTGCCCTGCAACACACCGGCTGAAGCCAACATCCATCCGGCGTGGCAGATCGCTGCCACCACCTTGTCTTTTTCCACCATAGCCCGGACCAGGTCCACCATGGCCTTGTGCCTGCGCATATGATCCGGGGCATAGCCGCCGGGAATGACCAGGACATCGAACTGTCCGGCATCCGCCTCTTCTGCGCTCAATGTAGAGCTGGCCGTTGTTCCGGACTTGCCCGAATAGCTCTTTTTGGATTGAGGTCCAACAACCTGGACGTGGCAGCCGGCCTCCAAAAGCCGATAGTAAGGATAGATGAACTCGTAGTCGTTGAACATGTCTTCAATCAAAATTGCAGCCCGTTTTCCGAGATAGTGCATAGTGTGCTCCTGTAAGTTTTGTGTCCCATTGCAAAAAACATATAATTACAACCTGCCAGATTCTCATTGTCAACGCTTGACGGCTTAAGTGACGGCGACGAAAAAGGCCCCTGTCCATTTCTGGACAGGGGCCTGAAAATGCATATCCTACTTCCCCAGAACGAGTCAACGCAAGGATGCCGCCACTCCCTCTGCGAGGTTTGCTATCTTGAGTTCTTTGAGTTTGTCAGAGCTGGGAATGCCTTTATCCTGACTCCATCCCCGTTTCTTCCAGTACTCCGGAAGGGCCTTATCGAACAACGCCTTGGGATCGCCGCCAAAAGCAGCCTTGCCTTTGTACGGTCCGTTGGGCAGAGGCTCTTCAAACCAGCGGTTGGGGAACATCTCCAGGCAATCCCACTCCTTGCGCGGCTCCTTGATCTGTTGCGTATACAGGTTGAACAGCCGGGTCAAAGCATAGGCCCGCTCTCCGACCTGCAAGAATTCCTTCTTGCTGAAATCGGACCAGCCGGTCATCGCCTTCACCAACTCCACATTCCCTTCATCTCCCCAGAATCCTCCGGCAAAAATGCAGTAGACCATGGAGTTGATGGCCGCATTCGTATTCTGACCTGAAATAGCAGCCTGAAAGTCAATAGGTTCGCTCATAAATCCGGCCTTGCCTCCCCCGGTATGCTCGCAGGGACGGACCACGGCTACGTACTCCAAGGCATTGCGGTCCTTGTTGCTTCGGGTGCCGTGAGCCGGCTGAGCATATCTGTGCCCGGTCATGGAGTAATACATGATGGATTCATCGTTCTTTTTCTTGCTGAAATGCTTGGCCGTTTCCCATGTCCCTTGAGCCAGGATTTTGCCCACACCTTTTTTCTGCACGACCTTCTTCATCAACTTATCTACGGCATGCACGTCTCCCCAGACCAAATCAATGCCGTCCAGATCCTGGGGTTGGATCAAATCCCGTTGCCGCAGCTCCATGAGCATACCCAGCAAAGCCCCGCCTTCAATGAAATCCAGGCCGTAATCGTCGAACAGACTGGTGGTGAACTGGGTCTCAGCTGCGTTTTCCACCTGATCCAAGTGGCTGCCGTCATAAGAGTCTGCCGGGGTTTCACCCTTTTCTTCCAGATAACCAAGATTGCCGCCGACCATGCCCATGGCCTCCCAGTCCGGCATGTCGGTGATGGTTCCGTTCATCAGGGAATCCTTGCTGGTCACCTCAGCGGTATACAGGCAGTGCAGATTGCATCCAGGGCAAGACTGCTTGCGTACCCAGCTGGCCTGGTCCACAAAGGGCCCGGACAAGGCCTTGACCGTATTCGGATCGCTCCAGCTCTCCCACTGCCAATTGCGGATGGGGAATCCGCCGATGATATTGTCCTCCAGCACACTGATTCCGGCTGTCCCATAGGAACGCCAGAAATTGCTTTCCTTCTCCCGTTTCTGTATTTTCTGCATTAACTGTAAGAACTTTTGTTTATTGGCAAACTTTTGCCCCTGGGTACCCCGGACCACTATGCCCTTCACGTTCTTGGAGCCCAACACAGCCCCGGATCCATATCGGCCGTGGGCCCTGGCCCCTTCAGTGATCACATTTGCATACCAGACCTGCTGTTCGCCTCCAGGTCCGATAACCCAGGCGCTGGACAGGCGCTTGGCCCCCACGCCCTGATCCGTAGGTGGTTGGAGGTCCGCCCATTTATCGGTCTGATCCTGCTTGGTCAGCCGACCTTCGGAGTATTCCAACGGGGCCACGACCTGCTTGCGGATCTCCATCTCCGCCTCTTCAGCGCCCATACCCCAGAAGGTCGTTGCATCCCGGATCTCGATTGTGTCGTCGATCACCGCCAAGTACACCGGCTTGTCGGCCTTGCCCACAATCTGGATCCCGTCCCAACCAGCAAACTTGAGGTTGGAACCGCCCTGGCCTCCGCAAAATGTGACGCAGGCGAAATTGTACGGGCTCTTGGTCACAATTGCTGTTCGGGCATTCGGGGAAAGCCCGGTAACCGGTCCGACCATGATCTGAAACATATTGTCCGGGCTCAAGGGCTCCACGTCCGGTTCCGCAATGCCCTGCTCAAACATATAATACATGCCCATGGCCCAACCACCGAGGTAGGTTCTGTATACCTCCTCTTTGGGCTCAATGGTCTGCACCTTGCCGGTAGTCAAATCAACTCTGGCAATCTTGCCGGTAAATCCAGTATATTCGGCCATTACAGATCCCTCGCCTTGTTGTACAGTTTACGATACTGCAGTTCGGCCCCATCATCCGGATTCTGAGCATAGTAACGTCCGTTGACTAAGATGGGCACAAACTCCAAGGCCCCTTCCGGACAGGCTTTGACGCATGCAGGGTCTCCGCCGCAACGAGTACATACCTGGGCCTTTTTCTCCTTGGGGTCAAAGGAAATTCCGCTTCCGAACTGCTCTTCGCAAATTTCCAGGCAACGACCGCAATTGTCCAATCCCAGGCACCGATCCCGATCCACGGTCATATAGCCCTTACCGGTATAACCTTTCTTGCCCTCGCCTTTCTTCACTGTATGCAGGGCTCCAGTGGGGCAGACGGTTTCACAGGGATGCTGATCCGAACCTTCCGCCCATTTGACAAGTTCACAGTGCTGGCAGACATTGACAAAATCTACGTACTGAAAACGCATGGGCCGAATCCGGGAGTACTCCAGGTTGATGCTGTGCTTGGCTCCCTCCGGATCGACTTCGGACATAAACTTGTCTGCACAGGCCACGGCGCAGCTCAAGCAGCCGGTGCATTTATTGGGGTTTATCAAGATCGTGTATCCTGCCTTGGCCTCGCCTTCAGCTGCTGCGGCTTGATCTGTGGCCAAGCCCAGGGCGGATACAGACAGCCCTAAGGCCGTCATCAAGCGTACAAATTCACGCCGGCTGATACGCCCGGCCTGCAGCTCTTCTTTGAGTTCTTGGACCTTTTCCTGTTTGCATTCGTCCATTGCACACCTCCTCAATGTGCTGTGTACAGATTGTAGGTCTTTATAACCTGTACTGTGATAGCGCGGTAATTTTGTCCAATTATGGAGATCCTAGATCTGCAAGTTGAAAAATGTCAAGTGCGGGTCAGTGGATAACAACCACGACAACGATACACATATGTGTTTATACAACTTGATATATCTTTATTGATATACCATTTTTATTTCAAAAATGCTTCTTATAGCACAATCAACTACAAATAAGATAATTATGATATTTCAAATGAAACCTATATATCAAAAATGAAACATCATGTCCCAAAATATGTTTCCTTGGCAAAGAGTTTCTCTTTTGATCAACCTGACCGTCTGCGGCCAGAGGTGGCGCTCGTATGAACAAGACTCAACCCCGGTCGGTGTTTGACAGCCAGGAAGGGCGACCGCCGGTCGCCCTTTTGGGAATTCCAGCATCCCCACAAAACGTTTCATCCTTGATCAATCCGGCAAATTCACTTTTTTGGGCGCTTTGGCCAAAAAATATTTCAGATTTGCCGGAGGCAAAGCTCGTATGAAACAAGGTTTTAACCTGAAGAGGGCCAGCCCTTGGGGACAAGGGCGTCCTCCTTGCGAGCCCGGCTTTTGCGTAGGGCGGGCTTGACCCCAAGCCCTGCCCTTTTGATAGAAAAGCTTTCCCCTAGATTGCCCGGTGAGTCGTATCCCGGTGTATTCGAATTGTCCGGGCCGGGCAATGACGGAGGGGGACATCCGTGCGTTTCTCTCGTGATCAAACTGGCGGCTTCTTGCAAAGAACAGATAACTGATAACCAATAACAGGCCGCCAGTGGCGGTCGTATGAAAATAGTACCGTGTCTTATAAGTTCTGTCCCATATAGTGGCAATTTGTTTTGAGCACAAAATTACCGTGGGGGGTGTTTCTTGCATTGCGACAGATGATTGATGATAAGGCAACCAGTCAGTCAACCATCTAACGCACCAGTTCCCATTGTCCATCAGACCTTCGGCAGGCCTTGGCCTGAACATCTTCTTTCCGGCCGTCGACCCAGGCATCGATGACTATGTCTCTGCACACCTGGCCTCCAGAACTGTAGGCAGGACGAGGTGTGGCCTGAAACCTGTTCTGGGTATCAGGGTTCACCCAGCTCCGAGTCTGATTGGACGGGGTATATTCCAAGGTGTTGCCGATTTGAGCCCGGTCGTATTTATCCATCTCATTCCCCACTGCATACCCGAGTAAAGCTCCGATCCCCGCCCCAATGAGCGCGTTCTCTCTTCTATGCTCGTCATCATCAGGCCCAAGGTGTGATCCAACTAAAGCCCCGGTCAATCCGCCGACCACACTCCCCTGCTGGGCCTTGTTCCCGCAGGCACAGAGAAACAATAGGCAAGCAAGAACCGTACACCCAATCCATATACCTTTATTCATAGCTTTTTCTCCTCGACGTTTTTCCACTCAAATCCCATCAGATTCCGCTCTGCCTTGGACAGGCTGTTCTCATTGGACCATGCCCAGGGACAAAGCCTTGTGTACGATTTGCTTCCAGGGCGTTACACTGTTGTGGTCCTTCATCTTGAGCATTGCCATGGCTTGATCGTCAATTGTCGACGCAGTACACATCGTGACATATCGTGGATCCCTATCATGTGACATACTAAATAGGAAACCACACATCGTCAAAGCTGACTGCAGTTTTGCCCTTGCTCTTGTTCAGAAAAAAAGTTAGATAAGAATCATTGTTACAATCATGCGCACTCAAACAACACATTGACAACACCTACACGAGGAGGAGTTTATGCAAGCCACAGCCCAAGATTTACGGTCAAAGCTACTGGCCCTGTTTCCGGAATTCGAACAGTATGGATTGAATATGGATCTGGACTTTGACCCGGATCAAAATGCCTGGTTGCTCACGGTGAGCAAAGGTCAGGAGACCCTGTCCACCCATTTGGAGGAACAGGATGTTGAGGCCTGCATGGGCGGAAAAGAATGCGTTCATGTCGCCGTTCAGCTCGGCCGCTTTATCCGCAACTACTGTGAAGGCGGTGAAGCCTGCACCCTGGGGCAGTAGGCCACTGATACATGTATTTGGCTCGTTTTCTTTTCTCCGGCCGGTTCTGGTATCAGATCCGACAATCGGTTCCGGACAATGGCCTCTACATCAGCCGCACCCTGTTTGACCTGGGCCCTGACCCGGGAAGCTTTATCGTCTATCCCGGAGGGAACAGCTTTTATCTGGATCAGGATATGGTGGAAACCATCGAACAAAGGGGCCGGGATGTTCAGTATAGGGAATTAGAAAACATCTTCTGGCCCTTTATTGATCCTATTATTCGGCGCAAGCTGCAGGGCTTTCACAATCGGGCCCAGGCCAGGCACAGCCCCAGCCCTTTACAGGATGCGGACAAGGAGTATATCCGCACCAAAGTCCATCGGGTCGACAAACGGCGGATGAACTATCTGCGTCTGGGCACCCTGGACCAGAGCCGCTTGGGCTCTGTCTCCCCTAAACTGTACCGCCCTTTGCTGTATGCCTCCAGGGACGAGATCGAGCAGCATTTCCTGCCCATGGAGATGGAACTCAAGGCCAATGAACGGGCCATGTATGTCTACTCCTTTCTCCACCTCCGCCGTTTCTTCTCCGAGATCTGCGCCGGGTCTATGCCCCAGGGCTTGGATCAGGACAAACTGGAGAAGGTTTTTGAGGAACAGCTCTGCGCCTTGAACGCCGATCCGGATTTTTGGGCCCCGGAGAGGCCGTCGAAATTTCTGCATCCCTACCTGGTCCGCTACGTGGTCATGTTTTTCGACCATCCCTTTGGTCCCAGCCCATTTTTGGAGCAGATCCTGCAGGATTTCATTGCCCGGCACAGGTTCCACAATCCGCCGCCCAAAAAGCGGGAGATGACCGGTGAGGAATTACGTACCATATTCGAGATCCCGCAAGAGACCCTGCTGTCCATGTCCGCCCGCCAAATCACCAGGCGTTACAGACGGCTGGCCAAGAAACACCATCCGGACCAAGGCGGAGATCAGGAGACCTTCATTCGTCTTAATCAGGCCTACAATTGGCTCTTAGGCCGGATCAAATCCGGATCTGGCAGGAAATGAGCCGGAAAGCAGATATGCTCTATCGAAATGCTTTCCTATCTGCTCTGTATTCCCGCCTGCGCGGGAATGACAGACAAAGTAAGGCTTTTTCTTTCAATGCCCTCAAACTCTCGTATGAACAAGGCTCAAAGCGTTCAGGTGTCAGGTTTCAGTCCCGCCTCTGGCTGCCTGTTATTGGTTATCAGTTATCTGTTCTTTGCAAGAAGCCGCCAGTTTGATCAGGAATGAAACGCACGGATGTCCCCCTCCGTCATTGCCCGGCCCGGATCTTTCGAATACACCGGAATCAGACTCACCGGGCAATCTAGGGGAAAGCTTTTCTATCAAAAAGGCAGGGCTTGGGGTCAAGCCCGCCCTCCTGGAAGAGCCCGGCTCGCAAGGAGTTCGCCCTTGCCCCCAAGGGCAGGCCCTCTTCGCAGTAAATTCTCGTTTCATACGAGGTGTCAGGAAAATCATAGGTCAGATTTGCCGGAGGCAAAGCTGACACCTGAAACCTCTGGTAAAACCGTCAAATCGGATTCTACGTTTCATCCTCGATCAAACTGGCCGTCTACGGCCGGCGGCGGGGCTGACCTCTCTATTCAACTTTCCAAAGTGACCCGCTCTGACTCAAACCCGACCAGGTTGCGCTCGGACCTGGAAAAGTCCATACCCATCAAGACCACCTCACGCCCGGCCTGAACATATTGCTGGTGATAGCCCCTGTCCTTGATCCGGGCGATGGCTTTCACGCCGTCCCCTTCCAGTTCCACTACCTTAAACTCCATCACGTAGACTGTATGTTTGGTATCGATAATCAAATCTGCCCGGCCATGGCTGGAGCTTTTCTCCGGATGCAGATCAAAACCCAGGGAGGCCAGAAAGGCATAGATGACTGAGGCATAATAACCTTCATACTCGATGAGGGCATTTTTTCTGTACCACTCACTGGGAATGGAAGAAAAAAGGGACTGCAGGATGGTGCGCATCAGATCAAGATCCTGGGTATCAAGGGCCTGATACATGCTGGTCTGGACACCGGCCAGGGACACAGGGCTCTGGGTATATTCAGACAGCAGGGCATCGGTAAAGCCCAGTTTGACCTCCTGATTGGGAAAACACAGGCGGTAAAAACGCCTGGGGCCCAGGATCAGGGCTTTGTCAATGGTCAGATAGCCGCTCTGGAAGAGCACGGTTTCTGCCAGCAGAGTGTGCATGGACATGGCTGAGATAGCCGACTCGCTGACTTCTATACCTTCCAGATCTGGAAGGTAGAATCTCCTCTGGCGCAAGAGCCGGACCAGAAAACTGGGTGTGGCAGTCTCAAACCAGTAGTTGCCGAACTGCCCGGAATCCAAAAAACGCAACACATCAAAGGGGTTGTATACCTTTTCCGGACCTAGAAAATTGTAGCCATTGTACCACCGGGAGAGCTGATCCAGATCAATCCCAGACAGCCTGTCCTCAAAAGTGCCCTCCAGCTCTGGCTGTGTATATCCACACAAAGCTCCTGTTTTCGGATCCAGGCTGATGTCCTTGAGGTTATTGAGATCACTGAATATACTCACCCGGCTGAACTTACTCACCCCGGTGACGAAACAAAACTTAATAAAGGCTTCACTGTCCTTGAGCACTGAGTAGAAGTTCTTCAGCCCGTCCCGCATTTCTTCAGCTTTGGATTCATCTTCCAGATTGTCCAGGATCGGCTTGTCGTATTCATCGACTAAAATAACAACTCGTTGACCGGCTTTAGCATGTAATCCCCTGATCAACTCCGAGAAACGGTCAGCCACAAGCTCATATTTGCATTGGAGTTCGTGGTAATCCGCTTGTTCATCCATAAGAGACAAGAGTCTGGAATTTAGTTCCTCAAAGCTGGTTACTCGGCCTCGACCAAGGCTGAATTTGAGTACTGGATATGTCTGGGCAAAATCCCAGTGTTTTTCCAGATACAGCCCCTGGAAAAGCTCTTTTTTCCCCTCAAAGGCACATTGCAAGGTATCCACAAACAGACTCTTGCCAAAACGCCGGGGGCGAGAGAGGAAGTAGTATTTGCCGGTGTGAGTCAAATGTTGGACATACCAGGTCTTATCCACATAATAATAGCCTTCGGTGATCATTTCCGAAAAGTTGGAAATGCCGATGGGCAACTTCTTCATAATATGCTCGCAGTATAGGATTATGTCATAGATGTTTGGAGTCTAAGGCCTTATTATTTTTTGACCGCTTAAAATGAATAGCGCACTGCGGCGTATAGATTGGAATTGTCTTCGAACTGGCCGAAAAAGGTCCAGTCGTGATCTCCCTGAAAGATGTTCCCTCCGGCCTCCACAGTCCACGCATCGGTGAGTTCATAACTGGTCTTGGGCCGGATATAAATGTCCTGGTCCGTAGGGGAATAAAAGGTAAACAAAGACAAGGTCAGGTCCTGATTGAGCAAAAGCTTGGTCAGGCGAAGGGTCAGGACCTGCCTGTCCTCGTCTCGGGCCTTCATCCCGGAAGGCAGGGCGTTTTGATACTCGCTGTAGTCCACCATGTGCTCCAGGTAGTACTGCACCGAACCGGTCAGCTCATGGGCCAGTTCCTGTTCATATCCGGCCAAAAGGCGAAACTCGCTGTTGTTGATAAACGGATCATCACCACTGCGGTCTTCTCGGGAATCGTAATATCCAATCTCGATATTGCCGATGCCCGGACCTAGCGGTCCCTGAACACTGGCCCCGTACACATTGAGTCTGGGGAAAGTGCTCTTGCCGGTGTCCTGATCGGTCCCGGCCGGGCTTTTCCAGTATCCGAAGTAAGCGTACAAGGCGGCGGTGTACCGGCCGATGTTGCGGTAGGCCCGCATAGCCCACTCGTCATCATCAAACCAATCGTCCGGCTCTTTGGTTCGAATCTCGTTCTCCGCCCCGGCGATCCGCCCCAGTCCGGGATGAAAAAAGCTCAACCGTTCTCCGCTGATATACCGGTCCGGATCAAACTGTGGGGTATACACCAGATTGAAGTTCATGAGATCCGTGAACCACCCCACCCGCACTGCATCGCCAGGGGCCTTGAGGTACTCCACGTCCCGGCCGATAAGAAAGGACTGCCAGTCCTTGGGAAAGAGGTCGTTGATGAACAGCTGATCACCCGTTCCCCAGGACAAGACCTGCCGCCCGGCCCGGATGTCCACAGAGGGGATCGGACTCCAGGTCAAGCGAAGCAGCCGCAGGTCGATATCCCCTTCCTCCTCAATCCCGTCCAGGAGAAAGTCTGAGGCGACATCCAGCTGGGCATTGGCCTTGTCCCAGTATTTCGTTGTTTCCAGCTGCAGCCTGGCCTCGGCCAGGGTCGCGTCCTCGGATTGGACTGGGTCCGAGTACAGTCTGGGGCCGGCCCGGAGATCAGCAAATCCATGCACCGGCCAGTCCAGGACCTGACGCCAAACGGATGATGGCCTCTCTGATTGCTCTTTAGCCGTGCCAGTTTCGGCATTTTCTTCAGTAGAGCCGGACAGCCCCCGGGGCAAATCCGGTTCCCCGTCATCAGGGCTTGGGTCCTTTGATGCCCCGCCCAAGCCAGAGGGAAGCTGAGGCTCTGGAGCGGTCGTTTCTTGTTTGTCCCCTCCCAGTCCGGCCGGCAGGGACGGTTCAGCGGCAAGGACCGGGCCTAAAGTGGTACAGAAGACAAAAATCCAGCTCAAGGCCGAGATTTGTAGTGTCCTCCCTAGAGTATTGCACAAAATGTAACGTTTTTCCATGTACATCTCGATTTGTATGTATATGAACGTAATTATCTCACAAAATTCATGGTTTCATGATCAGTTGTTATAGAATGCATACTTTACTCCCAGACTCCTTGTTGAACTCGTATAAAAAAAAACAATGAGCTTATTTTATGATTACCAAGTATGCCTAGGAGAACTCCTCTCGACTCACTGTGAGCGCAGATACTTGCGCGGGGCCCGGCGCAGGTAGCGCTCAGTGAAGATATCCTCAGGCAGGCCAATGTTGTACTCCACCGATTCATAGGTGATAACCGTTGTGCTTCCGGACTCCAGATCCGCCATCTGCTGCTTGGTTATGGTGGTGAAACCTTGGATGTCCTTGACCTGCTGCACAGTCATTTCCCGGTATTTGCTGCCGTCTTCGCGGAAGTACTCGGTCTTGACCGGGATGAAGCTCTTTTTGTGGACGTAGTTCAGATAATAATCAAACTCCACCAGCTCCGGGTTCTTGGGGCGGCTTTTGACCACGTAATAATTCTCCGTAACCTCGGCCAATTCATGGTCGTCTTCATGAATGCCGCGGCCGGACACGTCTTCGTAATAAAAATCCGAGCCCACAAAGCTGGTCCGCTCATCCGAGGCGGCGATACGCTTGGTCACATCCAGAGCCGGCAGATACAGCCAGCGGTCGTCGTCTTTGCCGATGTGCTTCCAGACCATGAATACTGTGCCCCGCTCGTCGGACGGACGATGAAAATAGACATAGAATTTCTGCTCTGTGTCTTCGTCGCCCAGGTCCTTGCGCAGAATGGTGAATTCCTTGTTCCGCTCCCGATCCTGCTGGTCGGTGATGTGCATCGTGACCCTGGCCCGGCCGTCCTGGCCCTGGTAATAGGCCATATGATTGGCCTGGGAGACGATGTCCATAACCGGGGGATGATCCTCCTCCGACCAAGCCAAACCTGAGAAAAAAAACAGAACAAGAACAACTGTGCATGACTTGAAAATATGCTTGATCATAGCTCCTCCTTTTTCAGCTTTGCCTCCGGCAAATCTGAAATATGTTTTGCCCAAAAACGGGCAAAACAGTGAAAATTTTTTCTTCGTTCCCAGGGTCCTCCCTGGGGACGTCTTACTCTTGTGGCTCCTTTTCTTCGTTCCCAGGGTCCTCCCTGGGGACGTCTTACTCTTGTGGCTCCGGCCACCTTCTATCCACACACCAGTGTATCCTGGATCAACTTTTTTCTTCGTTCCCAGGGTCCTCCCTGGGGACATCTTACTCTTGTGGCTCCGGCCACCTCCTATCCACGCGCCAGTGTATCCTGGATCAACTTGGCGGCTTCTTACCAATAACAAATAACGAATAACAGTCAGGCCAGAGGCAGCGCTGACCGCCGGCCACCGAACACTCCCCCCCCAGCTCTACTCCGTCCCACACTGCACCCGCCTGGACATAAGCCAGCACAGGCCCATAAAGATAAGCACCCCGGCCAGGCTGATACCGGTCCAGCCCGTCCAGCCCAAGCGCACGAACTGAATAAGATTGACCACAACCAATCCTCCTGCACACAGCCCGGTCAGGGCCATGGTCCCGCAACGGCAGGCAAAGGCCAGTCTCTCCTGCTCCGGGAACAGGAGCCGCTGCCCCACCCGGATCAGAGCCGGCAGAATAAGCAGGGTCACTGCTCCGGACAGAAACAGAATGGAGGCCATGAGCAGCCCAACGGTCTGATACGGAACCAACGGCGCAGCCAGCAAAGGCGTAAAACCCACGGCAATGACCAGCACATTGCGCAGAATGGCCCGGGCCGGCTCACTGAACACATGGGCCAGGGCCTCCTGCCAGGTCCCGTGCTTCTCCTGCAGTCTACGGGCCCGGACCAGGAAGTGGATGGCAAAATCCACAGCCAGGCCGATAGTCAGAGAAGAAAGAACGGCCACGGGCATGTCGTAGTCCTTGCCCACCAGGCCGACGATTCCGTAGATCAGGGCCACGGTGACAGTGAGAGGAATCATGGACAAAAGGCCCCAAATCCCGGATCTGAACAGGACGATCATCATCAACAGGACCACCAGAAAACTGCCCAGAAAGGCCTTGAGCATGCCGCTGACCATCTTATCCTGCCAGACCACATTGATATAGGTCAGCCCGAACCAATCCTTTTCCAGCTTGACCGGGGGCGGATTGTCATCCATGTACCTGTCCACTGCCTGGACCACCTGGCCCATATCCTTGTTGTCCCCGCTTTTGAGCTGGATCCATACATTGGATCGCCGATAATCCGGGGTCACAAAGTGCCACAGATCCTGGGGACGATGACTGCTCTGGTAGGTAACCAAGGTCTGGCCTACGGCCCGGGCGGTCTCCGGAATGGAAAAGGCATCCTCCGAGCCCAGCAGCTCCCGGTGCACGGTTTTGACGATATCGGTCAGGGCATTGGACTTGCCCACCTCCCCGGTCTCTTGAAGCATATCCTGCAGCCCGGCCATGTAGTTCAAAACCTCCGGACGCTTGAAAGTCTCCCCTCTCTGGGCCTCTTGATCCAGAAAATAGGTGAACTCTTCCCAGGCATAGGCTGCATCGCCGCTCATTTGTTCAGCCCGGGTTTCAATCCATTGCCGCAGATCTTCCAGCAGCTGCCGCCTGCTTGAAACCCGGGAAGCCAGAGCCTGGGCCTTATCGGCCACCTTGCCTTCCAAGTCTCCTGTTCCCGGCTCCACGGCTTCTTCCTGGACAAAGGTGGACAGACGGGACGTAAAACCGGACAGGTAATCCTTCGGACCAGGGATCTCAGTTGCCGGCCGCAGGGTAAGATAGGCCATGTACGTCCCCCCGAAATGGTCATTTAAAACCTGATCCGCAACCCGGATGGGATGGTCTTTTTCAAACCACTTGGTGGGATTGTCGTTGATCTGGATCAGGCTGATGCCGTACAGGGCAATTCCGAGCAGGAGCACAGTGCCCCCCAGATAGACCTTGGACCGGCGGTAGGTGCTTGTGCCCACCGCCTGGAGCATCCGGGTCAAAACATCCTTGGGTTCCTGCTCATCCCCGGCATGCACCGCGCCGAAGTTCTCCAGCCGCTTCTCCGGAATAAACATGATATAGGCCGGGATCACGGTCAGGGTCAAAAACCAGGCCGCCAGAATCCCCAGGGCCACGAACAGGCCAAAGATTTGGACCGGGGGAATAGGGGTCAAGGCCAGGGAGGCGAACCCGGCTGCAGAGGTGATGGAGGTATACAGCATGGGCAGAAACAGGGTCTGCACTGTGTCTTGAATGGTCTGGACCCGGTCCCGTGTAGCCTGATAGCGGTCGAAAAACTCGGAGAGTATATGGATGGAGTCCAGGACCGCAATGGGCATGATAAAGATGGGAATCATGGAGCTCATGATGTGGATGGTGTTGCCGGAGATGACCAGGGCGGACATGGTCACAATCACTGAAACCAGAGCCACAATCATAGGTGAGAGAATAAGCAGGATCTTGCGAAAGAAAACGAGCATGAGCAGGAAGATGACCAGCATAGCCAGGGGAGCGGAAATGGCCATCTGCTTGAACATCTCCACTCCGAAGACGTCATTGGCCACCGGCAGCCCGGTGATATGCCATTCTTCTTCTCCATCAAAGGTCTCGATCTTTTCATTGAGCTTGGACCAGATGTCGTAGCTCAGCTTCTTGGCCGTAATGGGCAGATACACGGCCAGGGCCTGGCCGTCCTCGGAGACCAGGGTACCGTTTAAAAAGGGGATGCGCTGGGCGTTGTCCCGGATTTCTGCAGCCTGTTCCTCGTTCTGGGGAGGCGAGCTCATCAGCCACTCAAAGCGCACCGTGCCCACTCCGGCCTGCTCGATATTGTCCACTGTGGACGGGGCGATGATGTCCGCCCGAACCACCCCGGCCTGGGGGTCGTTTGATCCAATGGCCTCTCCGCGCAGACCTTTGGCGAATTCAGTCAGCTCATACACCCGCTGCAAGGTCTGGGGATTGAACACTCCTTGAGAATGCTCTTCATTGACCACCCCGACCACAATCATATCGTGGAGGTTGAAGGTCTCTTTCATCCGGCTGTGGAAGACCCGGGCCGGCTCATCCTGCTGGAGCATGTTCTCCGGGTCAGTGTCCACCCGCACCGGATGGAGAGGGGAAAAGGTCTGGGGAAACAGGGAAGGAAGGGCGGCCAAAGCAGCCAGGAAAAGGGTGACTATCCCGATAAGGACAAAGGTCTTCTTGGGGTGCTGGGTGGTGGAAGTGGTGAATGCTCGGGACAGATCCATGCCTGAACTCCTTGCAAGAGAGAATTATATCCCTTATGGGTCCTGCGATCGGTTTGGGAACCAGCATTGAACGCGTTGTTTCCAAAGCAGAGACCGCAGGAGCGGTCACAAACATTCCCCTGAAGAGCGTGGGAACGATAAAGGTGGCATCCAAAACTCCTTTACTTGTGCTCAAAAATCTTCTGCTTGGCAACCCATAAAAAAAAACCGGTCCTTGTACCGGTTTTTTTTCAGCCCGCCTCTGGCGGCCTGTTATTTGTGAGCGGACAATCTCAGCTCGGCCAGTGCTTGAGCACGTGGTTCTGGGCATTGTACACAGTGATGGTGGTCAGGTGATCGCCGTCCAGGCGATGGGTGGCGCAGGAAATTCACGGATCATAGGCCCTCACCGCCATCTCGATGGAGTTTAGGATCTCCTCGTTCACCTCCCCGCCGTGGATAAGGGACCTGGCTGCCTGGTGCACACTCATGTTCATGGGCCCGATGTTATGGGTGGTGCCCACGATCATATTCGCCCTGGTAATCAGGCCGTTGTCGTCCGTGGAATAGTCGTGGATCAAGGTCCCCCGCGGGGCCTCCACGCAGCCCACTCCCCTTCCGGCCTTGGGCTCGGCCGGGGTGCGTATATGAGTATCCAGGATTTCATCGTCCTTTAAAAGCTCCAGGGCGTGCTCACAGGCGTAGATCTCCTCGATGAGTCGGGCCCAGTGATAGAGCATGGTCGCCTGGGCCGGACGGCCGAAACGCTCCCGAAAATCCTCCAGCTCGGCCTGGGCCTTGGGGGTGGAAACAGAGTCCACCACATTCATCCGGGCCAGGCAGTTGGAGCGGTACATGCCTTTTGGCTGGTCCACATCCATGCTCACCCCTTCCTGCCAGGACTTGGCATAGGGAACCTTGGCATAGGAGTGGTCAGCCACATGCTCACCGATATACTCGGTGTACTCGGCCGGAGCGAAGTCGACATGGCTACCGTCCGGACGCATGAGGCGGATGTTTCCTTCATACAGGCTCAAGCCCCCGTTTTGGTCCACAGTACCCATAAATCCGGTTTCGATCTTCCCCAGGGACTGGATGAGATCCAGATAGGGCGGAAAGACCGTGTTCTTGGCAAAGTCCATGGTGAATAAAGCAAAGTCCAGGAGTTCCTGGACCTGTTCCAGCATGTCTTTGCGGTCCTCTTCGCTCATGGGTTTGGCAAAGCCCCCGGTCACCCCGGCAATGGGATGGATGGCCTTGCCCGCAAAACGCTCCAGAAGCATCTTGGCCTTTTGGCGCATGCGGACCACCTTGCCGGCCAAGTCCGGATTGGCTTTGGCCAGACCGATGACGTTTCTGGCCTGGTAGTCGGTATTCGGCCCCAGGACAAAGTCTGCAGCTGCCAGAAAGAAGAAGTGCAGGAGCTTGTCCTCGGCATGGGCAATAGTGTGCATGAGCTCGCGCAGTTTGTGCCCGGCCGGAGGCGGGGTGACCTCGAAGCATCCGTCCACGGCCTTGTTCGAGGCCAGATGGTGGTGCCAGGGGCAGATCCCGCAAATCCGGTTCACAATGCGCGGCAGCTCCTCGGCCGGCTTGCCTTCCACAAACTTTTCAAAGCCGCGCAGGGACATGATGTGCAGCTTGGAGTCGGCCACCTCCCCATTGTCGTCCAGATGGATGGCAATGGAGGCATGCCCCTCAATACGGGTCAGAGGGGATATCTTGATGGTTTCGCTCATGAACCCTCCTTGGAGGCTTTGGGGTGCAACAGATTGTGGGCCCCGGAAAATCGGAGCAATGAGGTGTGCTCAGGCAGGGAATGGATATCGATGCGGTTGGACGCCAGGGCTCCCAGCATATCCAGCATTTGGTTCCCCCGGGGCTTGACCGGCCCGTAGCATCCCCGGCAAGGGACCCGGGCGGCAATGCACCTGGGAGTTCCGACATCACCGCCGCATCCGGCCCGGGTCACCGGCCCCATACACAAAATGCCCTGCTCCAGCAGACAGCGCATGTCATCCAGAGGCTGATCCGGAGTGTATTTGGCATTTTGCAAAAAGCGGCGCAAACGCCTCAGATCTCCTTTTCCCTCCCTCTTTGTGGGACAGGTATCGCACACGCTCAGGCCTGCCGGCTGCGGCACCTTGTCCTCAACAACAGCCATGATCGCTGCGTACACTTGATCCGGATGCGGAGCGCATCCCGGCAGGTACATGTCCACAGCGATCTTCTCATCCAGGGCGTAGGTTCGGTCCAAAAGGGGCGGGACCCCGTTGCCGGGATACTGCTGGCAGGGATCTGTACTCTCAGTGTGATAATAGCGATCCAGCATCTCTTCCGAGGACCAGGAATTTCCCAGGGCCGGTATGCCGCCGTGCGTAGCGCAGGTACCCAAAGCCACGATCACATCGCACTGCTCGCGCATGGCCCGGGCTATCTCCAAGTGCTCCTCATTGCGGATTCCGCCGCTGACAAGGCCCACATTGGCCTTGGGTATGGACAACGTGTCCTCGCGGCCGGTCTGGCCGTAATACTTATGGTCCATGAGCACCGGGATATGCACAAAATCCAAGTGCTCCAGGACTTCCAGGAGGCGCTCCCCCATGTCCAGGATGCAGATCTCGCATCCGGAACAGGCGTTGAGCCATTCTTCTGCTACTTGTATGTTCATTGGGTTCTCCCTTATTCAGCAACCTGTTGGCAGTGACCTGTCATACAACTGACCACGTTCTTATCCTTTCAGGCGCACCTGAGGACGGCCCAAGTCCTGACGGTTTTCCTCGGCCCTGGATTTCTTGTCCTCAGACCACTCCAGGGCTGCCTTGAAGGCCTGGGTGGCATACTTGGGTCGTATCCGGTGATCGAACTCTTCCAGGGTTTCCTGCTTGGCATCGGCCAGAATGGCCCGGCCCAAGGGGGTTCGGGCCAGGACCGTCGTCCAGCCCTCTTCTGCTCCAAGTCCGCCAAAGGACAGATCGGCATACTCGGCTGTATAGTCCGGACAGTAGCGGCAGGCCACCCGTTTCATGAACGCCAACTGGTCCAGGTCGATATTCTTGACCTCTCCGGATGTGAGATGAACCTGAAAGCTGTCCTTAATGTTCATCTTGCGCACATTGTCCCAGCTGAATCCGCCCAACTCGGCCAGCCTGTCCCTCTGCTCCGGGCCGAAAAGAAAGTTCCCGGAACAAAACAGGCCCAAACAGTAGGCAATGGATTCAGAAGGCACAATCTCCATGGCCTGCATCTTGCGCACAGACTTGATCTGGCAGGGTGTACCCACAAAGGCAACTCGGCGCAGCCCCTTGGCCAGCACCGGCTGCAGCTCCTCGATGGAGGCATAGGTCAAGTAGCGGTCTGAAAAGCGTTTCATGCCGTGGGAGGTGTCGATGTGGAAACCGGCCGAGTCCAGGATGTCTTGCCTGGTTACAGCCAGAAAGGGTTCACGCTGATAGGGATTGATCTGACGGGTGACAATGGCCCCGTCAATGCGGCCGCTGTCAAAGAGATGGGCCAGCAAAGCGGTGACCACCCCACCGTCGGTTGCCTGCTCTCTGATCTGCGCCTGCCGGGCCCGAAGGACGCTGGTCTCGATAATCCGGCCCATGGGAGCGCTCCAGGCCACCAGACGCTTGGTTTCCTCTTCAAACTCGTCAATTTCCGGACAGATGGCATAGCACAGGCCGCACTCGATGCATTTTTCCATGTCTGCATACTGGGGCTTGCCCTCTGCATCCAGCTCCAGGGCTCCATAATTGATAGCCGTGCAAAAGGTGACGCATCCCCCGCAGCGGTGACACAGTCCCGGTTTTTGCACTTCCTGCACCAGGTGAAAAAAGGTCTTCATAAAGGGCCTCCATGAGCAGAGGTCAGAGGTCGGCTTTGCCTCTGGCAAATCTGACCTGTTTTTTGCCCCAAAGCGGGCAAAAGGAGAAAAATTTGCCGGTTTCATACTCGATCAAACCGGCGGTCTTCCGCCAGAGGCGGCGCTGATATCTGATCTTTGAGGTTTGCATTCCGGTTCTGTTTGAGCGGATTGGGCCCCAGAGAGCGGATGGTTTCCGTAAATGCGGTCACCACCTCCGCGAATCTGGCTGCTTCGGCCGAAGAGACCCATTCGATAGCCGCCCGCTTGGGATCTATCTCCTGCTCAGCGAGGACAACAGGCAGCATCTCAGCCCGGGCCAATGCCTTGTGATTACCGTCCAGGTAATGGCATTCTCCCAGGTGTCAGCCCATGACAATGACTCCGTCCGCTCCCTTGTGCAGGGCCTCCACCACCAGGGAGGGCGGAACCATGCCCGAGCACATGACCCGGATGGGCCGCAAGTTCGGGGGATACTGCATGCGGGAGACTCCGGCCAGGTCCCCGCCGGCATATGCGCACCAGTTGCACAGAAAACCGATGATCACCGGTTCGAATTTCTCGTCCATATCCTACTCCCAGCTGTATGTACCAGTTGTATATAAAAAAACGGGCTCAGCTATTTTGCAGGCCAATTGTACGGCCCAATGCACGCAAAGCCTCCATTACACAGCCAGGGCCGCATCCACCTGGCAGCGCATCTGATCCACAGTAAAGCCATGGACAAAGACGCCGTCCTTGGGACAGGTGGCCTCGCACAGCCCACAGCCCTTGCACAGGGCCTTATCCACTGCAATCCGTTTATGCTCTTCCCCATCCCTGGAAACGGTCTCCAGAGTGATGGCCTGATAGGGGCAGACATCCAGGCACAGGGCACACCCATCACAATTTTCCGTGACATAAGACTTGATGGCGTCCAGCTTCATCACCGACTTGGACAGGAGAACCCCGGCCCTGCAGGCCGCAGCCTTGGCCTGAGATATGGACTCGCTCAATGTCTTGGGATAATTGCACAGCCCGGCCACAAACAGCCCGTCCACGCTCATGTCCACAGGCCGCAGCTTGGGATGGGCTTCGTTGACAAACCCGTCCTGGTTCAGGCCGCATTTGTACAGATCCACCAGCTCGCTGCTGTCTCCGGGCACAATGGCCGTGGCCAGAACCAGATAAGAGGCCAGGAGATCAACCTTTTGCTGCAAAATGGGATCGAAGACTTCCACCTGCAGTCCCTTTTCTGCGGCCTGCACCTGGGGGAGGTTGTCCAGATCGTAGCGCAGGAATAGAACCCCGAGCTGGCGGGCCTTGGTGTACAAGTCCTCATGCTGTCCATAGGTCCGAATGTCCCGGTACAGGACAAAGACGTCCAGATCCGGGTTTCGCTCTTTGAGGGCTATGGCCGAGTGCATCGTATGCGTACAGCAGATACGGCTGCAGTACATGCGCTCCGGAATCCGCGATCCAACACACTGGATAAAGGCCACTCCTCTGGACCCAGCCGCCTGGGTGGGCTGTTCAGTGAGCAGCTGGTCGAACTCCAAATGGGTCATGACCCGGCTGTCCTGGCCGTAGAGATAGGCATCCGGCTTGTGCTCTCCGGCTCCGGTGGCCACAACTGCGGCCCCGTAGTCCAGGCTCCTGATCTCCCCGTCCACTTCCACCCGACTCTGGAAGCTGCCCACCGAACCGGTGGTGGATTGCAATGTCGCCTTGGTCCAGACCCGGATATCCTTGTGCTCCTGCACCCGCTGCATCAGAGACTGCACCCAGGCGTAGGCATCCTCTCCGTCCCCGGCCCGGCTCAAGCGCAAAGCGTTGCCGCCCATTTGGTCGCTCTTTTCAATGAGCACTGTGGGATATCCCTGATCGGCCAACTCCAAGGCCGCAGTCATTCCGGCTGCTCCGCCGCCGATGACCAGGGCCTTCTGGGTCACCTGCACTTCCAGCTCACTCAAGGGTGTATTGCGGGTGACCTTGGCCACTGCCATGCGTACCTGGTCCTTGGCCTTGGCTGTGGCCCGCTCCGGCTCTTTTTGATGCACCCAGGCATTGTGGTTGCGGATATTGGCCATCTCCACCATATAGCCATTCAGTCCCGCCTCTTTGAGTGTATCTTGAAACAAGGGTTCGTGGGTCCTGGGGGTACAGGCGGCGATCACGATCCGATTCAGGTTGTTTTCCTTGATCTTTTGGGCCAAAAGCTCCTGGGTATCTGTGGAGCATGTAAAGAGGTTGTTCTCCACCAACTCCACGTGCGGGAGGCTTTGGGCATAATCAGCTACTTCCTGCACATCCACCACTCCGGCGATGTTGATCCCGCAGGAGCAGACAAAGACTCCGATCCTGGGCTGTTGTCCGGCGATCTCCAGCTCTTGGGGGTATGTCTTGTCCTGGGTCAGAGTGTTTTTGGCCGCAAGCAAAGCCTTGGACACTTCCGCAGCTGCGGTGGAGGCCTGGGTTACAGACCTGGGGATAGCCATGGGGGCTTCAAAGGCCCCGGTCAGATAGACCCCGTCCACTGAGCTGGAAACCGGAGCAAACGTCTCAGTGGCCCCGAAGCCGTAGTGATCCAGATCGAATCCCACGATCTGGGCCAGTTTCTTGGCATCCTCCGCAGGCTCAAGGCCCACGGAGAGAACCACCATATCGAAATGCTCCTCATGCACAGAACCGTCCTCATCCACATAGTGCAAAACAGCCCCCTGATTCTTAGGGCCGGGCAGCACAGTATGCGGCCTGGAGCGGATGAATCCGATGCCCTTGGACCGAGCCTGTTCATAGTAGCGCTCGAATTCCTTGCCGTGGGTCCGGATGTCCATGAAAAAGACTTTCTGCTCCGGGGCCTGGCCGTGTACGTGCTCGGCTGTCACTTGGGCCTGTTTGATGGCGTACATGCAGCACACGCTGGAACAGTACCCGTTGGCGCAGCGGTTGGTGTTTCTGGAGCCCACGCACTGGATCCAGGCGATCTTCTCCGGCTCCTTGGTATCCGAGGGCCGTTCCAGATGGCCCATGCACGGTCCGGAGCTGGACAAAAGCCGCTCATATTCCAGACTGGTGACCACATCCGGGATATGGTCATAGCCGTATATATCCATTCCTGTGGGATCATAAGCGGCAAAACCCGGGGCCAGGATCATGGCCCCCACCTGCACCTGCACCTCCTGCTCCCGCTCTTCGAAGTTGATGGCCCCTGTAGGACAGAACTTCTCACAGGCCCGGCATTTTCCTTTGGTCAAATAGATGCAATGCTGGGGGTCAATGGCGTACTTCAAGGGCACGGTCTGGCCGTACTGGATATAGGCCGCCTTGCGTTTGCTCAGGCCCATATTGAAGGCATCGTCCACCTTTTTAGGGCATTTTTCTGCACACAGCCCGCAGGCTATGCACTTGTCCATATCCACATAGCGGGGATGCTTTTTGACCGTGACTGAAAAATCGCCCTTCTGCCCCTGCACATCGACCACTTCCGAAAGGGTCAAAAGCTCAATATTCAAGTGCCGACCGCACTCGACCAACTTGGGGGAGATAATTCACATGGCGCAGTCATTGGTGGGAAAGGTCTTGTCCAGCTGGGCCATAACCCCACCGATGCCCGGGCTTTTTTCTACCATGTATACGTAGTATCCGCTTTCAGCCAGATCCAAGGCGGCCTGAATGCCGGCCACTCCCCCGCCGACAACCATGGCCGCACCCACCGGAGTCGTCCGCATAGGCACCTCTTCATTGACAGATTGTAAAATTTCCTCAAATCGCGGGCGCTCATCTTCAGAAAGGACGGCTTCGGCCCGTTTTGCCGGGACCTTTTCCCGGGCGCAAAAGCGGGCAAAATCGTCCACTGACAGGCAGTATCGCTTGCCCACCGTGGGTTCGGCCGGCAGCTTGCCGCCCTTGATCCAATTACGGATCGTATTTCGATGCACGTCCAGGGCTTGGGCCAGAGACCCAACTCGGAATTCGACCATGGCAAACCTTCTTGTTCAATTTGTGCAAAAAACACATAAGTCTATTGTGCTTTCTGTGCCTAATTGATCTGTACTCAACAGTCCTGTTTTTGTCAAGGAAGTGTGTGTCTCTTGCACGGTAATTTTGTTCTCAAATGTACGTTTCCAGGAGTGTTTTGGGATATTTTGAGGCATCAGGAACACAAATCAAAAAATATCAGGTATCTCAAGTTTTTATACTGAACAGTGAACACCGAACACTGAACACAAATTGCTATTATCCAGAGACAGAGCACATCAACTGAAATTGTTGAAAATGGAAAGCAGAACCAAAAAGCCCTGGTGTATAATTGCAGGCAGAATCAACTGCGGGTGTGTGCAGCCACTTCCACCCGCCTGGCCAGCCAGGAACAGCTGAAAGTGAGCAGGAAATAGAGAAAGGTCACCGTGATCCAGACCTCGAAGGTCAGATAGGTAGCGGCCATAAGCTCCATGCCTTGGAAGGTAAGATCGGGCACGGATATAACCGAGACTATGGCCGAATCCTTGATGGTGGAGATAAACTGGCCGGTTAAAGGAGGAATAACCCTGCGCACGGCCTGGGGAAGGATGATAAAGCGCAATTGATCGAACTTGGACAGGCCCAAAGCATAGGCAGCTTCCCACTGGCCGCGCTCAATGGACTGAATGCCGGAGCGGACGATTTCGGTTATGTACGCCCCCTCATACAAAGCCAGGGTAAAAACGGCGGCAATAAAGACAAGCATGCTTGCCGGCTCAGCCCAGATCCAGGAGATCAGGGTTTGAACCGTTTCCGGCTGCCGGCCCAGGAACTCCTGCAGCCCTAAACTGGGCAAGAGCTGGTCACTAAAGAAATAGTAAAAGATGAAGACCAGAACCAAAGGGGGAAGATTTCGGCTTAAGCCCACATAGGTCTGGGCCACCAGCCGCTTGAAAAGGCTGGGACTGACCCGGAACATGCCCATGACCACCCCTATGCTCAAGGCCAGCAGGGTGCTCCAGAAGCTGAGACGGATAGTGGTCAAAAGCCCCTGGAGCAACACTCCCGGTACCCACTGTCCGCTCTCCTGACTGTAGCGAAGTATATATTGCGGGATGACCTCCCATTGCCAGGTGTAGGTCAGTTCACCAACAGAGGTAAACCCCAGCCAGCCCAGCCCGCAAACAGCGGTTATGAGAAACAGGGTATCAAACCAGGTCCATCTAGCCGGACGTTGCCACACAGATATCTCCTATGCTCGGCCGAAAAACAAAGGGCGGCTGGGAGCCGCCCGTTTCTTGGCAGAGGACTGCACTCCTACTGGATTTTGTCTTCCCACTCCATGGTTGTAAACCAATACTCGTGCTTTTCCTGCAGCCACCCCTGGGCCTTTTTCACCCGAACCCAGTTATTCAAAAAGTTCAGAAAGTCAAAGTCTCCTTTGCGCACGGCAAATCCGATGGGCTCAGAGGTAAATGTCTCTCCCTGCAAAGGAAGGAATAAATGCGCCTTATGCTTGATGGCCTGCTGTTCCGGAAGGGGCTGACTGGCCACCAGGGCATGGGCCCGTTTGGTCAACAGCTCCTGCAAGGCTTGGGCCTCATCGTCAAAGAGGCGCAAGGTGGCCTGGGGCAGGTGTTTTTTTGCAGCTTGGGCGGCAGTGGTTCCGATGCGGGCGACAACATTTACTGAAGGCTTATTAAAGTCCTCCAAGCTGTCAAAGCCTTCAGCGACCTGCTTATGGGCCACCATGGACATTCCGGAGTGGTCGTAGGGTATACTGAAGTTCACTTTCAAGTTCCGTTGCGGCCGGATGCCCATCCCTCCGATGATGATATCGAACTTTCCGGTGAGCAAGGCCGGAATGATCCCGGACCATTTGGTTGGCACAAACTCCGGCTCGACCCCCATGTCTTCAGCCAAGGCCTTGGCCACATCGATCTCAAACCCGATGAACTCCCCTTTTTTGTCTTTCATGGCCCAGGGTTTGAAAGTAGCAAAGCCAACCCGCAAGGTCCCCCGCTTTTGCACCTGTTCCAGGGTGCTTTCCTGGCTCAAGGCCTTGCGCACACTGTCCGCCTGGGCCGAGGCGGCCAGGAGGGCAAAAACGCAGACAGCTATGATGGTATAATGTATCCTCCACGACGACATACACTCCTCCTTTGGTTGGGACACAATCACGCAGCTTCCTGGGACAACTCAATCCACGATTCTATGCAAAGTATTGGTTAAGGTATCAGAGTCATAATCCCAACCACCCCTGCCCCTCCTTGCTAAGGAGGGGAGTTAAGAGAACCGCGGTTGTCTGGACGTTTTTTCTTCGCAAGTCTCTGGCTTATCGAAAACCGCAATCGCAGATTGAAAGCGAGATCAGTCAGTTCAGAGTCCCCTCCTTCGCAAGGAGGGGATTAAGGGGTGGTTGGTATAATGACTCTTAGACCTTATCTTTCAGCATGTTATAATTCCACGCTGTTTTCCTATCTTATTGTCTTTATTTTTATAACCGTGAACCGTGAACCTGGAACTTTGAAGCTCACAAAATCTTGCTCAGAAAGTGCCGGGTCCGATCATGGGTCGGATGTTCGAAGAAATTCCAGGTCGGACCCTGCTCAACAATCTGGCCCTCTTCCATAAAAATCACCTTATCCCCCACTTCCCGGGCAAACCCCATCTCATGGGTGACAACGACCATGGTCATGCCCTCCCGGGCCAAATCCTTCATGACCTCCAAGACATCGCCGATCATCTCCGGGTCCAGGGCCGAGGTGGCCTCGTCAAAGAGCATGACTGCCGGACGCATGGCCAAGGCCCGGGCAATAGCCACCCTTTGCTGTTGACCGCCGGAGAGCCGACTCGGGTAGGCATCCCATTTGTCCTCCATACCCACCTTTTGCAGCAGACCTGTGGTCAACTCCTCAGCCTGGCTCCGGCTCATCTTGCGCACCCGCTGCGGGGCGAGCAGGATATTCTCGGCCACGCTCATGTGCGGGAAGAGATTGAAGGACTGAAAGACCATGCCCACTTCCGTGCGGATCAGGAGCCGATTCTTGGCCTTGGCATCCAAGGGGATGCCGTCTATAACCACGCTTCCGGAATCAATGTCCTCCAAGCCGTTCAAGCAACGAAGAAGGGTTGATTTGCCGGATCCTGAGGGACCGATGACAACCACCACTTCTTTCCTGATGATCCGAAGATCCACACCTTTCAAGGCCTCCACACCATTGGGAAATCTCTTGTATATCCCTGTGGCTTGGATAATTTCCCGCTCCGAACTTTGTGTACCCATCTGTTCTTTTCGTCTCTTTTTTGGGGATTGCTCTCCGCGGCATGTACCCGGTTTGAAACTTGCTTGTTTTTCCTGACAGAGTTTCCAGGACACTCAAACTCACTGTACAGCCAGGCGGCGCTCCAAAAACCAGGCGGCAATGGACAAGGTCACTGTCAGCACCAGATACATCCCGGCCACGGTGAACCAGACCTCGAAGGCCAGAAAAGTATCCGCCACCAGGGCCTGCCCCTGCATGGTCAAATCATAGATGGCTATGGTGCTGACCAGAGCCGAGTCCTTGATCAAAGAAACCGCCTGCCCGGTCAGGGGAGGAACGATCCGGCGCACGGCCTGGGGCATGACCACTCGGACATAGGTATCCCAGGTGGACAAACCCAGGCTGTAGGCAGCTTCCCATTGCCCTCGATGGATGGACACAATGCCGGCCCGAAAGATCTCCGAGGCATAGGCCCCTTCAAAAAGGCTCAGGGCCAGCACCGCGGAAGCAAAACGGCCCAGTCCGAACAAGGGACCCACAACAAAATAGATGAAAAATATGAGGATCAACAAGGGGATATTGCGGACCAGCTCCAAATAGGTCCTGGCCAGAACCCGGCCCATGGCCGAGGGCAGCAGGCGGAGAAGAGCTATACTCAATCCGATGACCAGGGACAGGAGCAAGCTGACTCCGGAGATCTTCAGAGTCATGACCAGTCCCTGCAACAGTGGTCCAGCCTGCCACCGACCGTCCTGCACAGAAAATACAACCTCATCCACCCGGTACCATTGCCAGTTATAGCCCAGGTTCTCCGCTCCCCGCCCAGCCAGCCAGATCAATACCCCCATGAGCAGGACATAGCGCAGTATGCTCCACCAGGGCTCCCAGGCCCGATGTGCGTATTGCCCAAAACCAAAGCCGGCCATATCTCCCTCAGCTTCTCCAGAATCCTGTATATACCAAAATAACCACGGTGTATATTTCCAAACGCCCCAGAAGCATGCACAAGGAAAGGGTCCATTTGGCCGCGGCCTCCAGGTGCCCAAAGTTATCCATGGGCCCTACCTGCCCCAGCCCGGGACCGATGTTGCTGATGCAGGCTATGACCGCCCCGATGCTGGTCAGAAGATCCACCCCCTGGGCGGCCAGAATGCCCATAGCCAGAGCCGCCAGAACCAGGTAGAGAAGAAAGAAGCCCACGACCCCGCTGAGCACTTCTTCAGACACGCCTTTCCCACCCAGCTTGAGGGGCACCACAGCCCGGGGATGCACCAGACGCATCAACTCCCGCTGGACCTGCTTGATCAGAAGCATCACCCGCATGCACTTCACCCCGCCGCTGGTAGACCCGGCACTGCCCCCGACGATCATGCATAATAAAAGCAGGAACTGAGCCAAGGGTCCCCACAGTTCGTAATCGGCAGTCCCGTATCCAGTGGTTGTAAAGATGGATACCACTTGAAACAGACTGTAGCGCAACGCCTGTCCCAGGCTGGAATACACAGATCCATAGACGCATACGGTAACGATCAGGGTGACGAGAAGCGTAACCAGCACATAGAAACGGAGTTCAGGATTTCGCCACACAGGAGCTGTTCTGCCTTGCAGCATCTGGAAATGCAGGGCGAAGTTCACTCCGGCCAGGAACATGAAAGCGGTGATGACCAGGTCGAAATACAGACTGTCGTACTGACCTATAGACGCCCCCTTGGGGGAAAAGCCGCCGGTGGGCATGGTCGTGAACGTATGGCACAGAGAATCGAAAAAAGACATCCCTCCCGCCAAAAGGAACCCGCATTCCACAACAGAAAGCAGAAGATAGACCTTCCACAGCAGTCTGGCTGTATCCCGTATCCGCGGCCTGAGCTTATCCGGTGTAGGACCAGGGACTTCAGCCTTGTACAGCTGCATCCCCCCCACTCCGATAAAAGGCAGTATGGCCAAAGACAAAAGGACAATGCCCATCCCTCCCAGCCATTGGGTCAGGCTGCGCCACATGAGGATGCCCGGAGGCAGGGATTCTATATCGGACAGAATTGTCGACCCTGTGGTCGTAAATCCGGAAAAGGACTCAAAGACACAGTCGGTAAACGCAGGTATGGATCCGCTGAGATAAAAAGGCAAGGCCCCGACCAGGCCCGCCCCGATCCATCCCAGGGTGACGATGCACATCCCCTCCCGGTGGGTGACGATATGCCCTTGATGGGATTTACAGAGAAAAAACGTCCCTGTGCCGAACAGAAAGCTCAAGGCCATGGTCTGGACAAAGGCCCACTGGGTTCCGTCCTCAGCGGCCAGGGAAAAAGCCAGAGGAATGCACATGGCCACACCCACAAAGAGGACAATGAGGCCGACGATTTCAATGATAAATGACCAGCGCATAGGATACAGTCCTGGGCTTGAGACTCATGAGAGCAGGATATTTTGTACCTCCTGCTCTCATGAGGAGCCGCGCTGAAAGCGCGGCTCACGTTCGTAAGACCTGTCCGAGTTTTGGGCGCAGGCTGCGTAAGGCGAGGGAGAGAGCAGAGCAAGAGGCCAAGCACCTGCTTGAGCCAGCCTTGACCTATATCGACTTCCAGGCCTTTGTCAAACCCTTGGGCATTGTCGCCCAGGTCCCTTACGTCTTCACTCCCGGGATGTCCTCCCACCTGGTGGTGAACTCAGGAGACATCTTCTCCCGGCGCATCTCCCAGCTTTTGGTCAGCCCGGCACAGGCATACTGGACGGTGTTTTTCCCGTATCTGGCATTGATCCGATCCATGGCCTGCATCAAATTGCCGGCAGCTTCCCGTTCCTGCGTCCCGGGTTCCCAAAAGGTCAGCTGCCTGGCACCTTCCGATTCCAGACCGGTGAGCAAAACGCCTGCCTTTTGAAAGGCATACCCTGTTCTGTACAGGCGTCCCAAGAGCTCCAGGGCCGCTGTAAGCAAGGGCTGAGTATGGTTGGTGGCCGGAGAGAGACAGACGGACTCGCACGGAAAATACTGAGGTTCGGGCTTGAATCGGTTGGTGTGCACAAAAACGTGCAGGCAGCCGGCGACCTGACCGCTGGACCGGAGTCTGCGGGCCGCACTGTGCACATGGGTGCTTATGGCTTCCCGCAGGTCGGCCAATTGGGTCACTGGACGGCCAAAAGATCGGGATCGGACCAGGCTTTTGGCCGGCTGAGGCTGGGTTGTGAGCTCAAAACAGGGCACACCTTGCAGCTCCCAAACGGTGTGCAGCCCGGTTATAGTCAGTTTTTTTCGAATCCAACTCGTATCCGCCTCTTTCAGATCATGGGCAGTGTGCAGCCCGGATTTCTGCAAACGCTTGGCGTACCTGGGACCGATACCCCATATGTCCCCCGCCGGCATGGATCTCAAGAGCTGATCCGGGTGGTTACATCTCTCCAGATCCAACACCCCGGCCAGCTCCGGGGTGTTCTTGGCCAGCTTGTTGGCCGCCTTGGCCAGAGTCTTGGTCCGGGCCAGGCCGATAGACACCGGGATCCCGGTCTGCCTGTGCACTTGGTCCCTGATCTTCCGGGCATAACCTTCCATATCCACAGGCCATGTCCCGGGAAAAAAGAGAAAGGCCTCGTCATGGGAATAAACCTCAATCTCCGGGGCAAAAGAGGCCAAAACGCTCATCACCCGGTTGGACATGTCCGAGTACAGGGCGTAATTGGAAGAAAAGACCTCCACTTTATGCCGGGCCAAAAACTCCTTCCACTTAAAGGCCGGAGCACCCATGGGCAGGCCCAGGGCCTTGACCTCGTTGGATCTGGCCACCACACAGCCGTCGTTATTGGACAGGACCACCACCGGCCTGCCTTCCAGGGAGGGTTTAAACACCCGTTCACAGGAAACATAGAAGTTGTTGCAGTCCACCAGGGCGAACAGGAACTGCTTAGGGGAGGACCGGATGCAGGACATAAACGACCTTGCCCCATATTTGGGCTGCACCGTAGATATCTCTTTCCCCCGGGGACCGGTCTGTACATAGGTAGCTTCGCCCCTGGCGGCGGATCACCCGGCGCAGGACCATCTCCCCATCCACCACCGCCACTACCAGACAACGGTTGGCGATGGGCGCAGACCTGTCCACCACCAGGATATCTCCGGGGTGGATAGAACCGCCCAAGGTGGTCCCTTCCTCGGCCCGCACAAAGAAGGTGGATGCCGGATTGGTCCGGATCAAGGAGTCCAGACTCAAACGTCTGCCCTGAAAATCTCCCCCGGCTGCGGAAAATCCGGTACAGGCCCGGGAGAAAGGGTCGAAGCTGCCGCAGTTCATGGGTGCACCCCTGGATGGGTCATTTTCAGTGCAGATCCGGCCAGATCCCGCTCACCCGGCCGATGATGCGCACGGTCTCCAGCTCATCCCCGCACAGGACCATGGACGAGTACTTGGAATTGATTGGAGGTCATCGTTTTCGCCCCTGCTGTTTACATAAGCGTAAACAAAAAACACATAGAATGCAACACGGCATTCGCCCAATCCGTACGTTAAATACAATCAGCTGAAATTATCGACAAAGAAAAGCAGGACCCAAAGGCCCAGGTGTGGAGGGGGGGTATACACATGACACCGTGGGTTTGTTATTCTCAGAGGGCAGCCATACGGCGGAAGACGCCTGGGATTGCCCCTACCCGGAGGGTCGGAGGTTGCATTCCGGGATATGAGGTGTTTTGAAAGA
>JBNJII010000015.1:0-49528 GCA_051749205.1 Thermodesulfobacteriota bacterium | reverse complement strand
ACACCCCGAACTTGACGGGAGTTGGCCAAATTTGCAACTCTTTTGCCTTGAGGCAAGGCTTCAAATTGCCGGATTGGTCAACTGGTATTTGCTGGAACTGTGAAAGCGGTCCGCTCAGGAGCAGCTCATAGAACGTGCCTATGTTATCCTTTGAATATTTTGCCGGGTTTATTCTGGGCCTGAGTCTTCTCCTGATATGGACTGCATCGGCAGGGGGACAGCAGCTGGTCCTGGACAACCTGGTGCTGGACAATGTGAGGGAACGTATTCAGCTCAGATTCGGAGTCCAAGCCGAGGATGTGGATCTGGTGCAGGACTCCTTGGAAAAAGGAGGTGGCCTGCGCATGCAGTGCAAGGTTGTCCTGCGCAGGCAGCGCGGCTGGTGGCCGGACAGTACTGTTGTGGCCAAAGAGTTCAGCTATGACCTCAAGGCCAATCCCTTGATGCAGACCTATACCATACGTTCGGGGGGCAGCAACAGCACAATCAAGGACAGCGACCTTCAGGAACTGCTGGGCAGGAAGTGTTCGGAGATCACCATGGATCTTGGCCCCTGGCAGGAGCTGCAGGCAGGCTCCACCTATATCCTGGAGCTGACCTTGCAGTTCAAACGACCCGATGCCCCGCAATGGCTGAAAAATGCCTTGTTTTTCTGGTCCTGGGATGTGGTGTCCTCGCAAACCTATCGCATGCATTTCACCTACTGATTATGAACAAGGAGTTCATAAACGCCCATGCTGCCCGGGGAGCAAAAAGCAAGCGGCACAGGGAGCTTCTGCTGGCCCTGGGCGCTTTTGCCCTGATCATCATTTTCAGCTGGATAGAGCTCCATTTCTTCGGGGTCAACTCCTACCTCTTCCTCATCGTCTTCAATCTCAACCTCATCCTCCTGCTCCTGATTCTTTTTTTGGTTCTGCGCAATATTGTAAAGCTCTTCCTGGAGCGCCGGCGCAAGACTCCAGGCTCTGTATTGCGGACCAAGCTGGTTATTGCCTTTGTCCTTCTTTCCCTGGTGCCTACTATCTTGATGTTTTTGGTCTCTGTGAAGTTTGTGCAGACCTCGGTGGACTACTGGTTTCGCAGCCAGGTCGACAGCTCCCTGCAGCAATCTCTGGAAGTAGGTAAAAGCTTCTATGCCCAGTCCCAAAAGCGCTTGCAGCGCAAAGGCAGGTATATCATCGATGCAATTCGGGACAGGGACCTTCTCTGGGGGGGCAAGGGCATGGACGAATACCTCCAGGAGAAAGGCAAAGAGTACGACTTGAGCTTGATAGGGGTTGTGGCTCCCAACCTCCAAGAGCAGAACTGGCATGTTTTAGGGGACTGGACCAAGGATTGGCCTGAAATAAAGGCGGAAATCGACTGGGATGATCTGAAAGACAAGGACGATCTGTGGTCGACCATGCTCAGCGCCCAAAATCACGACCTGGTGGTGGCGGTTTTGCCTGTGGATCAGGGCAAAACCGGCTTTGTGGTCCTTGGGGACAGTCTGGGTCAGGGGGTGCTCAACAACCTGGACCAGGTGGTGGAGGGGATTGAGGAGTACAAGAAGCTGGAAGTCCTCAAAGGGCCTTTAAAGATCGCTTTTTACCTTTTGCTTGGAGTGATGACCCTGCTCATCCTTTTTGGGGCCATCTGGTTCGGATTCCGCCTGGCCAAGGAAATATCCGCCCCTATTCAAGCCTTGTCTGAAGGAACGCAGCGTATTGCTCACGGCGATTTGGCCGTTCGGCTTCAGGATCAATCCGCGGACGAACTGGGGCAACTGGTGCAGTCTTTCAATGCCATGGCCGAGGACCTGGAGCGCAGTCAAGAACGGCTCAATCAAGCCAACCTGGACCTGGGACGTCAGAACCTGGAACTGGAGCAGCGCCGCAAATATATGGAAGTGGTCCTGAACACCATCACCTCCGGGGTCATATCCCTGGACCACAGAGGTCGGATCAGCACAGTGAATCAGGCGGCCCAGACCATCCTGGGCATGGAGGAGGACCGGCTCATCGGCCAGTCTCCCCTCCATCTCCTCAGCCAGGGGTACAAGGAGCTCTTTGAAGATGCCGTGCGCCAGATACACAGAGCCCCCCAGGCTACCTGGCAGCGCCAGGTGGACTTACAGTTCAAGGATAGAGAACGCAAGCTTCTGGTCAATGCCGTGGGTCTTCGGCCCAGCCAAGGCGAGAATATGGGCATGGTCCTGGTTTTCGAAGATGTCACCGAGCTGGACAAGATGCAGCGCATGGCCGCCTGGCGGGAAGTGGCCAGGCGTATCGCCCATGAGATAAAAAATCCCTTGACTCCGATCAAGCTGTCCGCCCAGCGCCTGGAGCGAAAATATGCCGCCCTGGCTCAGGATGAGAGCTTTGGGGAGTGCACCCGCCTGATTGTCCGTCAGGTGGAGCATCTGCAGCAAATGGTCAAGGAGTTTTCCGCTTTTGCCAAGCTGCCGGACGTGCAGCCCATTGAAGATGATCTGACGGCTCTTCTGCAGGAGGTGGTGGGGCTGTTTCAAAACAGCCATTACGCTATTCAGTGGTCCTTGCATGTTCAGCCGGAGTTGCCCCAGTTCCGGTTTGACCGCTCAGCCATGAAGCAAGTACTCATCAATTTGCTGACCAATGCTGCCGAGGCCTTGAAGAGCCAGCCCCAGCCTGAAGTCCATATCGCCGCCCAGGTGGATGACCAGGATGGGTGGGTGCGCATAGAGATCATGGACAATGGACCGGGGATAGAGGCCGAAGAGCAGACGCGCCTCTTTGAGCCCTACTTTTCCCGCAAAAAAGGAAATACCGGTTTGGGATTGACTATCGTCAAGTCCATAGTCAATGATCATCGAGGCTATATTCGGGTGACCGACAACTCCCCTCAGGGCAGTTTGTTCACCATTGAGCTGCCCATGGGGTGATGTGCGCGGGGCCCTTGGGTCGGGCAAAGCAACGCCTCCAGCCGGGCCCTTGTGAGGAAGACCAGAACCGAAATGATATGAACATGGCCCGATATGGAAAAGACATCTCCAGGGAGGACCTTGGAGAAGAAAAAAGGCAAAAGATTTTAAATGGCTATGAGCAAAGGCAAGATCCTTGTTGTCGACGATGAACAGGATATCCTCATCTCCTTGACCGGCATCCTCGAAGATGAGGGGTATGAGGTAGTGACCTCAGAGGATGGGGAAACAGCCTGGGAAACCTTGCAGACCTCGGAAGTGGATCTCTTGTTTTTGGATATCTGGCTGCCCGGCGAGGATGGAATCAAGATTCTGGAGTACGTGCGCCGGGACTATCCCCATCTGCCGGTGATCATGATTTCCGGACACGGCAATATCGAGACCGCTGTGGACAGCATCAAGAAAGGGGCCTTTGACTTCATCGAAAAGCCGCTTTCCCTGGAAAAGGTCATGGTCACAGCGGCCAAGGCCTTGGAGTTTCGGGATCTGCAGCAGGAGAACCAGGATTTGCGTTCCAGGGTCCGGGCGGATTTCGTTCAGGATCTGTCCGGGAAGAGCCCCAGGATTCAAGAGCTTCGTCAGCAGATACACAAAGTGGCCCCCACGGATGCCTGGGTGCTGATCACTGGAGACAACGGGACCGGGAAAGAGATTGTAGCCCGCAGCATTCACAAAAAGAGCCGCCGGGCCAAAAAGCCCATGGTGGCGGTCAATTGCGCGGCCATACCCGAAGAGCTCATTGAGAGCGAGCTTTTTGGACACGAAAAGGGTGCCTTCACCGGGGCCAGCACGACCCATGCCGGCAAGTTCGAACTGGCCCACAAGGGGACTCTCTTTTTGGATGAGATAGGGGATATGAGCCTGAAGACCCAGGCCAAGATCCTGCGAATTCTGCAGGAGCAGCGTTTTGAACGGGTGGGTGGAGGTCGGAGCATTCGCGTGGATGTCCGGGTTATTGTGGCTACGAACAAGGATTTGTACCAGGAGATCGCAGCCGGTCGCTTCCGGGAGGACCTCTATTACCGGCTCAACGTCTTTCCCTTGCATGTGCCGGCACTCAAGGAGCGTAGTGAGGATATACCGGTTTTGATCCAGGAGTTTGCCCAGGCCTTTTGCCAGGAGAATGGATTTCGGCCCCTGGTCTTTAAAAATCAGGTCTATCCCATACTCAAGGCCTATCCCTGGCCGGGCAACGTGCGCGAACTCAAGAACTTCATTGAACGTATGCACATCATGTACGCCGGGCAGGAGATCGGTCCCCAGGATCTGCCTCCGGAGTTTCGCAGACCGCCACAGAAGACCGGAGAAGAAAGGCATATCCAGCAAGTGCAGGAAACGGACTTTAAAAACGCCCGGGCCGAGTTTGAACGCAGCTTTTTGATGCACAAGTTCCAGGAATGCGAAGGGAATGTCTCCAAGCTTGCGGAGACCGTAGGCCTGGAGCGCAGCTATTTGCACCGCAAGCTGCGATCCTATGGGATCCATTAGAAAACCCAAGGGAGGCTGTTCTGAAAACACAGGCCCGGATTCCATCCAGGTCCAGTCTGCTGGTCCCGGAGCAGGCCGGGGGGCGGCGATTGGACGACGCCTTGCGCCTGTTGGTGCCTGGAATAGGCCGCCGTCGGGCTCAGTACTTGATCCGGGCCGGTTCGGTTCGGGTGGATGGTCGGACCCGGCCCAAGGGATACCGGGTATGTGCCGGACAGGAGGTGAGCCTTCAGACTCAGGGCCCACAGGCGGAGGCCGGGGAAGAGACTTTGCTGGGCAAGGTGGGGGTGGTCCGCGCTACCCGGGACTATGCCGGGTTGAGCAAGCCCGGGGGGCTGCACTCCCAAATCCAGATGAGCAGCCCTGAACCTGCCCTGGAACAGGTGCTGCCCGGATTGTTTCCTGACCGTGATCCAGTGCTCTTGAATCGGCTGGACCGGGCGACCTCGGGTCTGCTTCTGGTTGGCCTCCATTGTCGAGCAGTACAGGTGTACACCAGGCTGCAGGACGAAGGCCAGATCATAAAAACATATTTGGCCCTGGTTCACGGACTGCTAAAGGCACATACCGTGGTGCGCACCGCCCTGAATACCGCCAAGCGGCGCAAGGTCCAGGCCTTGCCGGCCAAGGATCCGGATCCCCTGCGGTGGACAACGGTTTGGCCGTTGGCCTGTTGCCCTCGATTCCAGGCCAGCCTGCTGCAGGTGACCATCCACAAAGGCAGGCGGCATCAGATCCGTGCCCATCTGGCCTCCATCGGACATCCGGTGCTCGGAGACGGGATGTATGGATCGGAGAGGATCGGCTCCCTGTTTTTGCATCACTGGAAAATCCGGTTTTCGGATTTTGAGGCTGAGCTGGCTCCGGACTGGGCGGGGTGGGAGCAGCAGGCTGCCGGGGATCTGGCGCACACAAAAGCTTGGGCCGACGTTTTGGACAACGTATTGAGGCAGCAATAGGTGAAAAACACAGACCTGTGATCACCTCGTACGATCAATTCGGCAATTTGTTCTTTTGCCCCTTGGGGGCAAAAAATATGTCAGATTTGCCGAGACAAAGCTGACAAGGATGGTTCTATGTACATACAGGTACGCTGTTACGCAACACTGGCCCCCTACCAACCCCAGTCTGCAAAAGAGTATCCCTTGGACAGGGACAGCACTGTGGCCGATGTGGTTGATCACCTGGCAGTGCCCAGAGAGGAGATCAAGGTTGCTTTTGTGAACGGAAAACACGCCCCCTTGTCCACACAGCTTGAGGACGGGGACAGGCTGGCCCTGTTTCCGGCCGTCGGTGGGGGGTGAGCTTGACTTCTGGCTGCTTTTGAGCCAAACAATGACCATGTTTGGCAGCATATTTTCCGGTCGCAAGCAGGGTATTCGGTTGAAACGGCCCCGGCGGATGCGTTTTGTTTTCCCCCTTCTTTTGGGGGCCATGGTCCTGGTGTTGGCTGTTTTCTCAGCCGGAAAACACTTTATGGATAAAGCCGAAGACAAGACCGGCCCCAGCAAGGAGGTGACTGAGGGCACAACGTCCCCCTCAGATGAGGACGACACCGATCGGGTTGCAATACAGGCCGATTCCGGCGATGATCAAGAACAAAGCCAAGACACATCTCCCAGCCAGGCCCGGGCCAAGCCCCGGGATCCGGTGAATGTGGTGGAAAAAACCGTCCAGCCCGGTCAAACCATCACCAGCATGCTCTCCGACTTTCTCAATCCAGCCGATGTCTACGCCTTGACCCGGGAAGCCAAGGACGTCTACCCCCTGCGTAAGATCAAGGCCGGTCAGCCCTACAGGCTCAAGGTCCGGGACAACCAGTTGCAGGGCTTTGAATATGAGATCAACGGCCAGGAAAAGCTTTGCGTGCACATGGACGATGGTGAGTTCCAGGTCGCTACCCAGTCTATTGACTACGATGTGCGCACTTCAGTTGTGGACGGAGAGATCACGAGCAGTTTGTTCAAGGCGGTGACCGCGCAAGGCGAAGCCCCGGTCCTGGCTGTGAAACTGGCGGATATCTTTGCCTGGGATGTGGATTTTATCCGCGATATTCGGAAAGGGGACAGTTTCCGTCTGGTCGTAGAAAAAAGATACCGCAAAGGGGAGTTCAGCGGTTACGGGCCTATTGTGGCTGCCCAGTTCACCAATCAGGGGCAGACCTTTCAGGCCTTTCTCTTTTCCACCCAGGATGGACGCACAGAGTATTTCACCGCAGACGGCCAGGCGGTGCGCAAGACCTTCCTCAAGGCCCCGCTGAATTTTACCCGTATATCTTCTGGATACACCCACCGCCGCAAGCACCCCATTCTCAATGTGGTCCGGCCCCACTTGGGGATCGACTACGCCGCCCCGCGGGGGACCCCGGTCAAAAGCGTGGCTGATGGAGTGGTCATCGCCCGGGCTTATGAACGGGGTGGGGGCAATTATATCAAGATCCGCCATCCCAACGGGTATATGACCCTGTATATGCATCTGTCCAAGTTTGCCTCCGGCATCCGGAAAGGGGCCAAGGTGACCCAGGGTCAGACCATAGCCTATGTAGGCAGCACTGGGATGTCCACAGGTCCGCACCTGGACTACCGGGTCAAGAAACGCGGATCGTATATAAATCCTCTGAAGATAGATTCCAAGCCGGCCCAACCGGTACCTGAAGAGGAGATGGCCCGTTTCCAGAGAGCCATCACCCCCCTGCTGGCTGTTCTGGAAGGGGAGAACCCTTTGTATGCCCAGACAGATCAGATCTCTTCCGCTGAACACTCTTCCTCGCAGTTTTAAGCGTCAGCTTTGCCTCCGGCAAATCTGACATGCCTTTTGCCCCAGGGGCAGTCGAGGCGTCTTTTGCCAAATGGCTGCCCGCTGAGAATAACAAACCTACCGTGTCAAGTATGGGTAGCGGACCCAGAAAGCCAAGCCGGAACCGCTACCCCACATGCATGCATGGACAAAGCAAAGGAAGCACTGTGTCTGATATTGCATTGATCCTTGGCGGCTGCCGCAGCGGCAAGAGCCGGCACGCCCTGGAGCTGGCCGAAGACAGTGGTGTGCAGGATAAGGTCTTTGTGGCTACCTGCCAGGCCCATGATCCGGAGATGCAAGACCGGATAGCCGCCCATCAGCGGGAAAGGCAAGCTCGGGGATCCGGATGGGCAACTGTGGAGGACCCCCTGAATGTTCCCGGTATCCTGCAGCGAAAGAGCGGGCCGGGCACAGTCCTGGTTGTGGATTGTCTGACCCTGTGGGTTTCCAATCTGTTCATGGAAAACAGGGATGAAGCCTGGGTGTGGACCCAGCTGGAAGATCTGGATACAGCCCTGGGCTCGGCTCGCGGTCGTATTTTGTTGGTCTCCAACGAGGTGGGGCAGGGTATTGTCCCGGACAACGCCATGGCCCGTATGTTTCGCGATATGGTGGGCTGGGTGAATCAGCGGGTGGCGGCCAGGGCGGACGGAGTGATTTGGATGGTGGCCGGGCTGCCGGTCCAGGTGAAGGGATAGCCATGGGGGGACTCGCTGGCCTTTGGACCGATTTTCGCGGTGCCCTGGCCTTTTTGACCATCCTGCCCGCAGGAAGAGCACAGTTTCGGCCGGAACGGATGAGCGGGTATTTTCCCCTCGTAGGCCTTGTGTTGGGGGGAGTTCTGGTCGGAGTGGACTGGGTGGCCTCTTTTCTGTGGCCCGAGCCCCTGGCCGCCCTGGTCCTGGTTCTGGCCCTGGTCCTTCTGACCGGGGCCCTGCATGCAGACGGTCTGGCTGACGCCGGGGACGGCCTGTTTTCCCACCGCTCCAGGGAACAGATTCTGTCCATAATGAAGGACAGTCGGGTGGGGGTCATGGGAGTGGTTACCCTGGTTGGGGTGATGGCGCTGAAGTGGGGGGCTGTATTCGCCTTGCCCCAGCAGGAGCGCTTGTGGATCCTGATCCTGGTTCCGGCCTACTCCCGCCTGGGCATGTTGGTGGGGATGCGCCTTTTGCCCTATGGTCGGCCTGAAGGGGGGACCGGGGCCTTATTCTGCGTTCCTGTCCCCTTGTGGCGCATGTTTTGGTCCGCAGGGCTGCTTGTGCCTTTGTCCATGACCTTGGGCTGGCAGGGACTGGTTATGAACGCGGCCTTTGCTGCGGCCTGTGCCGGGATTGTGCTCTTTTACTCCCGGGTTCTCGGCTGCATCACCGGAGATACTCTGGGGGCTATGAACGAGATCCTGGAGACCGGGCTGCTTATGGTCATGGCTGTCCAGGTATGAGAGATATGTATGGTTGGACAAAGATCACTCTGCCCAGCCTGACCAAAAGCGGGACACAAGCAAAGAACTTTGGGTCTTTGTTCAGGAAGCCTTGTGGCCTTGACGCCGGTGCCACCAGATATACACGGCAATGAGGATCAGGCAGGCCGGGAGAAGTATAAGCATGATCTGGTGCAGCTTATCCATGAGCAGGTCCTGATTTCGGCCGAAGAAGTAGCCGAGCAGGGCCAGGATGGCCACCCAGATCCCGGCTCCGAGGCTGGTGAACAGGCAAAAGATCCCTAAGTGCATCCGGGCCAACCCGGCGGGCAGGGAGATGTACTGGCGCACTCCCGGGACCAGGCGGCCGATGAAGGTACTGATGTGCCCGTGCCGGGTGAAAAAGGTCTCCGCCCTGTGTAAGGTCTTTTCCGAGATGAGCATGTACGGGCCGTATGTGAGCAAAAAGGCCCGGCCCACGGTGAGGGCCAGCCAGTAATTGAAGATGCCTCCCAAAAGGCTGCCCAGGGTGCCGCAGGCAATGACCAGCCACAAGGACATGGTTCCTTGGGATGCGTGGTATCCGGCCGGGGGAATGACCACCTCGCTGGGAAAGGGGAAGAACGAGGACTCCAAAAACATGAGGATGGTAACCCCTGGATAGCTCAAGTGACCAATGGTGGCCACCACCCAGGCGACAAAAGATTCAAACATGGCCAACGCTCCTGAAGGATAGAGGGCAGACAGAGGAGGGCACAGACCAGAAGAGTGCAGACAGAGGACTCATGGAGAATACGATGTCTGATCTGGTTGAGGAAAAATGGTCAGAAACACCACTCACACAACAAACAGCCAAAGCCCACACATTTTCACACTCTGGCTTTGTTGGCAAGAGACTTGTATGGCAACTCGATGTTTTGTGGCTCTGCCTCTGCCCCAGGAGTATCAGAAGGCCCTGCCGGAGATTGCTTCAGCCTGGGATGCGGCATTGCGCTCCAAGGTGAAGTGGACCACACAGGGCAACTGGCATCTGACCCTCTCTTTTTTGGGAGAGCTGGAGCCGGATGTTTTGTCCTCAGTGCAAAACGCCCTGCACACGGTGGACAGGCCCACTTTTCAGCTTCAGGCTGGAGGGGCCGGTTTTTTCCCTGCGCATAAGACCCCGCGGGTGCTCTGGGTTGGACTCAAGCAGGGGGCTCGCGCATGCATGCAGCTGGCAAAAGACATAGAAGCAGCCCTGCTCCCTCTGGGTTTTCCTCCCAGCAAGCGCACCTTTCGGCCTCACTTGACCCTGGCTCGGATCAAGAATCCCGGCTCGGACGACTGGGCCTCGCTGCTGCAATGGCTGCAGCAAAGACAGTGGTCCTCCTTGGAGGTGGATAGATTTGTTCTGTATGCCAGTCGGCTTACTCCCAAGGGTCCGGAGTACAAAGTGATCAACGAGTATTTCTTAACCGGATCAGAAAAATGATGTTTGCTTTGCAAAATGCTGATCGGATAGGGGAGATGCACCAGGCTGCCCAAGCCCTTATCCAGGGCAAAGTGCTTATCTACCCCACAGAGACCTTCTACGCCCTGGGGGCCAGCGTGCTGGACCACAGGGCTGTGCATACGGTGAGCACTATCAAGAAACGGGCCCCACAAAAGCCCCTGCCGGTGATCATCGGATCCATGGCTCAGCTGCCTAGGGTGTGCAGGGAGGTCTCTTCGGACGTCGCCCAGCTGGCCAGGGCTTTCTGGCCCGGACCGTTGTCCATTGTTGTCCCCGCCCATGATCAGATAAGCCCCCTGGCTACGGATGCTTCCGGCTTTTGCAGTGTGCGGTGGTCTTCCCATCCTCTGGCCCAAAAGCTGTGTGTCCAGGCCGGCGTGCCTGTAGTGGCCACCTCGGCCAATCTGTCCGGAGGTCCGTCTGTTTCCCGGCCACAAGAGCTCCATCCCCATCTTATACAGGCTGTGGATCGTGTTCTGGACCTCCCCCCGTATCCCCAGGGTGGTCTTCCCTCTACTGTGGTCCGCCCTGTCGGGGGCAAGCAGATCCATATCATTCGCTTCGGGGCTGTCGCAGAACACCAGTTGCGGGCGGCCGGCTGGGAGGTCTTTGAGTGAAGCTGAAAGGGGGTAAAAAAAGTTGTACTCTGTCCGGCCGTCAGGAGCTGTTTTGGGATGTGCAATACAAGATTTTGAACATCGGTTTGTCTCTTCTCTGTCGGGAGAAAACAAATGGGTTGATTTTCCTGAATGGGTGAAAGGAGATAAAAAATCTAGCTTGGCACGGTAGCTGCATATATAATATTACCTTCCTCCTTTTGCCATAGCTGGCCTCCTTGGAAAACGGTTCCTTGGAGGCCAGTTGTGTTTTAAGGCCTGACAACGGCCCCAATCATTTCTTCTCCCCGCTCAAAGATTCGATGGCCTTCTTGACCTCAGCCCAGGACAGACGTTCCATGCATACCGGGTGTGCACATTGAATCCTTCCGGTTTGGGTGCAGGGCGAGCAGGATATATCCGCCTGCAGGCAGGTAAGGCCCAAGGGCCCCCATTGTCCGGCTGCAGCCGGTCCGAACAGGGCCAGGCCGTCAAGCACCATGAGCCCGGCTAGATGCATGGGTCCGGAATCGTTTCCGACCACCAGGTCTGCCTGGTGCAGGGCCTCTTGGAGTTCGCGCAGGTTGCCCGGCTGCAGGAGTTGAAATTTTTGTACCTCCATGCCCCGCTCTCTCTCCGCAGGACCCAGGACAAAGCTGGGAACATATCCGCGGGCCACAAGCCAATCCGCCAACTGCGTATATCGGGACAGAGGCCAGCACTTGGCTTTGTGTCCGGCTCCGGGAAAGAGCAGGATCCGGTGTGCACATCCGGGACCTGAAGGTGTGCAAAACAGGGTTTTCCAGGTGCAGAGCCAGTCCGGGCTTTCGGGGATCCCCAAACGGGCCAGGGCCCGAGCATACATTCTCCGGGGGGGGACATAGGTTCCGGGCTCTATGCCGGGAAGGAACCAGAGGTCTGGAAAAGGCAGATGCGTAGGTGGAGTGTGCAGCCCGAACCAGATGACTAAAAAGCCGTCGAGCTCAGGCGGCCAGGTTGGAGCCGAATACAGGCGGTCCGTGGCCTGCCGCAGCAGCCCGGGACAAGGGATAAGATCCAGGGGATCGGTCCACAGCCTGTAGGCCGGGCGACCGGCCCAATACAGGGGGATTTGGCCAAAGTGGCGGCGCAGGGCCACAAGGGAGGGCCAGATGTGCAGAAAATCTCCCAGGGCCCCTTTGTGGACGATGATGACTCCTTTTGGTATGCAGGAAAGGTCATTGTGTATATGCATGGGGAGGAATACAAATGTCTGCGTATGTTCAGTGTCCAGCCTGCGGGGACAAGGTCCAGGTGTACCGCAATCCGGTGCCTACAGTGGATGTCATAATTTATGTGCAGGGCCAAGGCGTGGTCTTGATCGAACGGCGCAATCCTCCGTACGGCTGGGCCCTGCCCGGCGGCTTTGTGGATTATGGCGAAAGCGTGGAACAGGCTGCTGTCCGGGAAGCCAGGGAGGAAACCGGCCTGGATGTGCACCTGCAGGGCCTGCTGGGAGTGTATTCCAGCCCGGACCGGGACCCGCGTCAGCATACAATGAGCGTTGTCTTTACCGCCGCAGCCCCGCAGGGAGCAAAGCTCAAGGCAGGAGACGACGCCGGACGGGCGCGCGTGGTTCCTCTGGACTCGCTGCCGGATCTGGCCTTTGACCATGCCCGCATTGTGTCTGATTTTCAAGAGGCACTGGAGCAGGGCCGGACGCAGAGCCCGGTCAGCCCCGGCCGAAGCCTGGGATGAGGGGGTAAGCCCTCTGTTTCATCCTTGATCAACCCGGCAAATTTCTTTTTTTTGCCCTCTTTGGGGCAAAAAATATGTCAGATTTGCCGGAGGCAAAGCTGACTTCTGATCTCTGAGTTTGTCCTTGCATCAAGAAAGAAGCAATACAGGTGGATTATGTATATCAGCATTGATTTAGGGGGCACGAATATCCGGGGCACTTGGGTGACGGCCGGTGGCCAATACGGCCAGGTCATTTTGCACTCCAGGCCCCGGAGCCTGGATGGGACCAAGGAAAACCTGAAAAGACTGGTTATGGATCTGCAAGCCCAAGCCCCGAGCCGGGTACAGGGCATTGGTCTGGCCACTGCCGGTCCCTTGGATCATCGAAGGCGCATGTATCTCAATACCACCAACATGCCGGAGCTGAACCACTTCCGGGTGGGCGGATTCCTGGAGAAATCCTTCTCTCTTCCGGTGCGCATGGAAAACGACGCTCAGGCCGCAGCTCTGGGCGAGGTCTGGGCCGGAGGTCTGGCCGGCGCGGATCACGCGGTGGTCATCACGTTGGGTACTGGAGTTGGCTCCGGGGTGATCATGGACCACGAGATCTGGCGGGGGGGGCACTTCACCGGACCGGAACTGGGACATGTCTACCTGGGGCCCGGTCCCAAACGCAGCTGTGAGCTCGGGGAGTCGTCCCTGCCTTCCTGCGGCTGTGGGCAGGTGGGTTGCGCGGAGGCCTGGCTGCAAAAAAAGGCCCTGCTGGAGCTCTTCAATCGTTGCGGGTATGCCATCAACGATCCCCAGGAGGCCTTTGCCGATCTGGAGGAAGGTCGTGCAGACGGGTTGCGGATCATGAATATATACGGCCGCAGATTGGGCCTGTATCTTTCGGTGCTGCAGGTGGTCTTCGGGATCCCCCAAATAGGTATAAGCGGCGGCATGAGCGCTTTTTTCCCCTATTTCCAGACCGGGATGTGGGACACAATGCGGCACAGGCTGGCTCACCGGACATGGTGGCTGCCCCAGCAGGTGGTGCCCAGTCCGGACCCGGAGATGAGCGCCCTCTTGGGCATGGCCCGGGTCTTTGTTTTGGAAACCCAGGGGAGCACTTCCTGGATGCCCACGGAGTAAGATGATTCATCACCAGCTTCCCCTTTTGCTCACCTTGGGCGATCCCAATGGGATAGGCCCGGAGCTGGTCTGCCGCCTGCACCTGGGCGGCCGTTTATCCCCCAGGCAGCGGACCGTGGTGGTCATCGGACCGGAAAGGGCCCTTACCTGTCACTGCCGCAACCTGGGCATGGATCCTTTCTGGAAGACAGTGGACAGCATGGACGAGGTGCAAGGTACGCAGATCTTCTGTCTGCAGCCCCCGGATGTGGCTGATTGGGCCCCCAGGTGGGGCCAACCTGATCCAAAAGGGGGGCTGGCCGCCGGCTTGAGCCTGGACACGGCCTGCTCAGTGCTCCTCTCCGGACAGGCCCAAGGTGTGGTCACCTGTCCCTTGAACAAGGCCATGCTGCACAAGGCTGGATTCGATTTTCCCGGACATACCGAGTTCTTGGCGGAGAGAAGCGGATTGAATGCGGATGCGGTATGCATGATGCTGGCTGGAGACAGGCTCCGGGTGGCTTTAGCCACCACCCATCCCCGGCTGGCGGATGTGCCCCGGATGTTGACCAAAGAAGGGGTTGAGCGTTGCCTTCGGCTGACCTGGGCCTTTACCCGGGCAGTTGGATATGAGGGGGTGCCCGTCGGGGTATGCGGACTCAACCCCCACGCCGGAGAGGGGGGAGATATCGGGGACGAGGAGGCCAGGATCATAGTCCCGGCTCTTGAGGCTGCTGTGGCCCACGGGGTGAAAGCCAGCGGACCCTGGCCGGCGGACTCCCTGTTCTACCGGGCTTATCAGGGAGAGTTCTCCGCTGTCTTGGCCATGTATCACGATCAGGGGCTGGCCCCGCTCAAACTGGTCCACTTCCAGGAGGCGGTGAATGTCACTCTCGGCCTGCCCTTTGTGCGCACTTCTGTGGATCACGGAACGGCCTATGATTTGGTGGGCACTGGCCGGGCCCGCACCGAAAGCCTGGAGCGGGCCCTGGTTCTGGCTGAAAAGCTGCTGGACACAACCTGATCAGATGGGCCGGAGCAGATCTGATCAGGCTACTGCCCCTCCCGGACCATCCGGGCAAAGGCCTGGAAAAAGGAATTGGAATCGTGGGGTCCCGGGGCTGCTTCCGGGTGGTGCTGGACAGCCATGATGGGCTTTTTGCTGTGCACAAAGCCTTCCAGGGTTTGGTCGTTGAGATTGACATGGGTCTGCTTCAGGGTGTCCACATTGGAGACGTCCACACAGAATCCGTGGTTTTGGGAGGATATCTCTATCTGCCCGGTATGCAGGCAGCGGACCGGATGATTGACCCCGTGGTGGCCGAACTTGAGCTTGAAGCTGGACCCGCCCAGGGCCAGCCCCAAAAGCTGATGCCCCAGACAGATGCCGCCCACGGGATAGCTGTCGGCCAAAAGGGCACTGGTGTGCACGATATCCGGCAAAGCGGCCGGATCCCCGGGACCGTTGCTCAAGAACACGGCATCCGGGTGGAGGTTGTTGATCTCTTCGGCTGTGGTCACAGAGGGAACGGCCAGGACTTGAAAGCCGTTGGCCTTTAAGAGACGCAGGATATTCCATTTGGCTCCAAAGTCCATGACCACGACTTGAGGGCCGGTGCCCCCCCAGTGCTGGGGGATATCGGCCAAAGCCACAGGCTGGGGACCCTGATCAGTCCAGAAATAGGGTCTGTCGGTGGTCACCTCGTCGACAAGGTTGAGCCCCTGCATGGGAGGGAGTTCTTGGGCCTTGGCCACCACCCGGGCCGGATCGCTTTCTTGGGTGGATATGAAGCCGCGCATCGCTCCGTGGATGCGGATGTGCCTGGTCAGGGCCCGGGTGTCGATGCCCTCCAGACCAAGCACATTGTTGTCCTGCAGATAATCGGGAAGGGAAGATGTACTGCGGAAGTTGGAGGGGGCAGAGCAGCATTCTTTGACTATGAACCCGGCTACTTGAACCCGGCTGGACTCAATGTCTTCGGGATTTATCCCGTAATTGCCGATGTGCGGATAGGTCATGCACACCAGTTGCTGCCGGTAGGAAGGGTCAGTCAGAATCTCCTGGTAGCCGCACATGCCGGTGTTGAAAATGACTTCCCCTCCGGTCTCTCCGGCTCCGGTGAAAGTGCGTCCCGGAAACCAGGTCCCGTCTTCCAAGCCTAATATTGCGCGCATCAGCTCTGCTCCTTGCGTAAGATGGCTTCCACTTTGGCCACGTCCTCCGGCCGGTCCACGCCATAACATTGATGCTCGGTAAGCACAACATGGACGGGGATGCCGGCCTCCAGGAGGCGCAGCTGTTCCAGCTTTTCCACATCTTCCAACGGACTGGGTCCGAGCTGGTGAAAACGGCGCAGTACCGGCAGCCGAAAGGCGTAAAGGCCTATGTGCGCAAGAAAGCCGGTCTGCTGCGTGTCCCGGGCATAGGGGATGGGAGCCCGGGAAAAGTACAGGGCCTGGCCCGTGCGGGCCCGAGCCACTTTGACCAGGTTGGGGTCTGGGGCGTATTCCGGCTCCAGGGGTCGGGCGGCTGTGCTCACCTGGGTCTGGGGCCAAAGAAAGGGCTGAACCAGCTGATCCAGGAGCTGCGGGGTCAGGCAGGGTTCATCTCCCTGTACGTTGACCACGACGGTATCCTCGGAAAGGCTCAGGCTCTGGGCCGCCTCCAGGATACGGTCAGTCCCGCTGGTGTGCTCGGTTTTGGTCATGATCGCCGAAATCCCCAGGGCCTCGGCTGCCTTGGCTATACGGCTGTCGTCGGTGGCCAGGTAGGTATGATGAATATAGGGGCAGGACCGGGTACGTTGGACCACATGCCAGAACATGGGCCGGCCGAGGATGGGGGTCAGGGGTTTGCCCGGAAAGCGGGAGGAGGCGTATCTGGCCGGGATGATGGCAGTGCAGGGAAAGGGAAGGGCCATAATGGTCGATATCCTGTCAAATTATGAACGTATACACAGTGCAACACAGATTGAGGTGCGACATGCAGCACACAAGCGTGGGCCAAAGTCTCCAAAAGCAATACTCTTTGGGCCAGGAGGAGATGGGACAGATCAAGAGGCTGCAGCGGAGCCGGGGAGTTGGGGTGCTGGCAGCGGCATTTGAACTGGGGTACCTGTCCCCGGAGGAATATGTACGCTTTGCAGCCTCAGAGTATCGGTTGCCGGCTGTTCGGGCTCAGGACTTACAGGTTCCAAAGGAGGTGCAGCAGCTTGTATCCCTGGATGTCTGCCGGAAATATCAGTGTATTCCATTTCAGCGCCGGGGACAATGCCTGGATGTGGCTGTAGCCGAGCCGGACAACATTCTGGCCCAGGACGACATTCGCTTCATGACCGGACTGGACATTATCGCCCACGTAGCTGCTCCCATCTGGGTGAAGCATGCCCTGGAGCGCATGGATACCGAGGATGACAGCCAATTTCAAGGGGTATCCGAGACCCTGGCTGAGCTGGATAAGGAGCATTCCAACTGGGGGTTAGAGGATAAAAGCGGTGCCCAGGAGGCCTCTCTTATGGAGGAGGCCAATCAGGGGCCGGTGGTCAAGATGGTCAATATGCTGATCATGGACGCCATCCGCAAAAAGGCTTCGGATATCCATATCGAGTGTTATGAGAAGCTGTTTCGAGTCCGCTATCGCCTGGACGGAGTGCTGTGGGAAATAATGCGTCCTCCGGCCGGGATGCGGGCGGCTTTGATCTCCAGGATCAAGATCATGGCCAGTCTGGACATTGCTGAAAAGCGCCTGCCCCAGGATGGGCGGCTCAAGGTTCGGACCCCGGGAGGAAACGAGGCTGAGTTCCGGGTCTCGGTTCTGCCTACATTATTCGGGGAGAAGGTGGTCCTTCGCTATCTGGACGCGGCCGCTTTGCAGGTGGATATGGCCCAGCTCGGCTTGGAGCCGGAGACCTTGCAGGTGCTGAACAAAATTGTGCACAGCCCGTACGGGATCTTTCTGGTTACCGGACCCACCGGAAGCGGGAAAACGACCACCCTGTACTCGGTGCTCAAAGAGCTCAATACCGAAAAGGTGAATATAGCCACTGTGGAGGACCCTGTGGAGGTGACTCTCAGCGGGGTCAATCAAGTCCAGGTCAAAGACAATATTGGCCTCGGCTTTTCTGCAGCCCTGCGCTCCTTTTTGCGTCAAGATCCGGATATTCTTCTGGTGGGAGAAATCCGAGATGCGGAGACGGCCCAGATAGCGGTCAAGGCCGCCTTGACCGGACATCTGGTCCTTTCTACCTTGCATACCAACGATGCGCCCAGTACAGTGCACAGACTGCTGAATATGGGAGTAGAAGGCTTTATGCTGGCCTCTGCACTGCGGGGAATCTTGGCCCAGCGGCTGGTGCGCACCCTGTGTCCGGAATGCAAAAGGAGGGGCTCTGGAAAGGAAGCCATGCTGGAGCGATTGAATCTGGCCAATACAGGGAGCTTGGAGATATGTGAGCCGGTGGGCTGTACGCATTGCCATCACAGCGGATACAAGGGCCGGATTGGAGTTTTTGAGTGCCTGGAAGTGACCTCAAGGATACAAAACCAGATTGAAAACCTGGTCGGCTTGCCTGAACTCCGGGAGCAGGCCCTGGAGCAGGGGATGCAGACTTTGCGCCAAAGCGCAGTCAACAAGCTGGGGCAAGGGATGACTTCAGTGGAAGAGGTCATGCGTCTGACCATGGATGAGGCCTGAGCACGTCCATTTTGGGTGCGCTCAACAAAGAGAGAGTGGTGGAGAGAGAGTGGTGGAGGAGACATGCCCGTTTTTATATATAAAGCCGTGAACCGATCGGGACGCAAGGTCAAAGGGGATTTGGACGCCCCCAGCCTGGATATGGCCCAGAATGTCCTGCAACGCCGAGGATATGCCCAGATCAAGGTCAAGCCCAAGCCCAAGGACCTGCTGGAAGGGACATTTCTGGAAAAAAAGCCTTCCTCCCGGGACATGGTGGTCTTTTCCCGTCAGTTCGCAACCATGATCAATTCCGGGGTCCCTATTCTGCAGTCCTTGCAGGTGATGTGCGAGCAGACCGAAAACAAGCGTCTGCGGCGGATCCTGTACGAAGTGCGCAACGACGTGGAGGGAGGGGGTTCTCTTTCCGAGGCCCTGGCCAAGCACAGGGATGTTTTCGACGCCTTGTACACCAATATGGTCCATGCCGGGGAAACGGGCGGGGTTTTGGACCTGGTTTTGGATCGTTTGGCTGTGTATATTGAAAAGGCGGCCAATCTCAAGTCAAAGGTCAAAGGGGCCATGATCTATCCCGCGGTGGTCACTGTGGTGGCCGTGGCCGTGATCGCCATTATCCTCATATTCGTCATCCCCACCTTTGAGACCATGTTTGCCGACTTCGGCGGGGCTCTGCCCCTGGCCACCCAGGTGGTCATAGATCTCAGCCGCTGGGTCAAAGGCAATATCCTGATCATCATCGGCACATGTATCTGCCTGACAATTGCCCTGCGCTTTTTCTACGCCTGGGAGAGGGGGCGGATTCTCATTGATCGCTGGGTCCTTTTTGTACCCCTTTTTGGCCCCTTGCTGCGCAAAGTGGCCGTGGCCCGGTTCAGCCGGACCTTGAGCACCATGGTTTCCAGCGGAGTGCCTATATTGTATGCCTTAGACATTGTGGCCAAGACCTCAGGGAATAAAACCGTGGAGCTGGGTGTACACAAGGCCATGCGCTCCATATCCCAGGGGCAGACCCTGGCCGAGCCTCTGGACGCCACCGGGGTCTTCCCGCCTATGGTCATCCACATGATCTCCATCGGCGAAACCACCGGGTCCCTGGACTCCATGCTGGGCAAGATCGCGGACTTCTTTGACGACGAGGTGGATGTGGCCGTATCCACCTTGACTTCTCTTATAGAACCCATCATGATTGTATTTTTGGGCATTGTCGTAGGTGGGCTGGTGGTCAGCATGTATCTGCCCATCTTTAAAATCGCCGGCACAGTGGCCGGGTGATGTTGGTGGCCTGGAATCAAAGGTCAGCACTGTCGCTGGCCGATCGTTAATTGTTGTATGCAAGGAGTTTCGTTATGAGCGGGGATGGATTGGTTGTAGCTGTTGCCGGAGCTACAGGAGCTGTTGGCCGGGAAATGCTGAAGATTGTGCACGAACGTCGTTTTCCCGCCCGCGAGGTCCGGGCCTTGGCCTCTTCCCGTTCGGCGGGTTCCACCGTGCCCTTTGGAGATGATGAGCTGCGGGTCCAGGAGCTCACCGACGATTCTTTTGCTGATGTGGATCTGGCCCTGTTTTCAGCCGGCGGAGACACCTCCAAGAAGTTTGCCCCTATCGCCGCCCGGGCCGGATGTGTGGTTGTAGACAACTCCAGTGCCTGGCGCATGGATCCGGAAGTCCCCTTGGTCGTGCCCGAGGTTAATCCCCAGGCCTTGGATAACCATGCAAACCTCATCGCCAATCCCAACTGCTCCACAATCCAGATGGTGGTGGTCCTCAAGCCCATCCACGATGCAGTGGGGATTACCAGGGTTGTGGTCTCTACCTATCAAGCGGTTTCCGGGAGCGGTCAGAAGGCTATTCAAGAGCTGGAAAACCAGGTCCGGGCCTTGTTCAATATGCAGGATCCGGCCTGCGAGGTCTATCCGCACCAAATCGCATTTAATTGTCTGCCGCACATCGACGCCTTCTTGGACAATGAATACACCAAGGAGGAGATGAAGATGATCGACGAGACGGCCAAGATCATGGGCGACGAAACACTCAAAGTGACCGCCACCACGGTACGGGTGCCTGTTTTTTACGGGCACAGCGAATCGGTGAATATTGAGACCACCAAGAAGCTTTCCTCCAAAGAGGCCAGGGGGCTCTTGAGCCAAGCCCCGGGCATCCGGGTGTTGGACAATCCCCGGGAGAACATCTACCCCATGCCCATAGAGGCCGCGGGCACGGACGAGACCTTTGTGGGCCGGATCAGAGAGGATCCGACCGTAGACAACGGGTTGAATATGTGGATCGTGGCCGACAATATCCGCAAAGGGGCGGCCTTGAATACGGTCCAGATCGGGGAAGAGCTGATCAACCGCGGGCTCTTGGCCCGGGCATAGAAAAGGACAGGCCTGTGCTCGAGCGAGTAGATACAAAGGAATACATCCAGCGTATGTGGGACACCTTTCGGCCGGGATTAGATGATATTCTGGCCTTTTATGACCATCGCCTCGGGGTCTTGGCTCCGGATCCCAGGCTGATGCTCATTCCCTTGGACGATCATTTGGTGCATAGAGGGGACGGTGTGTTTGAGACCTTGAAGTTCGAACATCGCCGGCTCTATCAGCTGGATGCCCACTTACAGCGTATGCAGAACTCCTGTCAGGCGATTTATGTGCAGCCCCCCTGTTCCTGGAAAAAGGTCCGGGAATTGACCCTGGATGTGGCGGCGGCAGCGGGCACTGACTCCGGTTTGGTCAGCCTGTTCATCGGTCGGGGCCCGGGAGGATTGGGCATCGATTTCCGGGAATGTTTCGAGCCCAGCCTGTATATCGTGGTTCGCAGGTTGCACCCCAAGCCCAGGGAGTTTTGGGAGCAGGGGGTGAGTGCAGTGCGGGTGGCTACCCCGGCCAAGCAGGGGTATCTGTCCCAGATCAAAAGCGTGGACTATCTGCCCAATGTGCTTATGAAGCGGGAAGCGGTGCTCAAGGGAGCGGATTTCCCGTTGTGTTTTGATGAATATGGCTACTTGGCCGAGGGAGCTACGGAAAACGTCTGCCTGGTGAATTCCGGCCGGGAGATTGTGGTTCCGGAGTTCAGGCAGGCCCTGAGGGGCACGACGTTGATGCGGGCCCTGGAGCTGGTGGACGCGGATACGTGTGTCGTTTTCCGTCCGGTTCACGAACAGGATATTTTCCAGGCCAGGGAGGTTATTATCTTGGGCACCAGTTTCGATGCCTTGAGCGTTGTCCGTTACAACAGTCAACCCATCCACGATGTCCGCCCTGGTCCTGTGGCCGCTCGCATGCGAAAGGCTTTGCAGCAGGACCTGCTTGCAGCCGGATGCCCTCTGCCTGAGGCATAAGAAAGACATCGCATGCTCCGCATTTTCCGGCTGGGAAGAGACCTCTTTCCCTGGAACGCACCCAGGATGACATCAGCACAAGGCGATGCCCACACCCGGTCCGGGCAGGCGGGGATGCGCAAACTGCGTTGGGTGGTTTTGGCCCTGGCCGTGCAAGCCTTTATCTTTGCCTCAGCCGGTGGATATCTGGTCTATGTATCCCTGCGGCATGCCGCCATTCAGGAGTCTAAACGCCAGTGTGTGACCAATGTTGAAATGGTCAAACGCTCTTTGGATTCCATGCTGTCCGAGTATATGAAACCGGTCCAGGCTCTGGCTCATATGGAGGAGCTGAGCAGGGCCTTGACCGCGACAAACCAGGACTCTCTGCAGGCGGCCAACGCCATCCTGGATACCTTCCAAACCTCATTGCAGGCCGATGTCTGCTATCTTCTGGATGCCAGCGGCATGACCCTGGCCTCCAGCAACCGCTATGCCCAAAACAGCTTTGTGGGGAAAGGATTCGGATTTCGGCCGTATTTTCAAAAGGCTATCGCTGGAAATCCCTATGCCTATATGGCCCTGGGCGTGGTCTCCGGCAAGCGCGGGGTCTATTACAGTGCCCCGGTAATGGACAGCCCCGGGGATTCTCCGGTGGGGGTGGCGGTGATCAAGGCCTCCATTGGGCCCATTGAATCCAGGCTGCTCACAGGATCCAGCCAACTTTTCCTGGTCCACTCCCCGGAAGGGATCGTCTTCATTACCAATCACAGGCCATGGCTGTTCACGTCCCTGCAGCAGGTAACAGCGGGCCAGAGCAAAGCCTTGCAGGAGAGCAGGCAGTTCGGCTCCGGTCCCTGGCAGTGGTCCGGGCTGCGCTTGGACTCCTCCAAGGCTCAGGACCGGCAAGGGACCTCCTATCTGGTGTATCGACGTTCCCTGGAGGGCTTCCCGGGATGGGGCCTTGTTTATCTGCATGATCAGCAGGCCATAGCCCAAAGCGTGCAGCACTCCCTGATCCGGATAACCGGCCCTTTTGTCTTCGCCATCTGCGTGGTCATCGGTATTTCCGTTTTCCTGCTCTATCGAACAGCCAGCAAGGAGATTTTGCGTCGCAATCACCTGGAAGATGAGCTGCGGGAGAGTGAAAGCAAGTACCGGTCTATCTACCACAAGACCCCGGCCATGCTGCATTCCATTGATGAACAGTACCGCCTGGTCAGCGTGAGCGATTACTGGCTGGAGATCACCGGATATACCAGGGAGGAAGTCATCGGCCGCAAGTTGACCGACTTTTTCACCCCGGAGTCCAAGCAGCTGGCCGAGGACATCATCCTGCCCCGTTTTTTCAAACGGGGACTGAGCAAAGAGGTCCCCTACAAGTTTATCAAAAGAAACGGGCAGATCATGGATATCCTCCTGTCCTGTTTGGGTATCTGGGACGAAGACGGCTGCATTGCCCGCACCCTGGCCATATCCGTGGATGTGACGGCCAGGAATCGGGCCCAGGAAGAGCTGAAGAAGGCCAAGGAGAAGCTGAGCAAATATTCCCGGGGGCTGGAGAAGTTGGTCCACCAGCGGTCGCAGGAGATGTCCGGAATCCTCAAGTATACCCCGGCGGTGATTTATATCAAGAACCGGCAGGGAGAGTATCAGCTGATCAACGACCGCTTTGAAAAACTGTTCCATGTCTCCAAGGAGGACATCGTCGGCAAAAGGGACGAGGACCGGTTGCCGGCGGCTGTAGCCAGTCAACTGCGTTCCAATGACCTCCAGGTGCTCAAGACCGAGACCGAGTGCCAGTTTACGGAGTGGGTGCGCCAGGCAGACGGCTTGCATACCTATCTTTCGGTCAAGTTCCCCATATATGGTCAAGACCAATCCGTTGTCGGCGTGTGTGGCATATCCACAGATATTACTGAGCTGCAAAAGGCTCAGGACAAGCTGCGCCGTTTGTCGGCCAGAGTTATGGAAAACCAGGAAAGAGAACGAGCTGCCCTGTCCAGGGAGCTGCACGACGAACTGGGCCAGATGCTCACCGCCCTGCGCATGGATTCCGTATGGCTGGAGAAACGCCTGCCGGAGACCGATGAAAAGGCAGCCAGGCGGGCCTCTATCATGCGCGATCTGGTGGATAAAACTATAGACGATGTGCGCCATATGGCCTACCAGCTCCGTCCCGGGGTCTTGGACGACCTGGGGCTCATCGACGCCCTGGATTCCCTGGTTCAGGACTTCCGGGGCCGCAGCGACTGGTCCTGCACCTTTGAGACCGACCAGATTCCGGAGGTGGAGAGTCCAACAGCCACCGCGGTCTATCGGATCGTACAGGAGGGATTGACCAATGCCCTGCGGCATGCCCGGGCCTCACAGGTCAAGGTGTCTTTGACCTGTACTGACAATCAGAACCTGGTGGTCAAAATCTGCGATGACGGTGTGGGGTTTGATGTCCGGGCAGAGGAACATAACCAGGGCTTCGGACTGACCGGTATGCAGGAAAGGGCTCATCTGGTCGGGGGGAGTCTGTCTTTCTCCGCGCAGCCCGGTCAAGGAACGACCATTGTCTGCCGGGTTGCCCTGGGTGCCTTCCAGGAGATGTAAACCATGAACCCATGGACCGAATTGTATATTTGTTTCGGATTCCGATATTCGAATTTTTTAAAATTCAGATATAAAATGAGCCAATTGCCGAAAATTGAGGCACTATCTTGAGACCCAGTACGAGTCAACTTCCAAACATTCGCATCCTTTTGGCCGACGACCACAGCATCGTCCTGGATGGACTCAAGCGCATTCTGGAAGATTGCGACGATCTGGAGGTGGTGGCTGAGGCCCAAAATGGGGAACAGGCCCTGCGTTTGGCCCTGGACAGGCGCCCGGATGTGGCTGTGGTGGATATATCCATGCCCGGCCTGGACGGCCTGGAGGTTTTGGCCAGGCTCGGATCTCAGGCCGCAGAGATACCGGTGATCATGCTGACTATGTATGAAGAAGAGCAATACATGTTCCGGGCCCTGGAAGCCGGAGCCAGGGGCTACATCACCAAACGATCGGCCCCGGACCAGCTGGTGCACGCCGTGCGGCGGGTGGTGTCCGGGAAACGATATGTGCCGGAAGAAATGGCCGAGGCCATGGCTGGACGTCTGTCCCAAGGAGGCGAACGATCTCTTTTGGACTCCCTGTCCACCAGGGAACTGCAGGTCCTGCGGGGGTTGGCCCTGGGGTCCACAAACAAGGAAATCGCGGAAACCTACGAGATCAGCGTCAAAACCGTTGATACCTACCGGCTGCGCCTGCTCAAAAAGCTCAACCTGCGCAACAACGCCGATCTGTCCAGATTCGCCATGCAGCACAACCTGCTCTAGCCATAATCCACCTCTTGTCAGAAATATTCTGACTTCAAGATCAGACATCTTCCGATTTTCAAGCTTCCGGGCCTGGGGTAGGTGTTTTTTTAAAGCAGATATACGCTTGGGATGTGCATATACATGCGAAGACATAAGTGAGGTCCAAACATGGGGAGAAGCCATGAGCGGTGAGAAAAAAATTGCTGAGTTGCGCAAGCGCCGCACAAACGTGGAAAAGGGCGGCGGTGAGAAGCACATAGAAAAGCAACATGAGAAAGGCAAGTACACGGCCCGGGAACGGGTGTCCAAGCTCTTTGATCCGGGCAGTTTTCAAGAAATCGACGTCTTTGTCACCCATCGCAGTCCGGAAAAGGGCATGAGTGGCTCAAAGACACCGGGAGACGGGGTGGTCACCGGCTATGGGAGCATAGAGGGGCGTTTGGTCTACGCCTTTGCCCAGGATTTTACAGTCATGGGCGGCTCACTTGGGGAGATGCACGCGGCCAAGATCTGCAAGGTGCAGGACATGGCCATGCATATGGGGGCCCCCATTATCGGGATCAACGATTCCGGCGGAGCCAGGATCCAGGAAGGCGTGGCCGCCCTGAGCGGATACGGGAATATCTTCTACCGCAATACACAGGCTTCAGGAGTTATTCCTCAGATATCGATCATTATGGGCCCCTGTGCCGGAGGGGCAGTCTACTCCCCGGCCTTGACCGATTTTGTGTTCATGGTCGATCAAACCAGCAAGATGTTCATCACCGGTCCCCAGGTGATCAAAGCGGTGACTGGGGAAGAGGTCAGCGCTGAAGATCTGGGCGGGGCCAAGACCCAAAACGAGGTCAGCGGGGTAGCTCACTTCCTGGCCCACAGCGAAGACGAATGCTTTCAGCAGGTACGCACCCTGCTTTCCTATCTTCCAGCCAACAATGTGGACGACCCGCCGGAACTGGAAACCGGAGATGATCCGGATCGTGTCTGCCCCGGACTGGAGCGGATCATGCCCGAGCATCCCAACCAGGCCTACGATATGGTGAACTTGGTCACTGAGCTGGTGGACCAGGGAAGCCTTTTCCAGGTCCAGAGCAGGTATGCGCCGAATATTTTGACCATGTTCGCCAGATTGGGGGGCAAAAGCATCGGGATCATCGCCAATCAGCCCAATGCCCTGGCCGGGTGCCTGGATATAAACGCCTCGGATAAGGCGGCCAGGTTCATCCGTTTCTGCGATGCCTTTCAGATTCCCATCCTCACTGTTATGGACATCCCCGGCTTTCTCCCCGGAACGAATCAGGAGTTCGGGGGCATTATCCGCCATGGGGCCAAGATGCTCTATGCCTATTCCGAAGCCACTGTGCCCAAGGTCACCCTGGTCGTGCGCAAGGGATACGGTGGAGGGTACATCGCCATGTGCAGCAAGGAGCTGGGTGCGGACCTGGTTTTTGCCTGGCCAACGGCCGAGATCGCGGTTATGGGTCCGGAAGGTGCGGCCAACATCATCTATGCCAAGGAGATAAGGGCGGCTGAGGACCCGGAACAGGTCCGTCAGGCCAAGATAGCTGAATACCGGCAGGAGTTTGCCAATCCGTATCGAGCTGGAAGCTTTGGGTATGTCCAGGACGTCATTGAACCTTCTCTGTCCCGGCAGGTACTCATCTCCGGCTTTGAGATGCTGGCCTCCAAGCGCATCCAGGGGCCGGCCAAAAAGCACGGCAATATTCCCCTGTAGACTGGGCAACGACGAGGAGATTAGGTGTGGAAAGATTCATGGTAGGCATACAGGTCACCATCCTGGGCATGGTGGTCGTGGTGGTCATCCTGCTTTTGCTGTATATGTCCATGCTCGTCTTGCAGCGTTTTGCCGGGCCCACACAAGAGGAGACGGCCCCCAAACGGCGGATGCCCCCTAAATCCAAGCCAGCTCAGGAGCCTCCTGCACAGCAAAAGCAGCAGGCCAAGCATGACCCCAAGGTCATTGCGGCCATCACAGCGGCTGTGCTGGCTTCCTGTGAAGCAGACGCCCAGCCCAAGAACAGGGCCCTGCGCTTGAATAGAGAGGGGCTCAGGCAGTGGAAGGCCTTGGGCAGGTCGCAGAGCGTTACCGGCATAAACCCATAATGCTGTGTCAGACAGCAGGATGAGCAGGGTAGGACCGTGTACGAGGCTTTGGAAGTGAAGGCTCCCATGACCGGCCGGGTGGCCTCCATACCTGTTCAGGTTGGAGGGACGGTCCTCCAAGGCGATGTATTGATCACCTTGGAGGCCATGAAAATGGAAAACCAGGTTCGGGCACCGCGGCCGGGGGTGGTCATAGAGGTTTTGACCACAGAAGGGGCTATTGTGCACAGCGGGGACCTGTTGGCGGTATTGGACTAGGACTCAATTGCTGTCTTGTGCTCTGAGCTGGGTGTGGTCCAAGGTTTTCAAGGGCGCATGAAGGCGCTGCTGTTTGTTGGTATGGCCACATATCTCAAGTTATTGCAACTACCGACGAGATTCCAATGTTAGAAAAGACCTTACTCTTTCTCAATTCCATGGGCATCCTGCATTTGACTCTGGGACATGTGCTCATGGTCTGCATTGCCTTGACCCTTTTGTACCTGGGAATTGCCAAAAAATATGAACCATTGCTCTTGGTGCCCATCGGTTTTGGCATGCTGCTCATCAATCTTCCCTTGACCGGGCTCATGGAGCCTCCGGTGCTGGAGATCGGGGAGAACAGCATCCATGTGGATAAGATCGGAGGGCTGCTTTATTATCTGTTCCAGGGCGATGAGCTGGGGATTTTTCCCCCTTTGATCTTTATGGGGGTAGGAGCGTTGACTGACTTTGGCCCCTTGATTGCCGATCCCAGAAGCATCCTCCTGGGGGCTGCGGCCCAATTTGGGATCTTTACCACCTTCTTTGGGGCCATATTTTTGGGATACACCTATCCGGAGGCAGCCAGCATCGGGATTGTCGGGGGAGCGGACGGTCCGACCACTATTTATCTGACCTCCATGCTCGCGCCGCACATGCTGGCAGCCACAGCTGTGGCTGCGTACTCGTACATGGCCCTGGTGCCCATCATCCAACCTCCTATCATGAAGCTCTTGACCACCAAGAAAGAGCGGCAGATGGTTATGGAACAGATGCGCCCGGTGTCCAGGCGGGAGAAAGTCATCTTTCCCATTATGGTTACTATAGTGGTCGTCTTATTGCTCCCCGCAGCCGCTCCTTTGGTGGGCATGCTCATGCTGGGCAACCTGTTCCGGGAGTGCGGAGTGACCAATCGTTTGGCGGATACCACCCAGAATGCACTGATAAATATTGTGACCATATTGTTGGGCATCACGGTGGGGGCTTCAGCCTCGGCGGAGGCCTTTTTGAACATCAAGACCCTGGGCATTATGACCTTGGGTATTGTAGCCTTTGGGGTGGGTACGGGCACTGGGGTGCTCTTGGCCAAGCTCATGAACCTTTTGTCCAAGCGGAAGATAAATCCCCTGATAGGCTCGGCCGGGGTCTCGGCTGTGCCCATGGCCGCCCGTGTCTCCCAGGTCGTGGGGGCCCAGGAACGTCCGGACAATTTCTTGCTCATGCACGCCATGGGACCCAATGTGGCCGGGGTGATCGGCTCGGCGGTGGCCGCCGGGATCATGCTTTCGGTGTTTGGCTCATAAGCCCGCCCTCTGATCACACCTGATCAGAATTGTTGCTGCTTTGCTGGAGATGTCCCCAAAGTATTTAGGTGAAATCACCTATCCATATGGATTCATGCAAAATTTTGCAAAATATATGAAGGGAGGGTTCATATGAGTAGTCTTGTCGGGTCGTTGAATAATTTTTGGTCCTATCTCTGGCAGTTGCACTATCAAGTAAAGAGATTGTTTTTTTTGCAATACTCAATTGTGGAAAATCACGACTCTTCTAAGCACCACAGTCAGGCCCTTGATAATGAAAAAGAAGAGATGGCCAAACAAGTCCTGCCCAACCAGCAGACAGGCAATGGATCAGGCGGTGATGGTCCTGAGGACGACAATGAGGGAGGTGAGTATTCCTCCCGCCAGAAAGTCGGCCTTTTTTTGGGTCCCATCCTGTTTTTTCTATTGTATCTCATGCCTGCCCCGGAAGGGATGTCTGCTGAGGCCCAGGCGGTCTTGGCCAGCACTGCCTGGATAGCTACCTGGTGGATCTGTGAATCCATTCCTATCCCGGCCACTTCCCTCTTGCCTGTGGTATTGTTCCCGCTCACCGGTGCCATGGCTACCAGCAAGGTCACTCCATCCTATGCCAATCATCTGGTCTTTCTGTTCATGGGCGGATTCATGATAGCTCTGGCCATGGAGAAATGGAACCTGCACAAACGGATTGCCCTGGCCATCATCATGCTGATTGGAGGCGGGCCAAAGCGCATCATTTTGGGATTCATGGTGGCCACAGCTTTCCTGTCCATGTGGATTTCCAATACCGCCACCACCATGATGATGACTCCCATCGGATTGGCGGTGATACTTCAGTTTGCGGTCCTTATTCAAAGGGAAGGACTGAATGTGAATGTGGGATTGGGTCGCTTTGCCTTTGGTTCAGCCCTTATGCTGGGCATTGCCTATTCAGCCTCCATCGGGGGAGTGGCCACCTTGATCGGAACTCCGCCCAATGCCGTGTTTGCCGGTGTGGTGAAGGAGATGTACGGTCAGGAGATCGGTTTTGGAACCTGGATGCTCTATGGCGTGCCGTTGGCTGCCATATCTCTTTTGTTCTGCTGGTATTACCTGACCAACTTTGCCTTTAAGATCACCTTTAATAAACTCCCAGGCGGTCAGAAGCTTATTGCGGATGAAATGCAAAAACTTGGTCCTATGGGTAAAGAAGAGACCAGAGTGCTCATTGTGTTTGTGGCTGTCGCCCTGTTGTGGCTTACACGGGGATTTTTGCTTTCGGGCATGTTTCCGGGCATGAGTGACGCCACCATCGGCATTCTCGGGGCCATGGTCCTTTTTGCATGGCCGGTTGATTTGAAAAAGGGCAAGTTTTTGCTGGATTGGGGGGCAATGAAAAACCTTCCCTGGGGTATTCTCATTCTGTTTGGGGGGGGATTTGCTGTAGCCGGTGGTTTTTCCAGCAGTGGATTGGCCGAGTGGATCGCAACCCGTCTGGCGGTTCTGGAAACAGCCCCCATGCTTTTGATTGTCCTCTGTGTGGTGTCTCTGGGTATCTTTTTGACTGAGATTACTTCCAACACAGCTACATCAACCATGCTCATGCCCATCATGGCCTCAATGGCCCTGGCCATGGGTTTGCATCCCTACGCCTTGATGGTCACTGCAGGCCTGGCCTGTTCGTTTGCCTTCATGCTTCCGGTAGCTACCCCGCCCAACGCCATTGTCTTTGGAAGTGGCTACATATCCATTCCTCAGATGGCCAGAGCCGGGATATTTATGAACATTTTCGGGATCGCCCTTATCACTCTGTTCACTCTCTACTATCTGCCTTTGATTTGGGGTATTGACATGATGACCGTTCCGGGTTGGGCTCAGTGATTGATGAACGACTCAATACAGGCTAAGAGCCTGAGAACAGGAGTTCACAGACCAAAAAACCAAGATTGAGATCATGAAGCCAGGTGAACATTTGCCCCGGCCGGGTTTCCGGTTGGGGCAAATGGTATTCCTGATTCGGCGGAAAAAGTATATTGAGCTTTGAGGAGGCATGATCCTTTCTTATCACCCCTTCTTTCATGGGCACAGGTTTCGGCTGTGCGCAGGCCGGGAACTGGACGAACGAGATCGTGAGCTTATGGGCCTGGCCTCGGCTGTGTTATTGCCTCCCGGCCGTTTACCAGCCCTTTATGCCCTGGCAAACGCCTCTTGCGGCCTGGTCTTTCCCGAGTATGGGCCCAGGTACGCCTATCCGGGAAAGATCGGTGATATTCGCTTATTCCGGGAGTTGGGCCTCGCCCACCCCAGTACGCACTGTTTTGACCGCCTGCAGGAATGTCCGCAAGGGTATTGGCAAGATATCGAGTACCCGGTGATCGTCAAGCACCAAGCCGGAGGTGAAGGCCGGCTGGTTTATGTGGTCCATGGTCCTCAGGAGGCAAAGGATGTCCTGTCCAACTTCCAGGGAATGGAAGACAGTGGGGTGCATGGTTTCCTGGTTCAGGAACTGGTGCCTACCAAGCAGCGAACATTGCGTGTGGTCGTTATGCACTCCAGCATGTACAGCTATTGGCGTGTTCAGCCGGATGGGTACAAGGTCGTCCACAATCTGGCTCAAGGGGGCCGGATCGACTGGGAGGCAGACCCTGCACTTCAGGCCCGGGGCAGAGAACTGGTGGATGAGCTCTGTCGGGAAAGCGGCATCAATCTGGCTGGCATCGACATATTGTTCGATAACCGACATCCTCCCCAGCCGAGCCCTTTGCTTTTGGAGGTCAACTATTTTTTCGCTGTTCACGGAATGGGCGGATTAGAGGCCTATCACCACAAGCTCAAGCAGGCAGTGGGGCAGTGGCTAATAGACCATGACCTGCCTTTGCCGACCAAGGACTTTGGGTGAGAGATTTTTAACTGATTATTCGGCCCTGGTATCCACACGCCGGTATCTGATCAGGTAGGAAAGAGGCTATGCGCTACAGACCTTTGGGACAGACAGGGGAGCAGGTGTCCAACCTTGGATTTGGATGTATGCGCCTGCCGGTTGTGGACGGGCGCGAGGATAGTATAGACGAGGAAAAGGCCACCGGACTTCTTCGTTACGCCATCGATTCAGGAGTCAATTATGTGGATACGGCCTACCCCTATCATCAGGGGATGAGCGAGCCCTTTGTAGGCCGGGCCTTGCAGGGCGGATACAGAGAAAAGGTGTTTTTGGCCACCAAGCTTCCCTCCTGGCATATCCAGCAGCCCTCGGACTGTGAACGGTACCTGAACGAACAATTAAAGCGCCTGCAGACAGAACGCATCGACTGTTACTTGCTGCACAACATCAAGAAGGAATGGTGGGAGAGGCTTCTGGACTGCGGGGTATTGGAGTTTTTAGACCGGGCTGTACAGCAGGGCCGAATACAATATGCCGGCTTCTCCTTTCATGATGAGTATGACCATTTCATTCGGGTCGTGGATTCCTATGACTGGGACTTCTGTCAGATCCAGTACAATTTTATGGATGAACATATCCAGGCCGGTAAAGCCGGACTTGAGTATGCTGGAGACAAAAAATTGGGAGTGGTGGTTATGGAGCCCCTGCGGGGAGGGAGCCTGGCCGCCAATGTACCCTCGGACATCCAGGCGGTGTGGGAAAAAGGGGGTGAGCAGTGGACACCGGCGCAGTGGGCCTTGCGCTGGGTGTGGGACCATCCCCAGGTCTCCGTGCTCTTAAGCGGCATGAACAGTCTGGAGCAGGTGGAAGAGAATTGTCGAGTGGCGAATGCGGTCCGTCCCCAGTCCATGAGTCAGGATGAGCTTTGTCTTGTGGACGAGGTGCGCAAGCTGTATCAGGAGCGTATTCAAGTGGACTGCACCGGGTGCGGCTACTGCCTGCCGTGCCCCAACGGAGTGAATATCCCGCGTATTTTCAGCATATACAACGGCCGGTACATGTTCGGGGACAAACGCTGGAGCCACCTGATGTATACCATGTCCACGAATGCTTCCGAGCAGGCGGACAACTGTGTGCAGTGCGGGGAATGTGAAGAAAAATGCCCCCAAGACATCCCTATTGCCGACAAGCTGGCTAAAGCCCACCAGGTGTTGAGTGAGCCTTTCAAGTAGGTTTTTTCTAGGTCCCCAGGGTGTATCCTGTGAACTTTCTTTTAGTTCACCGGGATGCTCCCTGGGGACGTCTTCCTCTTATCCTCCGGCCATCTCCTTATCATTTCCATAGGTTCCGTAGAAATGGATATGTAAGCTACCATCTTGTTCTATTGTGCTGAGTTGCCTCTTAAGATACTATCAGGCTTTCCCGGTCTGATTCCCCCCAGCCTCGAACGTCCGCTTGCGATGGGGCAGATCAATGCACTGGCCGTCCACAGCCGCGATCACTCGGGGGTGGAGCTTGCCGGCTTGTTCAGCAAAGGGTTTGATCGACGCATACCGCTGGGAATAATGGGCCAGAACCAGATTCTTGGCCCCGGCCTGAGCAGCGATCTCGGCTGCCTGGGCCGCGGTCATGTGTTTATAGGCAGCTGCCTGCTGGGATTCCGTGTCCAGATAAGTGGCCTCGCTGAGCACCAGATCGGCGTCTTGGGCCAAGAGCCGGGCATTGGTGCACACTTTGGTATCCAGGACCAGGGCAAAGCTCTGTCCCGGTTTCAGCGCACTCACATCTTCCAAGGCGACTCGCCCCTGCATGGAATCCACCCAGCCCAGTTCTTTCAGGCGGCCCAGCGCTGGACCGGAAATATCCTCTGGAAGCTTGGAGGGAAGCAGGGTCCGGGTGTCCGGTTCCTGCAGCCGGTAGCCCCAGGTGTCCACTCCGTGCTCCAGGGGCAGGGTGGACAGTTCAAACCCCGGCCGAGTCAAGATGACCCCGGGTTCATGAATCGGATGTTCCTGTACTGTGATTCGGTTGTGGAAGATGGCCGCCCGCAGCAGTCGGTGCAGAAAATGGCGGCCTGATCCGGGATAGACAAGAGCTACTGGATGCTCAACCCGGTCCAGAGACAGACGCTGAATGATTCCGGGCAAACCCAGACAATGGTCGCCATGGAAATGGGTGAGGCAGATGATACTTATTTCCCTGGCTTTAATCCCGGCCAGAGTCATCTGCCGCTGGGTGCCTTCGCCAGGGTCGAAAAGGATGCCTTCCCGATCCCAGCGCAGGAAAAAACCAACATGATTTCGGTGTGCTGTGGGGACTTGGCTGGCGGTTCCCAGCACAGTGAGCTCTCTGTGGGCCATGCCGGATTGTGGACCATCTCCTTGTATCTGTCCAGACATCTTTTCGTGTTTGTCACTTGCATTTTTCCTGTATTGCTTGAGTCCTCGATCCCGGGCCTGCTTGGCCCGTTTCCGCTCATTATTCTTTACAAGGCCATGAACTCCCCGTAAGGTCGGCTTCGTCCATATGTGGGCACAAGGAGGCTGTCGGTGGGGCAGGAGGCAGAGAGCAAACTACAGGCAGAGGCCAGGGAGCGCAAAGTAGGCCTGATGGTGGTCATAGCCGGGGTGACGGCGATCAGCTTTGACGCCTTGCTCATCCGTTTGGCGGACTCATTCACCTGGAATGTGGTCTTTTGGCGGGGGCTGTTTACGTTTTTGTCCTTGGCTGTGGTCCTTTATGGCACAAAGGGGCGGCGGCCTTTTGGCGTATTTGCTCAGTTTCCCAAAGTGGCCTGGGCCTCTGCTTTGTTGTTCGGAACCGGGGGGCTGTTCTTCGTCAGCTCGGTTATGTTTACCTCGGTGGCCAATACCGTGGTCATCATCAGCAGCGCTCCCTTGTTTGCCGCCTTGTTCACTCGGGTCTTCGGGATTGAGCGTATACCCTGGCGGACCTGGATGGCCATTTGCCTGGCCCTGTGCGGTGTGCTCCTGGTTTTTGCAGGATCCTTGGGGCAGGGGGCCTTGATCGGTGATTGTATCGCGGTTTTAGCCGCCTGTAACGCCGGGGGGAACCTGACCATGCTTCGGCGGCATCCCCAATTAGGCCGCATGCCCCTGGTGTGCATAGGTGGACTGATCATGGCCGTTATGGTCTGGCCTTTGGCCGATCCTTTGCATGTCAGCCCGCAGGGTTTTTTCTATCTGGCGGTCATGGGCCTGGTCCAGATGCCCCTGGCCCTGTTCCTCATTGCCCAAAGCACCCGCTATCTGCCCTCCCCAGAGGTGAGCTTGTTTCTGATTGTGGAAACGGTTCTTGCCCCGATCTGGGTTTGGTGCGTCCTGGGTGAAGTCCCGCCGGGAATGACCTATGTGGGCGGCAGCCTCATCGTTTTAACCCTGATCCTTCATTCCTGGATGGGCATGCGGGAGGTCAAGCGACTTCGCCGAGTGGCATTGGCCAAGGCACGGGAATGAGGTCGACGGTGCTTGCATGCAAAGAGCCCCCAAGCCCGAAGGCTGGCTTTCGCCAGCCGGACCGCCAGCTCCAACCTAGCCATAAGAGGGCGAATGATCATTCGCCCCTACTACCCACTGGCCAGTTTGATCCAGGGTCAAACTGGCGGCTTCTTACGAATAACAAATAACTCATAACGAATAACAGGCGCGCCGGAGGCAAAGCTGACGTCTATGAATCAGGTCAACCACAAGGCTGCGCCTTTGAGGTTATAGGCCATTTTCTTGCTTGTAGATCCCATGCGGAAGAGCCCGCTCTTGGCCTTTTCCGCATATCCGGCGGCCACCACAGCATATTTGCCTGTGGTCGCTTCTTGGACGATGACCTGCTCCGGATTGGAGCCGGTTGCGGTCTTGGTGGTGATTCGCTCGGAGGCGATGCCGTTTTTGACCAGCTCTTGCTCGGCCTGGTCCAGGATATCCGTCCCTTTGTTGCCCTGCTGATTGACGTGGAACAAGGTGATGGAGTGGGAATCCTCGTTTTTGAGCATAAAGCCTACGTGATCGGCGATATGCAGAGCAGGCTCAGATCCGTTCACACAAAGCAGGACGTTGCGTCGTCCGGGATCAGGCTCCCGGCACAGCCAGAGGGGAGATTTTCTTTCCTCTTCCAAAACCCGCATGCTGACACTGTCGTTGATCATCTCTTCCAGGCGGCTGATGCCCCTTCGGCCCAGGGCAACGGCATCATAAAGACCTCGATTGGCCTCTTGGATGATGTCCTTGATCTTGCTGAAGGAACGCTTCTTGATTTTGCACAAAATGTTTTCCTCCAAAAAACCGCCCATGACCAAGCGCTGTCTGGCTGATTCCAGGGCCAGATCGCAGGCCTCCTCGACGTGTTGATCCAGCTCGAATTCCACATCCCGTCCTTGCCTGGGGGCAATATAAAAGAGAGTGAAGCGAACTGTGTCCTTGTTTTTGAAAAACTCGTTGACAAACTTGACCCCGTACAAATTGCTGGGATCATCGCTGATGGCTAACAGAATGTGTTTTTGCATAACAGCTCCTGGTTGGTGCCTGCTGGGTGATGGTGTCAGGGGTCAGCGCCGCCTCCGGCGGCCTGTTGTTGGTTATCAGTTATCTGTTCTTTGCAGGAAGCCGTCAGTTTGATCACGAATGCAACGCACCGATGTCCCCCTCCGTCATTGCCCGGCCCGGACCCTTCGAATACACCGGGATCAGACTCACCGGGCAATCTCGTACTGCGTCTCAAAAATATTGGCTCAATTTTTGACAATCGGTTCTATTTCATTTATAAGTTTACTAAATTCGAATATCGAAATCCGAAATTCGAAACAATCGGAACAAATGACTTAAAAAATGAAATTCAAAACAAAGAAAAAACCCAAATCGAGATATCACAGTGTGTTATTTTGAATATTATTTCTTATTCGGATTTCGCTCTGATTGTTTCGGATTTCGATATTCGTATTTCGTATTTCCGTGTCGTTGAATAGTGGGTCAAGTTTCAAAAGAAAATCAACATTACAAATTGCCACTATATGGGACAGAACGTATAAGACACGGTACTAGGACGATGTTGAGTCTTTCCCGCCAGGATCCACGGGACACTGCAGGGAGGCCTTATCGATGTCGATGATTTTGGTCCCCTGAATATAGTCCTTGGTTTCATAGGTGGTGATCCGTTCCAGTTTTCCGGTGATAGTCCGGATGCGGTTCATTTGATCCTTGATCTGCAGGCCGATTTGACTCTCTGGATAGGCATCCAGGAAGTCGTCCAGCATAAAGAATATGTTTTGCAGCGGCTGGTTCATCTCATGGCAGGCCGCTCCGGCCATCTCCAGCACACCTTGCAGCTTTTCCCTGCGCATTTGCTCCTGCTCGGCCAGTTTGCGGTCTGTAACGTCCCGGGCAACGGCTATCAAGCACTGTTTGCCCCCGTACTCAATAACTTCTGCTGACCACAAAACATGCAGAATAGCGCCGGATTTTACTTTGAATCTCACTTCGGCATTGCACACCCGCCCGTTTTCCCGAAGTATCTCGTGCAACTCGTCCCGTTCTTTCGGGTCTACCCAGATGCCGAGATCGGTTGAACTGCGGCCGATGACTTCCTGGGCCGTAAATCCAGTGGTATGCAAAAAGGCCTGATTGACTTCCAGATATATGCCGTCGTCCAGAGTGCTGATCACCACCCAATCCGGGCTGGAGCGGAAGGCCTTGTGGAATTTTTGTTCCGACTGGCGCAAGGCCTCCTTGATCAGCTCTTGTTCAGTGTTGTCCATGAAGTAGCCCAAAGCGGAGATCTGGCCGCGGTAGCTGATGGAACTCACTGACTCCAAAATATATTTGAGCTCCCCATTCTTGCGCACGATACGGGCCAGGTACGGAGAACTGCGTTGTCCCTTGAGCATCTCAATGGCCTTGCTGCGGACCATATCCCGATCTTCGGGATGGACAATATCCAAGGACAGGGTGCCCTTGAGTTCATGTTCGTCATAGCCGGTTATGCGTTGAAACTCCGGGTTGACAAAACGGAAGCGCCCGTTTTGCAGGATATAGATGCCTATGGGGGAGTTGAAAAACAGCTGGGAAATAAAGTCTTTTTCCAGAGAATGCCATTCCTTGAGCAGTTCCGTGGTTCGGTTCTGGGGATCTTTTTGGGAATCCATGACAGACCGCTTTGGTTGAACGTGAGGTGAATCGAGCCTCCTGGATACAAAATACCTCCTATCATGTTCCGTCGTACCTCTCAAGAAGGTTTGCTCCCATTGCCTGCAGGCAGGGTTTTCAAAGCGTTCTATAATAGGATAGAGCCAGAGTTGACAAAAAATCATGACTCAGGATAGGACTTTTTGAAATACAATCTACCCAAAGCCTTTAAGGAGTGCTCAATGGGCGACAATAGAGATATCCGGGTCTTGCTCATCGACGATGAGCAGACCTTGCTCGAATATCTGGCCAAACGTCTTTTGCGGGAGGGGTTCACAGTGAAGGTGACCTTTTCCGGGGAAGAGGCCCTGCAGGCGGCTGCGGAGGATGACTACGACGTTGCAGTTGTCGACCTGAAAATGCCGGGGATGGACGGACTTGAAACCCAGAGGCGGCTGAAGGAAATCCAGCCGTACATGCAGAGCATAGTGCTCACAGGTCATGGATGCGTCGAGTCTGCCTTGGAGTGCGGGCAGGAAGACGCCTATCATTATATGCTCAAGCCCATTGAGTTCGAATCCTTGATGCAAACCATCCGTGATGCATATCAACACAAATTGAAACTGCAAAAGGGCGGGAACGAGCCCAAGAAAGAGGAAGCCCGGCCAGTCCAAGAAGGTTCTGGTATCAAAAGGGCCTTTCGCAAAATTCGAAATCTCTACGGCGTTGGCAATGACTGACTCTCAGGCGCTGCCTCAGCAGGATTTTCCTGCCCTGCATCTGTCCCCTTCCCAATTGTCCGGGCTATTGCGAGGTTTGTGCGATTGCACGAACAATCTGATGTGTATCCTGGACTGGGAAGGCAAGATATTGGATATCAGTCCCAGCGGAGAAAGGATGCTGGGCTGGGACCGTGACCAGATGGCCAATGCCCCGCTTCAATCCGTTATGGTCGGTTCCCAGAATTTGGACGAAATGATGGACATGGCCAAAAGCCAGGGCGCAGTGGAAAAGGAGGTCGTTTTCCGCCATGCGCAAGGACATTCTGTGCCCTGCCGGTTGTGTCTGTCCCTGTGGACCGATGACTCCGGAACCGGGCAGGGCTTGTTGGGTGTGGCCAGTGACCAGTCCAAATGGAATAAGTTTCAGGAGGATCTGGTCCGGATTGATAGATTGGCGGAAATGGGGCGCATGGCTGCAGCTATTGTCCATGATCTGAAAAATCCCTTGTCCATCATCAATCAAGCCGCCGGGTGGGGGAAGGTTGTGGTGGAGGACGCCCAGGGGCTGGGCTCACAAGACAGGGATGAACTGAGCAAAACCTTGCATGAGATCGAGGAGCAGACCTCAAGGTGTCGATCCATCACCGACCAGATCCTGGATTTTGTCCGGGAGTCGGGACCGGAGCGCAAAGATATCGTCTTGCAGGGACTCATCCAGGACACCCTGCGCTATCTGGACCCGGAGCTGAAATACCCGCCAGTTGAGGTCACTACGGATCTGCCGGACACAGATGTCAGCGTGCAGTCCGATTATAAGCTGTTGCAGCAGGTTGTGGTCAATATTTTGAGCAATGCCATCCACGCCATTCGAGACAACAAGGAAGGCAGCGGCCGTCTGCACATTGCCTTGGAGGAGGAAAGGGGAGGAGGGCATATTCGGATAACGGACAATGGACCGGGCATACCGGAAAGCGTTCAGCAGCGCATATTCGAACTGTTTTATACCACCAAGCCGGAAGGCAAAGGCACTGGTCTGGGGCTTCCCATATGCCGCAGAATCATGAGACGTCTCGGCGGTATGCTCTGGTTTGAGAGCCAGTCCGGAACAGGGACCACTTTCCACATCAGTCTTCCCAAGCAAAGACCTTTGCAAGCCTAAAAAACCTCCATTCGATTCCGTCAGCAAGCAGGTACGTACCATGAGCGAAAATACAGCGCCTCCATATAGGCACATGCGGTCCGGACACTCCCCGCGACCGCTGAAAACGAAGCTGTCCGAGATTTTCAGACGGGTGGTTTCCTTTGTGTTGACCGCGTTTCTCATGTTCGGACTATGGATGATCTTTTCCGGGATGTTTGAGCCCCTCTTGCTCTGGCTGGGGGTTATCTGCAGCTTGATCGTGGCCGCTATGACCCATGAACTGATCTTTCCTTCCCCCAGCTGGTCCTATATCCGCTATATATTGGGATTTCTGGTGTACGTACCCTGGCTTATCTGGCAGGTTTTTCAAGCCAATATCCATTTGATGAAGCTTGTTTTCCATCCCCGGATGATGGAACTCATCGATCCGCATATCGTCACCTTTCAAACCTCTTTGCGCCAAGACCTTTCCCTGGTGGCTCTGGCCAACTCTATCACCCTCACTCCGGGGACCATAACCATCTCTGCAGACCCAGGGGGACGCTTTGAAGTCCACGCTATAGACAGGCAGACAGGGGCGGGTGTGCCGGGCAGCATGGGGCAGAAACTTGAGCGTATATTCGAGGACAAGGCGGCATGACTTCTTTTTTGCTTTTTTGCGGACTTTTTTTGTGTGCCCTGATGCTCATTTCCCTCTATCGGGCTGTATTTGGACCCACTGTTTTGGATCGCTTGATCGGTACCAACGCCATTGGGAGCAAAACCGTGGTCCTCTTGCTTATTATCGGCTACCTGTATGGGCGGGTGGAGATGTTTGTGGATATCGCCCTGGCCTATGCCTTGCTGAATTTTATAGCGGTTTTGGCGGCGTCCAGGTATTTCTACAAAAAGAAGGGATTGCGGGAAGAATAAACTGCAGGTGGTCATATGCTTGAATACATCAGCAACAGCATAGTCATCTTTTTTTTAGTCAGCGGACTGATCCTTTTTGCTGGAGGAGGGGTGGGCATACTGCGCATGCCGGACTTTTACAGTCGGCTGCATCCCGCCGGAAAGCTGGATACCCTGGGCATGATGCTCATGGTTTTCGGATTGGCCGTGTACAACATCGACTGGGGCCATATCCAGCTCAGCCACGTCCTGGTCAGCATCAAGATGCTGCTCATAGCCGGTTTTGTATTCCATTCCGCACCCACAGCCACCCACGCCATCGTGGACGCCGGGATCCAGGCCGGTATGCGGCCCTGGCGCAAGGGTGACACAAGGAGGCGCTAGTGCATTGGCAAATTGATCTCATAATCCTGACCTTGGTCATCGTGTGTGCGGTTGCCGCCATATCGGTCCGGGACCTGTTGGGGACGGCCATCCTCTTTGGGGCCTACAGTTTCATGTTGTGTCTTTTGTGGGCCATTATGGGGGCTGTGGATGTGGCCTTCACCGAAGCCTCTGTCGGGGCCGGAGTCAGTTCTGTATTTGTGGTGGCCGCAGTATTTCGAACTACGCGGAGGACAAAAGATTGAGACTCGCAGGGTTGCTCATTGTCATTGTCTGCGGCGGACTGCTTTTGTCCGCCACCCAGGACTTTCCGGCCTGGGGGGACCCCAATTCGCCGGCCAGCACCCATCTTTCGCCGCATTTTATCACCGAGGCCCTGCACGAGACCGGGGCCCCGAACTTGGTCACTGCTGTCCTGGCCGACTATCGTGGGTACGACACCATGTTCGAGACAGTGGTGGTTTTCGGAGCCGGGATAGCCTGCATCCTCCTCTTGCGTACCTTTGTGCAGCGGACCAGAGGGCTGGAGTACAGGCACACCCCTACCGGGGTCATCCTGCACATCCAGGATCCGAACAAGGCACCGAAAGGACAGCGGGAGTTCGAACTCATCGACAATATGTGGGTGCCCCACGATCTGATCATTAAGACCGTCTGCCGCATCCTGATTCCTTTTATTCAGATCTTTAGCCTGTATGTGGTCTGCCATGGGGACTTCAGTCCAGGGGGAGGATTTCAGGGTGGGGTCATTTTTGGAGCCAGTCTCATCCTTTTGGCTTTGTCCTATGATTTGCGCACCGCTTTGCATCTGTTGTCCGAAAGGGCCTTGGGGTATCTCTGCGCCTTAGGGGTGATTCTGTATTCCGGTATCGGCTGCATGTGTATCCTGTTGAGCGGGAACTTCCTGGACTACAGTCGGTTGGTTCGAGTGGTGCCTGTCGACCCGTCCCATATCCGGGCCCTGGGCATGCTGGGAGTGGAAATAGGGGTAGGCTTCTCGGTCATGGCGGTCATGGTCATCTTGTATGTGAATATCGCTTCTGAAGGCCGGCACAACCAGGGGTTGTGAGGAACTGGCAAGAAAACGGAAGTTAACTCATGCAGCACTGGCCTTATCGTCTGTGACCGCCAGGCTTCAGCCTTGCTTTTCTTGGATCGCCAAGCTTCAGCTTGGCACAAAAAGGGGCGAGCGCCGCTCGCCTCTTGTCCAAGCCGCACGTTTTATTCTCGAACAATTCGGCGCAACGCTTTGTGGGCGCTTTGGCCCAAGAATATGTCAGCGAAGCCGATGGCGGGGCTGAGATCTCAAACCTCCAAGAGCTTGGAGTAAGACCATATGTCTGAACTGCTGACGGAGATTGTCCACAAATACAACTATTGGCTGTATATCATCTTGATGATGATCGGGCTCTACGCCATGATCGCCAAAAATAATCTTATCAAGAAATTGGTGGGCATGAATATATTTCAAACCGCAATTATCCTGTTCTTTGTGTCCATTGGGTACAAAGAAGATGCCACCATCCCCATTATAATCGGCGGTCACGGCGGCCATGGAGCGCATCAGGCCATTGAGGCGGCCAACTATATAAATCCCTTGCCCCATGTGCTCATGCTCACAGCGATTGTGGTTTCAGTGGCCACCCTGGGGGTGGCTCTGGCCTTAGTGGTTATGGTCTACCAAAGGTATCAGACCTTGGAAGAAGATGAAATTCGAATGCGGGTTAAGCAGCGATGAATGCCAATTATCCGGTCCTGATTGTCCTTGCACCTCTCTTGGCCTCATTTATAGTGGCCGCCTTGATCTGGGTTGACCGTCGGCTGTGTTATCTGGTGACCCTGCTGGGGCTGGCCGGATCTGTCTTTTGTTCCTGGCAGCTGCTGGTTCAGGTCTTGAAAAGCGGGACCATTGCCTACCACCTGGGCGGATGGCCTCCGCCCATGGGTATTGAGCTGCGCATCGACCTTTTAAACATCTTGATCCTTATCCTGGTAGCCCTCGTGGCCCTGGTGAACATGGTGGCCAGCAAGAAAAGCATCCACGAAGAGCTGCCCATCAAGGAAGGTGCCTTCTGTGCCGTGTATCTTTTGTTTGTGAGCGGACTTTTCGGGGTCTTGGTCACAGCCGATTTGTTCAACCTCTATGTGCTTTTGGAGATCACCTCCCTGGCCTCCTATGCCCTGCTGGCCATGGGCAATCCGGACCGGGCCCCCTGGGCCAGCCTGAATTACGTCTTTTTAGGGGTCATTGGGGCCAGTTTTTATCTGTTAGGGGTCGGGTATCTGTACATCATGACCGGTTCCTTGAACATGCTGGATGTGGCATCCATTCTGCCGCAAGTCGGCGATTCTTCGGCTATAGCCGTGGGCTTTGTCTTTTGTCTGGTCGGGGTGTGGATCAAGATGGGGCTTTTCCCCCTGCATATGTGGCTTCCCAATGCCTACAGCTATGCACCTGTATCCGCCAGCCGGGTCATTGCCCCACTTATGACCAAGGTTATGGTCTACGTCATGATCCGGTTGATGTTCTCGGTCTTTGGATTTGAGTACATCCTTGAAGATCTGCACCTCCAGGACTGGGTTGTGGGGCTGGCCAGTGCGGCCATCATAGCCGGAGCCCTCATAGCCCTGGCCCAAGAAGACTTCAAGAAGATGCTGGCCTACATCATTGTCTGCGAGATCGGCTACATGGTGGGCGGGGCCTGGCTGGGCAATGAACAGGGCATGATCGGGGCCATATTGCACATAGTCAACGACGGATTGATGACCTTTGCCCTGTTCCTGGTCTTGGGCAATATTGTCTACGCCCACAAAAAGACCCAACTTGCCGACCTGGACGGTATATTCGCCAGTATGCCCTGGACAATGGCCGGTTTTGTCCTGGCCGGGGTGAGTATTATCGGTGTACCGCCTACCTGTGGATTTTTCAGCAAGTGGTATCTGCTCTTGGGCGGCATGCAGGCAGGCTATTCCTTGTTTGTGGTCGCCTTGATCATAAGCAGCCTGGTAAGCGCGGTGCTCGTCTTTCGGGTTATTGAAACCGGCTTTATTCCCTCAGCCAAAAATGGACACAACCACCATGGTGGGCATGAGACGGCCTTGCAAGAGGCCCCGGTGTCCATGTTGGCATCCCTGGGTCTGGTTGGAGCGAGCCTGATAGCTGTCGGCATTTGGTCCGGTGAAATCGTGCAGCGGGTTATTGTTCCTTTTGTGCAACAAGGTATGAACTGATGGATGCAATTGTTTCCCTTCGTCCTCTCTTTGCTGTTCTGGTATCCTTGCTGGTCATTCCCATATTGCTTTCCAGCGGAAAGCGACCCAATGCCCGGGAGGGATGGACCTTGGCAGCCGGACTGGTCAAGTTCGGCCTGGTGGTGTCCATGCTCCCGGCTGTCCTTCAGGGCCGGGAGTTCATGTTCACCTTGGCCACTCCTTTTCCCAACGTGCCTATCCAGCTGCATGTGGATCCCTTGGGCATGCTTTTTGCTTTAGTAGCCTCTTTCCTGTGGATCTTTACCAGCATATATTCCATCGGGTATATGCGCGGTCTGGATGAACACGGCCAGACCAGGTTCTATGCCTTCTTTGCTCTGGCTTTGTCCAGCACCATAGGCGTGGCCTTTTCCGCCAATCTGTTCACCTTGTATCTGTTCTACGAGATCCTGTCCCTGGCCACCTATCCCTTGGTCACCCATCACCAGGATGAAGAGGCCAGAATCTCCGGCCGCAAATATCTGGCCTATATTCTGGGCACCTCTGTGGGATTGGTGCTGCCGGCCATGCTTTTTTGCTATTATCTGGCCGGAACCCTGGATTTCACAGTCGGGGGCATTCTGGCTGGGCAGGCCTCAACACCGGTACTGGTCACCCTGTTTTTCGTTTTTTTGTTCGGATTTGCCAAGGCCGGGATCATGCCTTTGCATTCCTGGCTTCCGGCGGCCATGGTAGCCCCCACCCCGGTCAGCGCCCTGCTGCACGCCGTGGCTGTGGTCAAAGTGGGGGTGTTCAGTATCGTTCGGCTGAGCACGGGCATTTTCGGGGTCGATCTCTTGAAGACCCTGGCCCTGGGGCCGGCTTTGGCCACGGTTGCTTCGGTGACCATTGTCCTGGCCTCCCTTATAGCCTTGTCCCAGGATGAATTGAAGCGGCGGCTGGCCTTTTCCACCATCAGTCAGCTCTCCTATATCGTGCTGGGCATCGCCTTGCTCTCTCCCCTGGGCATGCTGGGAGGGATCATTCACATTGCCATGCACGCTTTTGGCAAGATCACCCTCTTTTTTTGTGCCGGAGCGATCATGGTGGCCAGCGGCAAAAAATATATCAGTCAAATGGATGGGTTGGGCAGGGTTATGCCCATCACTTTGGGGGCCTTTTTCATAGGTTCATTAAGTGTGATCGGCCTTCCGCCCACAGGGGGCTTTTTCAGCAAATGGAATATGTTGATGGGGGCTGTTTCCTCGGGGCAGGCCGTGTTTGCCGCAGTTCTCCTGCTCAGCTCCTTTTTAAACGCTTTTTATTTTTTGCCCATTGTCTTTAGGGGGTTTTTTGCCCCGGTCGCCGTCGGTGAGCCGGGCCAGGAGATCAGGGAGGCCCCTCTGTGTTGTCTTGTTCCTTTGACCGTGACAGCCGCGGTTTCCATTGTCCTCTTTTTCTATCCGAACCTGTTTATGGAGCTGACCAGATTGGCTTTGAAATGATCACTGAAAAAAACTCTTCACTTTCCTCAGGAAAAGGATCCTTCGGCATGTTCATTGTTCTGGCCGGTTTGGCAATTTTATTGCTGGCCGAGTTCTTCATACATCCACATCCGCCTTTTGAATGGGCCGGTGCATTCGGCTTTTTCGCCGGATATGGGTTTGTTGCCTGCATTGTGCTTTTGTTTGTGGCCAGGCTGGTCCGCTTGGTGGTAATGCGTAAAGAGGACTATTATGATGACTAGTGGGCTCCTTCCCGGACCCTTGCTGATCATTGGGGCCTTTCTGGTGCCTTTCTTTGGAGGCCAAGCCAAGAAGGTTTACCTGCTGGCTTTGCCCTTGGCAGCCGGAATCTCCTTGCTTGGCTTATCTCCCGGAGCAACCGGTTCACTTCAGTTTTGGGGGTATGAGCTGCAGGTCTTCCAGGTGGACAAGCTGAGCATGCTTTTTGGCTATGTCTTTTGCATTATGACTTTCTTGGGGGCCCTGTTTGCTTTGCAGGTCGAGGACGATCAGCAGCATGTGGCTGCTCTGGTCTATGCCGGGAGCACCCTGGGAGTGGTTTTTGCCGGCGATTTTTTGACCCTGTATATTTTTTGGGAGCTCATGGCTGTGAGTTCCACCTTTTTGATACTGGCCACCAGAACCCGACAGGCTCAGGATGCAGGGTTTCGCTATATCCTGATGCACATTGTCGGGGGGCTGTTGTTGTTGGCCGGGATTATTTTGTCTGCCCGCAACGGACAAACCCTGGAAGTGGCCTTTATCGGTCTGCAGGGAATTGAATCCTGGCTTATTTTTCTGGGCTTTGCTCTCAACGCCGCGGCCTTTCCCCTGCATGCCTGGCTTCCCGACGCATACCCCATGGGAACGCCGACCAGTACGGTATTTTTAAGTGCCTTTACCACCAAGAGCGCCGTGTATTTGATGGCCAGATGCTTCCCGGGAACAGAGCTTTTGATTTGGATAGGGGCCATTATGGTGATTGGACCTATCATCTACGCCCTTTTAGAAAACGATATCCGACGGGTTTTGGCTTATAGCCTGCTCAACCAGACCGGATTCATGTTTTGCGGTATCGGGATCGGAACTGCTTTGGCCTTGAACGGGGCTGTGGCCCATGCCTTTTGTTGTGTTCTGTATATGGCCTTGTTGTTTATGGCCGCCGGAACTGTCTTGGACCGGACCGGAAAGATAAAAGCAACTGAGCTGGGAGGGCTGTATGCTCAAATGCCCTGGACCTGTGGGTTTTGCCTCATTGGGGCAGCTTCCATTGCCGCCTTTCCTCTCTTTAGCGGATTTGTGAGTAAATCCATGGTCATCAGCGCCTCCGGGCATGAGCAGCTGGCCGTTGTCTGGCTCTTGTTACTCGTGGGATCGGCAGCAGCCGTGTTCCATGCCGGGCTCAAAGTCCCTTACGCGACTTTTTTTGGGCCAGACTCCGGAATACGAAGCGGGGAAGGGTCCTGGAACATGCTGCTGGCCATGGGCTTGGCGGCTTTTTTGTGTCTGTTTATCGGTATCTATCCAAACTGGCTGTACAATATGCTCCCTTTTCCCGTGGACTATGTTCCGTATACCGGGGCCCACGTGCTGGAACAGTTACAGCTCTTGGGGGTTGGGGGATTGGTTTTTTTCCTGGCCTGGCGGTTTGGTTATTATCCATCCGAATCTCGAAGCGTGAACTTGGATGTGGATTGGGTGTACAGGAAGATGGGGGACAAGGCCTACCAGTTCCTGGATAGGGGACTAAACGGCATAAATGCATGGTCTGAAAAAGGGGTCCGAGGAGTGGCCGCAGTCTTGGGCAGGGGAGTTCAAGTACTGCCCCTGGATCTGCTTATGTTTTGTGCTGTGAACATCTGGCTGTTGATGGGAGTCAGGGGGCGGCAACTGGAAATGAAGAAACGAATGCTTGCGCACGATATGCGCAGCAACACCATGCCCTTAGGTTTAGGGGCCGCTATCGCCACTTTGTTTATTTTTGTTATATATATGGTTACCTGATTGATGGCCGAAATGATAATATGCGAATCCTCATCTAAGGAGTACACAGCGCATGGTGGACAAACACGAGCTGCGCAGAATTACATTGATTGAAGATATGTCCGATGCCTTGTTGGATATTTTAGGCAGCGCAGGGACCCTGAAAATATTTAGCAATGATACTGTACTCTTTGTTGAAGATCAGGTCTTGGACCAGTTTTATATGATCCTGACTGGAACCGTATTCTTGGAAGTACAGCCGGATCCGGATGTGATCATCACCCTGGAGAGCCTGGAGTCCGGCTCCTGTTTTGGCCTGTCCAGTATTATCCCCGGCAGTCGGTCCCAAAGCAATGCGGTTTGTGCTGAGACCTGCGAGTTGGCCTGTTTTTCAGCCCAGAAGCTGTATGATCTTATGGAAGCGCATACTGAATTTGGGTTTGATTTTCTATACCGCATTGTGCGGACATTTCGAAACCGTATGGAACACCGCACCCAGATGTTCCTGCGTGCCCTGCAAAACCATCCGGAGCTGCAGCACCTGTTTGATGTCCGATAAAAAGCGGCCTCCCAAAGGCAGGGAGCCGCTTCTGCCATTTCCAGTCTCAATACTTCAGCGTCTCCAGGCCTACCATACAAATTTGAGGAGAAATTATATGCCAGATGTGTTTGAACCGGCGTGGATCAAGGACATGGCCCTAATCAATCGTTTTGTCCGCTCCGCTACCTGGGAAGGGATGGCCACAGAAAAAGGGGAGGTCACCGCACAGCTGACCGGGCTTATGTCCAGGTTGGCCAAAGGCAAAGTGGGTTTGATCATCAGCGGGCACGCCTACGTTATGCCCCAAGGACAGGCTGGTCCCTGGCAGTTGGGGGCCTACAGCGGCGATCTTTTGCCCGGGCTGACGGATATGGCCCAGGCCGTGCATAAAGAGGGCGGGCCTATTGTTTTGCAATTGGCCCATGCCGGATGCCAGGCTCCGGTTAAGCTGACCGGGCAGGACCCGGCCGGACCCTCGGCCCTGGACAAAGAAAAGGACGGTTTTTCCTGCCGGGAAATGAGTGTCCAGGAAATCGATATGGTTCGGGAGGCCTTTGCCGCGGCAGCCTTGCGGGCTCAAAAGGCCGGTTTTGACGGGGTACAGATTCATGCCGCCCACGGCTATCTGCTCAGTCAGTTCCTGTCCCCGTATTTCAATCGCCGCACCGATGCCTATGGCGGAAATCTGGAAAACAGGGCCAGGCTCATTCTGGAGGTCCTGCGAGCTATACGGGAGCAGGTGGGGCCGGACTATCCGGTCTTGATCAAGATCAATGCCCAGGATTTTCTGCAGCCCGGGCTGACAGCTGAGGAGATGGTCCGGGTATGCCTGATGCTGGAAGCAGAAGGCCTGGATGGGGTGGAGCTCAGCGGGGGGACTCCCCTGTCCGGAGATTACATCCCGGTACGCAAGTCAAAGGTGCGATCCAAGGAGGAAAGTATATTCTATCTCCAGGAGGCAAAGAAGTACAAGGAGAAGGTTTCCCTGCCTTTAATTCTGGTGGGAGGCATACGCTCCCTGAACACGGCCCGGGATCTGGTGAGTCCGGGAATTGCCGACTTTATAGCCATGGCCCGGCCCTTGATACGGGAGCCGGAGCTCATCCAGCGCTGGGAGCAGGGCGACGACAGGCCGTCGACCTGTACGTCGGACAACCTCTGCTTCCGCCCGGCTTCTTCCGGAGAAGGTGTGTACTGTCTGACCGAGGTCAAAGAGAAGCAGAAGGAAGAGAGCTGAACTCGTATGTTTAGATCATAACCCAGAATACATGACAGAGTTTCATTCTTGATCAAACTGGCGGCTGCCGCCAGAGGATGCGCTGAAATGTAAAGTGCGGGAATGAAAAAACCGGAATTGGATCTTCAGGAGGGCGCGGTTGTCCTCAACCGCTGTCTGTTCTTCCAGGAGGGATATGATGGCCAAATGCGAACTGTGTCCTTGGCGGCAAAAGGCTGAGGCCAAGCCAAATTCCTGGTTGGCCAGGCTGTGGCGGTGGCACACCCGGTGGTGTCCGGGGTGGAAGGCGTATATGCGGGAGCAGAAGGCAAAAGAAGAAGGGCGTGTATGAAGAAGATAAGAAATT
>JBNJII010000014.1:0-49631 GCA_051749205.1 Thermodesulfobacteriota bacterium | reverse complement strand
GCACTATATCCACCATGTTCCCGGGAGAGTGCGGATGAAAAACCCCGATTTTAAGGGAAACACAAACCTGTTGCAGGAAGTGGCAAGCTGTTTTCAGGGTGAGGAAGGCATAGAGGGCATTGAAACCAATCCCCTGACCGGCAGTGTAGTCATTTTGTATGACCAGCAGATTATGCCCGTTCAGCACATGGCTAATCTGCTTCAGGAATGCAAGTACATTGACCACAAGCAAGTTATTGGCCTGGATCAGAGCATGCAAAAGTCCTTTTCCCAAGCTGGACGCTACATGGGGAAAATAGGGATGAGCCTGGTGGCCGACTGGGCTCTCTCCGGCACCCGCTTGAGCCTGGTTACAGCTTTAATCTAGGCAAATCAGCTATGTACAAAGTACTCATCATCTGCACCCACAACAGTGCCCGCAGCCAGATGGCCGAGGCCTATCTGCGGCAAATGGGCGGTGAAAATTTCCAGGTCCAGAGCGCCGGGTTCGAGCCCGGACCCATCAATCCCGATGTGATCAAGGTCCTGCTGGAAGACGGTATCGACATATCTTCCAAGTCCTCACAAAAGGTATTTGATCTCTTCCAGCAGGGCCGGATCTTTGATTTCGTTATCACCATTTGTGAACAGGAAGAAGGCCGGTGCCCTATCTTTCCGGGAGTGACCCACAGATTGCACCTTCCATTTCCGGATCCATCTCAAGTAAGCGGTGAAGAGAAGCACAGGCTGAACAAAATCCGGAACATCCGGGATGGGATCAAAGAAAAGATGCAGGAGTTTCAGAGCTGGGTGGAGAGTGCAGAGCGATTTTCTTTGAGCCAGCAGTGGGTGTACAAGTAAGGCCGGACCTCAAATCTTTGACCCAAGGCGGGAAAAGATTTGAAATTTTGCCGAAGGTCAAGCTCTTGGTGGCACTTGTATAAAACAAGGTCCTTACAATTTCAGCACAGCCCAAGGCAAAGCTGAAATTGTAACAATTTGCTCACTTTTTTGTCATAATCCCTTCATATATTTCTGGCAGTGTTCTCCAGATGCCGGAAAATACAAGCCTATCCCCCAATCCCTACCTGGATCCCTCGGCCAGGACCTTGGACTGCCGCCTCGGGCCGTGGACTGAAGTGGGACCCCGCAGCCGTCTTGTGGAAAGCAACCTGGGTGCATACTCCTATGTCATGGAAGACTGCCAGATAGAGCGATCCCAGGTTGGTAAATTCTGTTCCATAGCATCGTGCGTGCGCATTGGTCCGGGCAACCATCCCACCTGGCGGGCCAGTCAGCACCACTTTACATATCGCAGTGCCCTGTATCAGATGGGAAACGATGATCTGGAATTTTTTGACTTGCGACGAGCCCACCCAGTCCACATAGGCCATGATGCATGGATCGGGCACGGGGCTGTAATTCTGCCGGGTGTCCATATCCAAACCGGAGCAGTGGTCGGGGCCGGGGCTGTGGTCAGCAAAGACGTCCCTGCCTACAGCATAGTGGCCGGGGTTCCGGCTGAAACCAAACGCCGGCGCTTTCCCCTGCATATTCAGCAGGCCCTGCTTCGCATCTGCTGGTGGGACTGGTCCCATGAGCAACTCCAAAATGCTCTGTTTGATTTTAGGTATTTATGTATCCAGGACTTTGTCCACAAGTATGATGTGTAATATTGTCAAAATATTCGTCAGTTTTTTTAATAATTGGCAAAAATGGGACAACATCTTTTAAGACGAAGTACGAGTTTCATTAGAGGAGCAACAAGATGCAGGGAATCCGGCTGCGACCGGCTGAAAAAGGAGATCTGCCAGTAGTAACCGAACTTTTGGCCCATCTGGGGTATACTCCGAAGATGCCTTGGCTTTCCCAGGCCTTTCATCAGGCCTTGACAGATGAAAGCCTGCATATCCTCCTGGCCGCAGACAATGTCCAGTGCCTGGGTCTTATAACCCTGCGGACTCAGGTTTGTCTGCGACTGGCCGGAACCCTGGCCAGCATCGAGGAGTTGGTGGTCCATCCCCGGGCCAGGGGGTTGGGCATTGGCAGCCAAATGCTGGAATGGGCCAAGAAGCAAGTCGAAGATCTGCAGGCAGTCCGCCTGGAAGTGATCATCAGCACCTCCAGGCAGAGCTTTGAACGCCGCTTTTATCTCAAAAACGGCTTTTCTTTGGCTCAATCTTGTCTGTTTCGGTGGTCAAAACAAAGAAAGGAAGAGGAACCAACTTGAGTACATACTCTCTGTCCGGAGGACCGCTTTTTGACGGCCATAACCTCTATCCCGATGGTCACGTGTGCATGGAAAGGGGCCGGATCTCAGGGTTCGGACCGGGGCCCCCTCCTGCAGCAAAGGGATCCTCCCGGGATGTGGACGGTCGACTCATTTGCCCGGGATTTGTGGATCTGCACTGCGATGCCCTGGAAAAATGCATCGAGCCCCGGCCAGGAGCCACCTTTGACTATCAGTACGCCCTGGAGGGCCTGGATCGGCGGCTGGCTGCCAGCGGAGTCACCTCCTTCTGTCATGCAGTGGCTTTTTTGGATGAAGAGATGGGCCTGCGTTCTCCCCACACCGCAGCGGACATGATCAGAGCCATATGGAGATTTCAGGCCTCAAACAGAGCCTTGGTCCGGCACGAAGTACATATCAGATTTGAAGTGGGCGGCATCCTCTCGGCTCAAGTTATCCAGGATCTGCTCAACACCCAAAACAGCACTTTATTCTCGGTTATGGACCATTCCCCGGGGCAGGGCCAGTTCAAGAGCCTGGAATCCTTTATGTCCTATTTCGGGACTGCTTACGCCATCTCCAGACAGGAGGTGGAGGCTTTAGGAATGGTACGGGCCGAGAACAACCACAGGGCCTGGGAAGATTCTCTCGATCTCATTTCTGGAGTGCGGGCTTTGAACATCCCTCTCCTCAGTCACGACGACGATACTGTGAAAAAAGTGGAAAAGGTCCGGAATCTGGGTGCGGTCGGCTGCGAATTTCCAGTTTCCCTGCAAGCGGCCGAACAGGCCCGGGATATGGGTATGCTGGTATGCATGGGGGCTCCGAATCTGTTGCGCGGATGCTCCACCAACAACAACGTCACGGCTGCTCAGGTTATGCAAGACCAGCTGTGCGACATCCTGGTCAGCGACTACTTTCCGGAATGCCTGCTCCAGGCTCCTTTTTTGGCTCATCGGGAGCTGGGACTGGATCTGGCCGAGAGCTTGAGCATGGGCACTGCCAATCCCGGTACATTGCTGCAAGCCAAGGGGTTGAGCCCTGGCCGTCTTCAGATTGGAGCAGAAGCGGACATTGTCGTCCTGGACACCGCGCCGCCATGGGTCAGGGTCTGGGAGACCTGGGTGGGGGGACGGCGGGTGTATGCGGCGCATTGACAGACAAGAAGATGCGAGTGCGAAAACATTTTTGAGACACGGCACAAGAGTATTAAGGGAGAGATATATGTCAGACACTCAATACTCCGAGCAAGACATGACCCGTGAACAGTGGCTGCCGGCTTTGGCCGCCCTGAGTCCGGTGGAGATTCGAAGCGCTGTTCTGCCCATCCTGGACAGCTACGTCCTGGAACATCAGGCTTTGCCTGAAGACGGATTGGGCCTTTTGAAAATCAAAGACGGGGCCTGGGGGCAGTCTTTCTATCTCGGTGAGTTTCCCCTGGCCTCAGCCCGTATCATCCTGCGAACACCCCAAGGATGTGAATTTTTCGGGGCGGCTCAATATCTGGGAGACAGAAAAGAAAAGGCTCTTCACTTGGCTGTGTGCGATGCTGTTTTGGCCAATAATCTGCCCGAGAGTCATGTTGTTTGGAAGCTGGTCAGGGCTGGAAAAAAGAAAAGACAAGAGATCAAGCGCCAGCGCCAGGCCATTGTCTCCCGGACCCGGGTCGACTTTGATGTCCTGTCTCCGTCCCAGGAAGGATCGTATGTCGATTGATACACTTTGGGACCCGAGAGTCCAGCAGGCCGTCTTTCGTCTCCTGCTGGAAGCTACCTCCCGCCCGGGTCGGATCTACGCTCTGCCTCCTGTATTGGGCGATGCCCCAGCGTTTATCGCCGTTTTGTCCACTCTGGTGGATAAGGGGGTCACTTTGCATGACCAGACCAGGGGTTTGAGTCAACGGGAACAGAATTTTCTGCAAGCCGTTCAAGGACAGCCGGAAACAGCCAACTTTATTCTGGCCTCAGGAGGCCAGCCTCCTGAGTTCAACCCAAACATCGGAAGCCTGGAAAGTCCGGAAACTGGGGCAACCCTGATCGTAACCATTGCTGCTTTAGGACAGGGGCAAATGCATATGACCTGCACAGGGCCGGGGATCGAAGACCGGCACAAATTTCAGGTTCAGGGCCTGCACCCTGGATGGATTCAGGCCCGGAAAAATTGGAATGCCTGGTTTCCCCTGGGAGTGGACATCTGTCTGGTGGATGCAACCCAGGTCTGTGCCTTGCCCCGGACTACGTGCATTGCTTGAGGAAGTGTTGGTCATTATACAACCACCCCTTAATCCCCTCCTTGCAAAGGCGGGGACTCTTAATCGTCTGATCTAGCTGAAAATATACGATTGCGGTTTTCGATAAGCCAGAGACTTGCGGATAAAAAACGTCCAGACAACCGCGATTCTCTGAACTCCCCGCCTTGGCAAGAAGGGGCAGGAGTGGTTGGAATTATGATTTTGAAACCTTGAAAGTGACGGAGGATACCTATGGCCTATGTGGCCATTCAGGGCGGAGAAGAGGCCATCCGCCAGGCAGACAGATTGCGGGAATATCTGCGCACCCAGCAGGGGTCCGAGGGCCGCCCTTTGGAGCTAGATGACATCGTGTGCCAGCTGGGGGCGTTGCACAGCCGGATTCTCTCTGAAGGCGGGCTGTATCATGAAGACCTGGCTTCCCTGGCCCTGAAGCAGTCCATGGGCGATCCCCTGGAAGCCGCCTTTGCCCTGCGAGCCTACCGTTCCACCCGGCCCAGAAATGTGGAGACCAGGGCCCAATCCACGGACAGTATGCGCCTTGTTCGGCGCATTTCCGCGGCATTCAAGGATATTCCCGGTGGTCAGGTTCTGGGGGCCACCCCGGATTTTTCTCTGCGACTGCTGCGCTTTGACCTCATGAACGAATCGGAACAGGCCTTTACCAACAGGATGCAGCAATGGTTCAACGACCTACCCAGTGATGATCTCCCCTTAACCATGCCGAAAGTGGTGGATCTTCTGCGCCAGCGGGAGCTTTTGGCTCCGGCCCAGGACGATTCCCTGCCGACCTTCGACATCACCCGCCAGCCCATGATCTTCCCCGTTCCCCGCTCCGCAGCTCTGCAGACCATGGCCCGGGGAGAGACCGGGGGCATGCTGGCCCTGGCCTACTCCAACATGCGCGGCTACGGGGATCTACATCCCACGGTGGGCGAGCTGCGGGTGGGCTATTTGCCTGTGCTCTTGCCTCACCCCATCTCCGGCCAGGATATAGAGATTGGCGAAGTGCTGATGACTGAATGTGAAATGATCACCAAATATGAATCAAAGGCTGATGGTCTGCCTCAGTTCACCCTTGGCTATGGGGCCTGCTTCGGACACAACGAGACCAAGGCCATTGCCATGGCGGTTCTGGATCGCTGCCTGCAGAAAGGGCAGCGCGACGGGGCGGAACATCCGGCTGAAGACCAGGAGTACGTCCTCCTGCATATCGACGGCATTGATTCAATGGGATTTTGCAATCATTTCAAGATGCCCCACTACGTCACATTTCAGGCTGAAATGGACGCCTTGGACCAGGTCCGGACAGGAGATGGATCATGAGAAGCAGCAAAGCAGGACAGGACCCGGAAGCGACAGCCAGGGATATACCTTTCGGCTTTCTGGACCCTTACGCCAAGCGGGAGATCCGGCGCAGTGTGCTCAAGGCCTTATGCCTGCCCGGATACCAGGTCCCGTATGCCTCCAGGGAGATGCCCATGGGCCGGGGATTTGGAACCGGAGGTCTGCAGCTGACCCTGTCCATCATCGGTCCCAGGGATGTGCTCAAGGTCATAGACCAGGGCAGCGACGATTCTGTGAATGCGGTCAACCTTCGCTCTTTTATCCTGCGCACCTGCACGGGGGTGGAGGAAACCACCCGCACCCAGGAGGCCACACTCATCCAAACCAGACACCGCATCCCGGAGATCCCTCTTCAGGAAGGACAGATCCTTGTCCTGCAGGTGCCCATTCCCGATCCCTTGACTCCGGTGGAACCTTCGGAGGGGAAGCGGAAAACCATGCACGGGGAGGCGGACTACTCCCGCATTCTGGTCAAGCTGTACGAAGACCTGTGCAAGTTCAACCAGGTGGCCATATCCAGCAGCTATCCCACCCGGATCAATGGCTACTACGTCTTAAGCCCCTCGCCCATTCCCCGCTTTGATGTACCCAAGATGCATTTTTCCAAGGCCCCGCTCATTTTTGGGGCCGGGCGGGAGAAAAAGATCTACGCGCTTCCGCCGTACACCTCAGCAGAGCCCTTGTCTTTTGAGGATGTGCCCTTTGAGGTAGAGCAGTTTGTGGATGATAAGAGGCAGCGCCGGACATGCTCCCGTTGCGGCGCAGCGGACAGCTACCTGGAAGAAAGCGAGGCCGGTGACGGGAGCCGGACGTATCTGTGTTCGGATACCGATTTTTGCCGGCAAAGGTCAGCTTTGCTACCGGCAAATCTGACTTATTTTTTGCCCCAAAGCGGGCAAAAAGGAAAGAATGTGCCGGATTGATTAAGGATGAAACGTGGGTTGCGTTGAAACCAGAACACCCGAAAGGGCGACTGCCGGTCGCCCTTTCGGGCTGGCTGGGTCCTGGCGGAAAACGACTTTTTGCAGTGTCGTCAAGCAAGGCAGTAGATTATGAAGAAAATTCTGGAAGTTTCCGACTTGACCCGAATTCACGGACCAGAGTGCAGCCAGTGCCTGAATACGGCCCTGGATCCGGATCCTGAAGACAATCGCTGCAGGCAGTGCGGCAGTGTGGTGGCTGCCCGGGATATCTCCTTTGAGCTTTATGAAGGAGAGATCCTGGGAGTGATGGGCGAATCCGGAAGCGGGAAATCAACCCTGGTCAAGACCCTCTTTTTTGACGACCAGCCTACATCCGGAACAGCCCACTATTATCACAACGGTTCCGCATACAGCATGTTCGAACTCAATGCCGCCCGGAAGCGCTGGTTTCGCTATCACTGCTTTGGAATGGTCTATCAAAATCCTCAGCTGGGTTTAAACTTCATGATTTCAGCCGGTGGAAATATCGCCGAGCGGCTGTTGATGAACAACGTCTTTCACTACCGGGAAATCAGGGACCGGGTATCAGCCCTTCTCAAACGCACCCAAGTCCCCAGCGATCGGATGGATGAGCTGCCAGGAAATTTTTCCGGAGGCATGCAGCAGCGGGTGCAGATCGCCAAGGCCCTGGTCAGCAACCCGCCCCTGCTTTTTCTGGATGAAGTGACCACCGGCCTGGATGTTTCGGTACAGGCCAGGATTCTGGACCTGATCCTGGAGCTGCAGGACCAGATGCAAACCACTATGATCGTAGTCACTCACGACCTGGGAGTTATCCGCCTCCTGACCGGCCGGGCCCTGGTTATGAAATGCGGTCGGGTAGTGGAGTCCGGACTTACGGATCAGATCCTGGAAGATCCCCAACACCCTTACACCCAGCGTCTGGTTTCTTCAGCCCTGTAATTCCAATCACATCATCATCCGTCATCCATTCTTCATCCAGACGTCAAACTCCCTTAACACAGACCCTTTAGGCTTTGGGCCATGTTGACTCCAGGAAATGAAAACTGTTGGGGAGGAGTTCATGCTCCAAATACAAGGTCTGACCAAGAGCTTTGGTTCTGTTTGCGCAGTGGATGGATTGGATCTGAACATCGAGCCTGGAGAGATGGTTGGAATCATCGGCAGCTCCGGGGCGGGCAAATCCACATTTCTGCGCCTTATCAACCGCCTGCTTGATCCCAGCCAGGGACGGATCGTTTTTCAGGGCCACAATGTCTCGGCCTTAAGAGGCCGCCCTCTGCTGCAGTGGCGGGTACAATGCGCCATGATCTTCCAGCAGTTCAACCTGGTCAGCCGACTGGATGTGTTGACCAATGTTCTGGTGGGACGACTGGGGTATCGACGCACCTTACCCACTTTGTTCCGTCTTTTTTCCCGTCATGAAAAGGCCATGGCCATAGAGGCCCTCGATCGTTTGGACATGGCTCACACCGCCTTGCAGCGGGCAGAAAATCTGTCCGGAGGCCAGCAGCAGAGAGTGGCCATAGCCCGGGCCCTGGTCCAGGAGCCCAAACTGGTCCTGGCTGATGAGCCCATCGCCAGCCTTGATCCCCACAATGCAGCCAAGGTCATGGAAGCTCTCCAATCCATCCACCTGGAACAAGGGATTACGGTTATGGCCAATTTGCATCACCTGGAGACGGCCCGGATGTTTTGCCATCGGATCATCGGCATGCAGCAGGGCCGCATCGTGTACAACGGACCGGCCATGGAGCTGAGTGATGAGCAGGCCAGGTCCATATATTCGGGCAGTGGAGAGGAAGAGGCGGAAAGCGCCCTGACTTCGATCCCGGACCCTTCACTTCCCCAGACAGGGTCTGTGCAGCAGCCTGAAGAGTTTTTGGCCGCCTCGGCCTAGAGATTAGAAGACAGAGGGCAGCGCCGCTTCTGGCGACGGTCGCCAGTTTGAAACCGGCAAATCTGGCATAGTCAAAAAATTCCAAGAAAAACTTATCACATCGAAGGAGAAAACATGATGCGTAGACTACAGATGATCACCATTATGGCCTGTTCCCTGGTCTGGTTTGTGTCCTCCATATCGCCGGCCGGGGCCTGGCAAAATGAGTATCCAGAGATCACTGTCGGGGTAATCACCGAAGAAAATGCCGAAGACCGGCAGAAGAGATGGCAGCCCTTTCTGGACTACATGCAGGACGAGCTGGGGGTGGATATGACTTGGCGGGAGGCCACTGACTACGCCGGAGTCATTCAGGCCCTGAAAGCAAAAAAGATTGAACTGGCCTGGTTCGGCCCGGCCTCCTTCGCCCGGGCCTGGATTGTGACCGACAAGCAGACAGTTCCCCTGGCCGCAGAAATCGATAAAGACGGTGGTTTTGGCTACTATGGGGTCATCATTGTCCGCAAGGACAGCCCGTATCAGGATCTGAAGGACCTGGAAGGCGTGCGCTTCGGCTTTGCCGACCCCAACTCCACCTCCGGACATCAGGCCCCCCGCTTTTTCCTGGAAAAGGAAGGGATTGACGTGGATAATTACTTTGGCAACACCACCTTTTCCGGAAGTCACGAAAGCAGTGTGAAGATGCTCATGGACGGACAGTTCGACGCTGTGGCCACCTGGTGGACCAATGAAAAGAAGTCCAGCATGAGCCGGATGGAGAAAAAGGGAATGATCGAACCCGGACAGTACCGGATCATCTGGAAATCTCCCCGTTTGCCTTCGGATCCTTTTGCTGTCCACGCTGATATACCGCAAGAGATGAAAAAAGATATTACCAAAGCACTGCTTGAGATGCATAAAAAGGATCCTCAAGCCTTCAAGGCCCTGATGGGCTCCTCCCAGCGTCTGAAAAAGGTCGGCCTGGAAGACTACCAGCCGGTGATCGATTTTGTGAAAGCCAATATGCAGTAGAGACAAAGACGTTCCCGGAGAGGACTCCGGGAACGAAGAAACACCACGTCATTGCGAGACCTGTTCTGAGAATAGTGTATGATCTAAGAGCCAGGGTGGCACCTGGCGATCCCGGATGGGACAGGCTTTTTTTCTTCGTTACGCGGGTCCTCCCTCGTAACGTCTTCTCTTGGGGCTCCAGCCCCTTCGTTTCATCCCCCGGAAGTCCGGGGCAAGAGAACAAAAAACAAGATGGCCGGAGCCATAAGACAAAGCCGTTCCCAGGGAGGACCCTTGGAACGAAGAACCAGGAACCTTGAACCAGCAAGTTTACAAGAAGGGACTCTAACGGTGGTTACGTGGTGACAACTTCCTTGAAAACACATTTCAGGAACAGACCTTACGAAGTCAGCCAATCTCGGGCCCTTGTCCGCTTTGAGCAGGCAGAGGCCGAGCAGCGGCGGATAAAGCGCCGTCAGCACCTGATCTTCGGCACTCTGTTTCTTTTGTCGTTGGTCTGCTCGGCCTATGTTGGAGAGGTGGATATCCCGGAATTTATCAGCGGACTACCGGCCTTTTTCAACTATTTCCAGGATACGCTTCCAGAGTTGGGGCTGACCACCCTGCCTCAGGATATGGCCGAGTGGTACAGGGGGTGGGGCACGTGGCTGAAAGCTTTGTGGGATACTGTACTCATCGGTTTTCTGGCCACTTTGTTGGGATTTTCCGCCGCTTTCATACTCTGCTTCCCAGCCTCCAGAAACCTGAGCCGGAACAGAGGACTGTATTTTTTGAGTCGGAGAATCCTGGAAATAGCCCGATCCGTGCCGGAGCTCGTCTATGCCCTGATCTTTGTTTTTTCCTTCGGAATCGGCCCCTTTGCCGGTGTCCTGGCTGTTGCCCTGCATACAACCGGGGCCCTGGGAAAACTTTTTTCTGAGGTCAACGAGAACACCGCCCTGAACGCAGCTGAAGGTGTAACCGCCTCTGGAAGCAACTGGTTCCAGGTCCTTCGTTACGCGGTCGTACCTCAAGTCCTGCCCAATTATTTGAGCTACACCCTGCTCCGATTCGAAATCAATGTCCGGGCCGCATCTGTGGTCGGATTTGTCGGAGCCGGAGGGATTGGTCAGGAGCTCATGTTTTCCATCCGCCAGTTCCTGTACACCGACGTCTCAGCCATTGTCCTCATGCTGGTCCTGACCGTGATGATCATCGATATCGGATGTGAAAAGTTGCGGCATGCCATTCTTTAAGCCAAAGGCCTTTGTATGACTGGAACAAACATACCCAGCCCTGTTTCATCCGAACTGATTACCCTGCAGGCCTTCTCACCTTCCTGGTCCCAACGGATTATTTATTTTTCCGCTTTGATTTTCTTTCTTGGATTGACCTTGTACTCCTTGTACGAGCTTGATTTTTTCAATCTTCCCATGATCTGGCAGGGGCTGACCAAGCTCTTTGATACCCTGCAGTTTATGCTTCCCCCAGCCGCCCATGGCCGAACCATGGATTTTATCTGGGCGGTTTTGGAGACTCTGGCCATGGCCTTCTTGGGCACGCTTCTGGCCACCATCGCATCTTTAGTTTTTGGATTTCTGGGGGCCAAGAACGTCATCGCCCAGCCATTATTTCATTTTTGTATCCGCAGGGTTATGGATTTTTTGCGGGGAGTGGATGCTTTGATATGGGCCCTAATCTGGATCAATGTGGTCGGGCTGGGCCCGTTTGCCGGCATTTTAGCCATTGCGGTTTCCAATACCGGCGAGATATCCAAGCTTTTTGCAGAAGCCATCGAAAATGTGGACCGTGGCCCCATTGAAGGGGTCCGGGCTGCTGGAGCCAATCTGATGCAAACCATCTGTTACGCCATTTTGCCACAGGTCCTGCCTGTTCTCTTATCCAATTGTCTCTATTACTTTGAATCCAACACCCGCTCCGCCACGATCTTAGGCATTGTGGGGGCCGGAGGGGTGGGGCTGGTCTTGGCCGATCGGATCCGGGTCATGGCCTGGGATCAGGTTTCTTTACTGATTATCATGATTTTGCTCACCGTCTATCTCATTGACAACGTGAGTCATTTTTTACGTTCCAGCTTTATCGGCTCCAGCACCCGGGGATTTCGGCTTGGCCATACATAGGTGCGAGTGGCAAAAAGGACAGACAAGATGTACCAACCCGTACTGCAAGTTATCGATCTGGAAAAACATTTTTACCTCCACGAACAAAAAAAGCACATACCTTCGGCTGCGGGTGTGCATCTCCAGGTTTATCCCGGAAAGCTGACCGCCTTGATCGGGCCCACGGGGTGCGGAAAATCGAGTGTGCTCAAAAGCATCTACCGCACATACATCCCATCCAGGGGCCGGATTCTCTATCGCTCGGCCCGAGATGAGGTGCTGGATCTGGCCCTTTTGGATGAACACCGGATCATGGAGCTGCGCAAAAGAGATATTCGGTTTGTAACCCAGTTTCTGCAGTTCGTTCCCCGGCAGCAGACCCTGGATGTGGTGGCCGCGCCCTTGTATAAGCTGGGGTATTCCCGGGAACAAGGGCGGGAGCGGGCCCGCCTGCTCTTACAACGCCTGAGCATTCCGGAGAGGCTATGGACACTTCCTCCGTCCACATTTTCCGGGGGCGAACGTCAGCGGGTGAATCTGGCTCAAGGGATGATCTCCAGGCCTCGCCTCCTGCTTCTGGATGAACCCACGGCCAGTCTGGACCCCAAAACCCGGCGGGAAGTGACCCGTATTATCCGGGAAATCAAATCCTGGGGGACGGGTATTCTGGCTGTGCTGCACGATATGGAGCTTGTTCACGACCTGGCTGAGCAAAAAGTGGGCCTGGAACTGCCGGACGGTAAAGAGCCTTGTGTTGATCAGCCCGTGTCCTGCCTAGTTCAGGTTTGCACTTGATGTCCGGGAAGCTTTTTTTGGTCATGGGCCCATCCGGTGTGGGTAAAGATACTTTGCTGAACTACCTCCGCCGGCATCGCCCGCCTAATGTGCTGATTGCCCACCGCTACATCACCCGACGGGTGCAAAACGGCCCGGAAGTACATATTTCCCTTTCTGAAGATGAATTTTTGGAACGTAGGGATTTGGGACTTTTCGCTCTTACCTGGCAGGCCCACGGTGTGTGGTACGGTATCGGGCGGGAAGTGGACATGTGGTTGGAAAAAGGAAGTCACGTCGTATTAAACGGTTCCCGGGAGGCATATGCCCAGGTCAGAGAGAGATTTCCCGGGTGCATAGGCATCCTGATCCAGGCCGATCCAGATGTTGTCCGGACCAGGCTGGAGGCCAGGGGCCGGGAAGATGCCGAAGAGGTGGCCAAACGCCTGGAAAGGGCAACCTCACGAGACGTAAAGTCCAGAGATCATCTCATTGTAGTGAACAATAACCACAGTCCAGAGCAAGGCGGAGAAGCGCTTTTGCAGAGCATTCAAAAAGCTTTTTTCTTTCCAAGGTGAACTGTTGATTACGACCTTTTCAATCCGCATCTTCCAGTTCCTCATGAAGGCTTTCAGGCGTAATCTGCAGGGGGGATACACTGGATTTGGACAACACGTCAATAAACTCGGCTCTTGAAAGGCCTGCTATCTCAGCGCCTTTATTTTGAGAAACTCTACCCATTTCATACCACTTTATGGCGGCAGCTATGCGCATCTGTCTCCCAAGTTCTCTCTTGTCTGCCTGGAGTGCAGAAAAGACATCTTCAGGCAATTCTATGGTAAGAGTTGGCATGTTTGCTCCTCATTTTTTTCATAATTCTCAGCAAGTTTTATATTTGCCACGTTTTAGTCTACTTAATGTACTTCATGAGCCATTGTAAATCAACCGCAGGTATTCAATCATGGAGGTATGTATGCTCAATTATTCGAAAAGCACCCTTTACTTCTCCTTGTTCCTCATTCTCATTTTTTTGTCTCCGCTCACCGCTTGGTCCGGCCAGGCCAAGTATGTGTTTGTGTTCATAGGCGACGGGATGGGCAATCCCCAGCGGAGCGCGGCCCAAGAGTACACTGGACGTACTCTGTTGATGAACACTTTTCCAGCTCAGGGGATCACCACCACCCAAGCGGCAGACAGGTTCATTACCGGGTCCGCTGCCGCCGGAACAGCCATAGCCTGTGGTCAGAAGACCAACATAGGTTTCGTGGGCATGGACCCCAAGCAGGAAAAAGTCATGAGCATCGCTGAACTGGCCAGGGAGCAAGGCAAAAAAGTGGGCATTCTCTCCAGCGTATCCATCGACCACGCCACTCCGGCTTCATTCTACGCCCATGTTCCGGCCCGCGGGCAGTATTACGACATTGCCGTGGCTCTGGCTGAGAGCGGATTCGACTTTTTTGCCGGCGGAGGGCTCAAGGATCCGGACAACAGCGCAGACAACTCCCGGGAATACAAAGGCAACGCTTTGGATTTGATTCGAAAAAACGGGTACACAATTGTGAACAGCAAGCAGGAATTTTTGAAGCTCACCCCAGGTGCCGGCAAGGTTGTGGCCGTCAATCCCTGGCTTCAGGACGGACAGGCCCTGCCCTATTCCATGGATCAGCGGGGAAAGGATATCAGCCTGGCTGAATTCACGGCCAAGGGCATCGAGCTTTTGGACAATGAGGATGGATTTTTTCTCATGGTTGAAGGCGGAAAGATCGACTGGGCCTGTCATGCCAATGATGGAGTGGCGGCAATCCACGACACCCTGGAGTTTGAGCGGGCCCTGCAGAAGGCCTATGATTTCTATGAACAGCATCCAGAGGAAACCTTGATCCTGGCCACCGGAGACCACGAATGCGGAGGGATGACTCTGGGATTTGCCGGGACCAAATATGCGACCCACCTTAATGTCCTTTCCAACCAGAAGGTTTCATTCCAGAAGTTCAGTCAAGAGATCATTCCTGAATTCCAGAAGCAAGGCCAAGGCTTTGAGCAAGTGCAGCCGGTGATCACTGAAATATTCGGATTAAAGTTCCATGGAGATGCGAAAGATTATATGGTTTTGAAACCGCACGAGGTGCAAAAGATCAAAAAAGCATTTGAGCGCAGTATGTCCGGGAAACAAGAACGGGCAGATGCTGAAGAAACCTATCTCCTCTACGGCGGATACGATCCATTAAGTGTGACCCTGACCCACATTCTCAACCAAAAGGCGGGGATCGGCTGGACTTCCTATAAGCACACCGGGGTGCCGGTGACCACTTCGGCTGTTGGAGTGGGAGCTGAAAAGTTCAACGGGGCCTACGACAATACTGATCTCGGCTTGCGGATTATGGACATCATGGGCTTAGAGCCCAGGGTGCACCATGCCTCTGATGCTCAGCAGGTTCTTGCTGTCAACTGATAAGATGCGAGTGCACAACATTAATCGAGATATCACAGTGTCTTATTTTGAATATTATTTCATATTCGGATTTCGCTTTGATTGTTTCGAATTTCGATATTCGTATTTCGTATTTCCGTGTCGTTGAATAGTGGGTCAAGTTTAAATAGAAAATCAACATTATAAATTGCCACTATATGGGACAGAACTTACCTAAGACACGGTACTAGGGGAAAGCTTTTCTATCAAAAGGGCAGGGCTTGGGGTCAAGCCCGCCTTACTGGAAGAGCCCGGCTCGTAAGAAGGCCGCCCTTGCCCCAAGGGCAGGCCCTCTTCGAGGTAAATATTGTTCATGCGAGACATCATTGGACAAGAGGTCCCTTTTCATTTGAAAACTCATCACCAGAGGCTCTCATGAAAAGAAAAACACCCTGGTCCCGGGATCTGCTCTTATCCTTGGCCTTGAGTCTGCTCTGTGTTGCTCTGTACTTTGTACCCACCGGTTTTGAAGCAGAGGTGGATGAACAGGCGGTTCGCTGCACAGCCGAAGTGGTGAAAGTGAATAATGCCCAGGTCCAAAGACAAGGTTTGGTTCAAACCGGGGTCCAGGGCCTGGATCTGGAAATTACCAGCGGCCCCAAAGCTGGTCAGGAAATACGGGCCAGCAACAATTTGTTGGGCCAGATGGACCGGGAGACCCTTTTTCAGAAAGGGGACAGTGTGCGGGTTGTTCTATCCTTGAATCACGAAGACCAGATCGTTCATGCCAGCGTCCAGGACCACGCCAGACTGGGCTGGGAGCTTCTGTTATTGGGCCTGTTTGCCTTGTTTTTGTGCCTGTTCGGCGGCTGGACCGGGGCCAAGGCTCTGCTATCCTTTCTTTTGGCTGCCTTGCTGCTGTGGAAAGTGCTCATCCCCGGCATCCTTCGAGGCTTAGACCCCCTATGGGTCACTTTAGGGGTTGTAGCCCTGCTCTGTGCGAGCATCATCTTCCTGGTCGGCGGAGTGAACCGTAAAGGCCTGGTCGCCTTTCTGGGATCTTTTCTGGGCGTGCTGACCAGCTGCATTTTGGCCGTCATATTCACCGAGACCCTCCATGTGCGGGGAACGGTCATGCCCTTTGCCGAGACCTTGCTCTATTCCGGTTTCGGACACCTGGACCTGACCAGGATCTATATTGCCGCAGTGTTTTTGGCCTGTTCCGGGGCGGTCATGGATTTGGGCATGGATGTGGCCGCCAGCATGCAGGAGGTGACAAGGCAACATCCCCGGATCTCTCGTATTGCTTTGATGCAATCCGGACTCAACGTCGGTCGGGCCGTGGTGGGGACCATGACCACCACTTTGATCCTGGCCTACTCCGGCGGTTTTATCACCCTGCTCATGGCCTTCATGGCTCAGGGAGTGCCACTGGGAGGTACATTGAACTTTATTTATGTGGCCGCTGAAGTGGTCAAGACGATTGTGGGCAGCTTCGGCCTGGTCACTGTGGCCCCATTCACAGCTCTTATGGGAGGACTGATTTTGGCTTCCCCACCTGGTAAACAATAAATCTTTCTTGGACATAATCATGTCTTTGAATCTATCGTGACATTCTGGGTATGTTTTATTCATGATCAATCCGGAAAATCTGAACTTAAAAGCCCTCCAAGCATCCTTCCTTGATTTGACTCTTCCCTTCATATAAGAAAAAAAGGTGTTTTCGATTCCTCTGGCCTTTTCTCTAGTACCGTGTCTTATAAGTTCTGTCCCATGTGGTGGCAATTTGATTTAAAACACAGTACAAAAATGCCACCCCCAACCTGTAGCCATTTTCTGAAACTGGGATGAGTGGCCCATGAAGTTTTCTAAATTCAGTTTGCGGACAAAATCTTTGCTGGCCTTGGCCGCCGCATGTCTCTTGGCTCTGGGACCGACGACCTGGATCGGCCTGGAAATGCTGGATCGGATACGCACCCAGTTGGGCCAAGCCTACGCCCAAAACTTCACCCTACTCAGCGCCCAGAGGATCGAAGCCCCGGTCACCAGGGAACTGGCCCTGGCCCAGCGTTTCGCGGATTCCGTCCTCCTTCGGGAATGGCTCACCGACGAAGATTCAGAACAGAAAAAATCCAGTTTTTTCCGGGAAGCCGACGGATATCAGGAGGCCTTTCAGGGCGGCAACTATTTTGTGGTCAATCGGCAGTCTCTGGCCTATTATTTCAATGGTCCGGATAAGGAGTACAGTCAAAAGCCCCGCTATCATCTGGATCCGGACAACCCGGACGACGTCTGGTTTTTTACCACTATGGAGGACTTTGATACCTTCACCATCAACGTCAATCCGGATGTTCACCTGGGAAACGTCCAGGTGTGGATAGATGTCATGGTCTGGGATGACCAGAAAAAGATCGGCATGGCCGGGACAGGGCTGGAATTGTCCGAGTTTTTAAAGGAGTTCATCACTGCAGATGAACCAGGGGTTACCCCCATGATTGTGGACGATCAAGGTCTTATCCAGGCCCATCCAGACAAGAGTCTTATCGCCTACGGTTCAGGAGCTGAGGCAGATACGCAGAACGTATCGGAATCCAAAGAGTCCTCCCTGCAGAAACATTTTGCAGACTCATCAGGAGCACAAAAGCTGACTCAGGCCATGCAAGAGGCCCAAAAAGATCCGGGAAACGTAGCCACATTCTGGGCAACCTTGAATGGAAAAAGGCAGCTGTTAGCCCTGACCTGGTTACCAAAGCTCAATTGGCATGTGGTCAGCGCCGTGGATTTGCAGACAGCCCAAATTTTGGACAGCACATGGATTGTCGGGGTTATTGCCGGCTTGGTGTTCATGTTTGGTCTGTTGCTGGCCTTATTCAGCTACGGCGTAAATCACCTTGTTCTTCGGCCGCTGCATTCCTTGCATCAATCGGCCACCGCCCTGGCCCAAGGCAGATACGATGTTTCCCTGCCCCCTGCCGGACACGATGAGATTGGGGACTTGAGCCGGGCTTTTTCTTCCATGGTAGAAGAGATCAAGAAGCATACCCATGAACTGGAAGATAAGGTTCGGGAGCGGACCAGTGAGCTGGAAGATCAGTCTGTGCTTCTGCAGAAGGCCAAAGAGAGGGCTGAAGACGCCATGCAGGCCAAAACCGAGATCCTGAACAAGGTCATGGAGAGCATCCATTACGCCCAGACCATTCAGCAGGCCATTTTGACCCATGATGAGCATCTCCATACATTTGTCCCTGAATGCTTCACCCTGTGGCAGCCCAAAGATGTGATCAGCGGCGATCTTATCTGGGGTATGCCTCTGGAGGACGGTTTTGCCCTGGCGGTCATGGACTGCACCGGGCACGGGGTTCCCGGCGGACTGATGACCATGGCCGCCTTTTCTTCCCTGAACTCAGTGGTCGCGCGCGAGGGAACCGACAATCCCGGGCGCGTTCTGCAGGAAGTCAGCAGAAACATTCAGACCAAGCTCAGCAATCAGGATCAAGCCAGCTTTGCCGAGGACGGACTGGATATGGGCCTTTGCGTGTATCGGCGGTCTACTGGTACCCTGCTCTTTTCCGGCGCCCGCTTAAGCCTGTTCTATGCTGCCAACGGTGAGCTGATGCAGATCAAGGGCGACAGGCAAAGCCTGGGGTATCGGTCCTCAAATCCGGACTTTCCATTTCAAAACCATGCCATTACAGTACAGGGCCAGCTGACCCTGTATATGGCCACTGACGGCATCTTTGACCAGGTAGGGGAGCACACCGGCTTGCCTCTTGGAAAGCGTCGTTTTCTGTCTATATTGAGCAGCCTGCAGCAAGACCCCATGGCCGCACAGAAACAGACCCTTCTTGAAATGTTCGAAGATTTCAAGGGGGACGAGGAGCAGCGCGACGACGTCACTGTTGTCGGCTGCCGGCTGACGACCTGAGCCGATATACACGTACTTTTACCCAATACGCATGTGTTGCCATCCAGCAGGAGATTGCTTGTGGCCGATGATTCCATTTTTTCCCGGGAGTCCCGGGTCATAGAAGAAGCTGAAACGCTTGCCCATCAAGAGGAATATGCACACAATCCTTTGCTGCAGCCCTATTGGGACTTGCTCAACGAATACAAGAAGCTCTTTCGCCAAACCAAGCGGCTGGTGAAAATGAGCGACCGGATGCAGAAAAATCTCAATGAACTCAACGCTCAGCTGCAAGAACACAAGGACATCCTATCCCGTATGTCCTATGTGGACGGTCTGACCTCGATAGCCAACAGAAGACGCTTCGATGAATGCCTGGAAGCGGAATGGAAGCGCCATATCCGCAACAAACTGCCCCTGGCCCTTATCATGCTGGATTTGGACTACTTCAAGCAATTCAACGACAACTACGGGCATGGGGCCGGAGATGAATGCCTGCAGCAGGTAGCCCAGGCTGTGGCCGATACAGCCCAAAGACCGGGTGATCTGGCAGCCCGCTACGGCGGGGAGGAGTTTGCGGTTTTGCTTCCGGAAACAGACCATGCAGGGGCGATGACAGTAGCATCCAATATCCAGGACCAGATACAAGCACTGAACATCAAGCACGAATACTCCGCCGTTGCCCAGATTGTCACTGTGAGCATTGGTCTGGCACTCGTCGTTCCTCAGGTTGAGGAGTCTCATCAGGATCTTCTTATCGAAAGTGATAAACAGCTCTACGCAGCCAAAAAAGCTGGTCGGAACCAAATAAAAGCAAGGATGGTCGGCAATAATGCAGCAAACACAGAAGTTTTATGAGCAACTCAAGGCTGAGGGCATCATTTTCAGCTTCAGCGGACCGGTATCCCAAAGCCTTTTGGAAGGTATTGGCCAAACCCTGAGACAAAAAATGAGTCTCGAAGCAACAAGCACCAATGTGACTCAAAAGATATTTTCCATTTTTGTTGAGCTCATGCAAAACGTTATCAATTATTCGGCTGAACGAGGTTCGACCATGGAACACGAGCAGGATCTCAGCTTCGGTATCCTGCTGATCGGAAAATCCGAGGAGCATTTCTTTATCCAATGCGGAAACTATATAACCGCAGACCAGAAAGAGCCCCTCAAACATCAGCTGACCACGATCCAGTCCATGGATAAGGACGAGCTGAAAAGATACTACAAGGAACAGCGGCGGAAGGAACCAGCCGAAGGGAGCAAAGGTGCAGGGCTGGGCTTTATTGAAATGGCCAGAAAGGCCAGCAAACCCATCGACTTCGATATCGTTCCCACCCAGGCGGGGAAAGATTTTTTCACCGTTACCGCAATCGTTTAATGATCATCAGGCAAGTATGCAGGGCCTGGTCCCCTGAAATTGATGCATTTCTCTCGGTCAACGGATATGCCTGGAAAAAGGGAGCCAACCATGGAAGCTTTTGAACGCGAAAAAACCAAATCCACCCCATGGATCCAATTCGATCCAGAGCACAATCATTTACAGCTCCAGGGCGAATCGTATCCGGAAAACTCGGCCAAGTTCTACTCCCCAATGCTTGAATGGCTGGAGTCCTTTTTGCAAAACATTGATGACTCCCCGGTCCGGGTGGATATCGAACTCATTTACTTCAATAGCAGCAGCTCCAAAATCTTGATGAACTTCTTTGATATGCTCGAAGATGCCGCTCAAAGAGGGGTGCCGGTTACAGTGTACTGGAAATATCATCAGGACAACGACACCGCCTTGGAATGCGGCGAAGAGTTCCAGGAAGATATGGAGTACGTATCTTTCTATTTAGTCCAATTGGAGGCTGGAGATTAGATTAAGGATAGCCCATGAACAAAATAACGATAGAAACCATGTCCCATTGCGAAGCTGAGGTCTTGTCCAAGGACGTGGAAGGGAAGGACTGCATCCTGCAGGCCCTGGATATTTTGGAGCGCATGCGGTCGCACAGCTTCCAGGCCGTGGTCTGGGATCAAGACCAGTATCTGGGCGGCATCTGGTACAATCCCACACACGGACGATGGACCGCCGAGCTTTTCGATATTCAATGGGACGATGAACACAGCGCGGCCCAGGCTAAAGAGCGGCTTCAAACCATTGGCACCTAGAGGAGAAAAAGACCGTGATCACCTGGTTCCCTTTGGCCACCATGCTGTTTATAGCCGCAATGGCCATCATCGTTTTGCGCTACGGCCGACCGGCTCCCCAGAACAGAGGCCGGGCCGTATCCGCCGCCCAGGTGGAAAACGCCTTGACTCTCACGGACCTTCTGGAACAGGCCCAGGACTTTGAGATATATTACTCCGGAGAGCCGGTCATTCCCTCCGCTCTGCTCTTTATTCCCCGCAATCATGCCTTGACCTGGAAGCTCAAGTCCGGGGCCAAAGGCTGGAAGCATATTGAGGACCACTCCGAGGTCCTTGACCTCCACCACCGCATTCTGCGGGAAGATGCTTCCGGAAGCTACATGCTGCAGGTCCTTCTTCCCCCGCCGTCTCTGGACCACCTGCAGCCTGAACACGCCTACCTGTATTCTCCGCAAGCCCTCACTCCGCAGCGGATCCCAAATTCGCACACCACGGTCAGCATCCATCCCGTCCCCGAATACAACAGCAGTCTGTATGGGGCCAGATAACAAAGCGAGGGGTTTGGATCCTGATCCAAACCCCTCGCCTTTTTCCTTGTGAGATCTCAAATCCCCTGTGTGCTTTATCCGGACATGCTGGATTGCCCTTTGTCCCCTCAGGGCAGCCAGGACTGGACCTTCTCCTGGTGGGTGCGTATATAGCGCATGGCCTTCTCATAAGGATATTGGCCTTCATCATCATGAATCCAGACCATGAGTTGGCCCATATCTTCAGGTTTCCAATAAAAGTTATCCAAAAAGGCATACACTTCCGGCATATCTTCTTTCAGTCCTTGGCGGACGACAGTGTTGATATGTTCTTCACCGCCAAAGACATTCTTGGGATCATCCAGGAACTTCAGCTCCCATCTGGCGAACTTCCAATGCGGAACCCAGCCGGTGACCACAATCCATTCCTGTCTGCTGATGGCCCGTCCCAAAGCCCGGGTCATGGATTTTTCACTTCCCTTCACCAAGCGGAAGTTATACAAGCCATAGGCCTCTAAGGCTTTTTGGGCATTGTGCATGACCCCGGCTTGGGGATCGATGCCCACAATCATATGGTGAAACTTGTCCGCATATTTGCTTAAATCCGAGATGGATTCAGCCTTGATATACGGTTTATTGCGCAGTCCGGTAGCAGCGGTCTGGCGGCCCAGGGTTATATTGGGCACCACCAGGCCGGTCCGGGCTCCTTCCAGATTGGGGCCCAAATCCACACATTGGTCGCCGTACTCTTGCATATACTGCTTTTGGGTGTTCGGCAGCCAGGCCGAGACCATGCCGTCCACCTCGCCTTCGGCGACTGCCTGCCACATCTCATCGGCCTGCATGGGAATGATCTCACATTGATAGTCCATCTCTTCCTGGAGGACAGCCTGAACCAGATGGGTGCTGGCTATCTCTGAGGACCACTCCACATAGGCCAGCTTCACCTTGCCCTGAGAGGCCTGGGCCGGGAGAGCGAAGCAACCTATCAGGATTGATATGAAAAAAATCGTCCATAATCGGGTATTGTTTGGATTGGACATACGTAATCCTCCCGTTTAAAAAAGCATATTTGAACCTGCATTCTTAATCGTCCCAGCCGTACTTGTCCACATAGTTTTGCAAACCTTTAACCACTGCCCAACACATCATAAGCACAATCAAGGCAAAGGGCAATCCGGTGGTGATGGCTGCAGTCTGCAAGGCCACCAGGCCTCCGCCCAAAAGAAGGACAGCAGCCACCGTACCCTCGGTTATGGCCCAGAACAGGCGTTGCGGCCTGGGGGGATCCGGGTTGCCCCCGGCAGTGATGATATCGATGACCATGGACCCTGAGTCCGAAGAGGTGACAAAGAAGGTCACGATAACAAAAATAGCCAAAAGTGAGGTCAGTAAATCTAAGGGAAAGGATTCTAAAAACACGAACAAGGAAACCGGGATATTATCCTGGACCACCTTGGACAGCCCGCCCTTTCCGAATTTCTCAATAAAAATTGCGCTGTTGCCGAAAACCGTCATCCACAAAAACGTGACCACACTGGGCACTAAGAGGACACCCAAGAGATATTCCCGGATACGGCGGCCGTAGGAGACTCTGGCGATGAACATGCCCACAAACGGAGACCAGGCGATCCACCACCCCCAGTAGAAGACCGTCCATCCATTCTGCCATGACCCCCCGGTGTATGTCTCGTTCCAGGTGGCCAGGGTGGGAAAGTTCTGGATGTAGCTGCCTATGTTTTCAATAAACCCGTTGAGAACAAACAAAGTCGGTCCCAGAATGAGGACAAAGACCATCAAAGCGGCGGCAAAGGCCATGTTCACCTGACTCAGCAATTTAATTCCGGAGTCCAGGCCGCGGACAACAGACCAGGTGGCAACCGCAGTAATACCGCCGATAAGCAGGACTTGTACCCAAGGATTCTGCGGAACATCAAAAAGATGTGCCAAACCGGCATTGACCTGCTGCACACCCAGCCCCAGGGAGGTGGCCACTCCGAACAGGCAGGAGACTGTGGCCAGGATATCGATGACATTGCCCAACGTCCCGTATATCCGATCTCCAAGCAGGGGATAAAACACATTCCGGATTGACAGGGGCAAGCCTTCAGAGAATCCAAAAAAGGCCAGACCCAGGCCGACCATGGCGTAAATACCCCATGGATGCAGACCCCAATGCAGAAAGGTCAAGTCCATGGCCTTTTGGGCGCTGTCTGCAGTTCCTGCTTCAGTGAAAGGGTTGCCCACAAAATGGAACATAGGTTCGGCCACGCCGTAAAACAAAATCCCGATTCCCATACCTGCGCTGAACAGCATGGCGAACCAGCCTATGGTACTGAACTCCGGTTCCGCATCCGGGCCCCCTATGCGCAAGCTCCCATATCTGGTAAAAAGGATCCCGAAACAAAATATCAAAACCACATTCATGACCAGGACAAAGAACCACCCGGTAAAATTGGCGATCCAACTTTGCATATTGCCGAAAATAGTCTCAGCTGTCTCCCCCATGAGCAGAGTCAGCACCACACAGAGGGCAATAATCCCTGCTCCGCCGAAAAACACCCAGGGATGCACATCGTACTTGAATATTTTGTTGTCCAAGTTTTGGATGGTACGTGTTGTGCGGCTGGAACTATTGTGGTAATCTTCAGCCATATCTGCTCCTTTAGTTCAGTTTCTCCAAGACAACCCGGCCGTCCTCTTCCTCGTGCATTTCAAAGGCATCAGTGGGTCTGAAATCCGGCAGGCATAAAGTGGCCGGAGAGCATACCGCTCCTTTACGGCGGCGGACAATGCGCATAGCCGCTTCTTGCTCTTCCAACAGGCCGGGGATTTCGTAGTATTTTTTATCCTTTTGCTGAAGCAAAAGGAGATGTTCCTTGAGGGTAAACCTGGAAATGCCAAACTCCTTCATGATTTGCCTGGCTGTTTTGCCTTCCGAAATCATTCTTCGCAGGAGATCAGGGCGGTATTTGGTGGAATAGTCACCTTTGGCCATGCAGCCCTCCCCATGAGGTACTCATACATTACAGCTCTTACATGACGGCAGGGGCCGAACACATTGTCTGCTTAAAAATAATGCCCAAAACCGGCCGAAAAGGGCCGGAATTATGGAGATAGGATACGAAAAGTTATGTAAGCTTGGTGAGAATGATTTTATCTTTTTCCACGGTCATTTCGAACCTATCCCCAGGCTTGAATCCCGTTTTTTCCAACATCTTGGGGGAAAAAATTATCCCCTCCCGGGTGTAGGAGGGATGAGGGTCACCTCTTTCATCATGCAGTCCTGGAATTTCATAATAGGTCTTGTCCCTGTGCTGGAGCATAAGCAAATGCTCTTTTAAAGACCAGCGAGATATGGACAGCTCTTTCATGATCTCTTTTGCTGTCTTCCCTTCCTTGATCAGTTCTCTGAGCTTGTCCGGACGGTAATTGTGGCTGAAGCTGCCTCGGACCATACTTTCTCCTCCCGGGATGCTGAGTTGTTATTAAGGTATTGCCATTTCCGTACTGCAGCATGGTGCAGTTGTGCCTCAAAGCAAAATGATCCGGCATTCAAGTGCAGCCTTTCGGCCTCACCCAGCCAGGGCAGACCAAGCGCATAAATTGCATTAGCAAAGATGATTCTCCAGGTCAAAAAATCAAAATGCGGATCTTTGTGCGTCAATGAATGCGGTGTTTCTTGCTTTTTTTTTTATTCAAAGCTGCCCTCATCGACATCCAGAAGCACGCTGTCCTGGACTCGCGGGGGTAAGGCGTTGATCACGGTATACAGGCTTTGCTCCGGAGAAGAGAAGTCAAGCTTATCTTGGACAAATGCATCCAACTGGCCGGCATTTTCAGCAGTGAACTCTCGAACAACGGCGTGGGTGGCCATAGGCGTTCCCTGGTATTTATTCATCACAAAAGAAAAAGCCAAGGCGGTGCTCAGCATGGGCATAACCGTCAAGGTGGAGAGCCCACGCTCCAGGCACAGATGGGCGGCGTATACGGCGTCCACAGCAGCATGCTGGAGCATAAAGCCCTGATCCCATACATTGCTGCGCACTCCTTTACTCAAAGCAACATCCCATTGCCTGGTTCCGCCTGCTCCGGCATTTAAGAAATCAAAAAACTCGGCCTGAGCGTTTCCGCTGAGAGGTTCTTGAAAACACTCTGATTTTAAGGCCGCAGCCGAGCTGATGCCGGTCAATCCATTAAAGACCATGAGCTGACCGATGAGCTTTACTTCCGACCCGGCAGCCACGTTTTCTCCAAAATATTCGGGAGTTCCGATTTCCTTGAGGCTGGGCTCCAGCCTGGCATATAAACCCGGGTCGCCACTGGCCAATATGAGCATTGAAGCATGTTCAGCCCCAGCCGGTCCGCCGGTCAAAGGATAATTTGCATAGGGGATGCCTTGAGCCTGTAAATAACTGTGGGCAGCCAGGACAAAATTGCTGCTCACTGTGGACAAATGAAGGACAAAAGGAGGAGTTGCACATTGTTTTTTTAGTAAAGGAACCAGGGTACGCAGTATCTGGCAGTCATCCCCGTTTTTTCCAGCGCACACGACCACTCCATCCACATCTCCATCTCCGATCAGTGATTTTAAATCCGGAACCAACTGGGCTCCATGGGCCCTCCAGGCCTGTCTGCATTCATCCCGTCTCGGATCCTGGGTACCCCGATCGTGTATGCGGATAAATGCAGCTGATGAAGAACCTGACAAATGCCTGGCAGCTGGACTGAGCATAAGCCCCAATCCGCCGACTCCAACTAGTCGTAAGCTCATGGACCTACTCCTCCTGTTTCTGTGTATGATAACTATATTGGTCCAAATTTTAATAATAAACTGTATTATTTATACAAATATATTTTTTTGAATTCCTATTGACAAATACAAATTCTAGTTATACCAATTTAAATGAAGCAATTTCACTTTTTTCAAACATAGTAAAAGAATACATCTTATGAAACATGTTTTTCGGAAAAGAAAAACTTAATAAATATCAATAAATAAGTTATACTTCCTATATATATTGCTGTATAAATAATTAATTAAATAAGAGTATCAAAGCATGAAATCCCCTCAGCAAAAAAACATTCCAAGAGATCCATCGAAATATCTTCGATACACAATTTACCCTGAGAATTTATAAATATAATATTGTTTTTTTAACATCAATTAATCTCCTATATTACATCACATTATAAATATTTACCAGAGATTTTACATGTTGTGGATTATAATATCTACCATTATAATATCTACAATAATTTCATTTTTATTGTGGAAAAAAATAATTACTACAGAAAAAAAATCTCCTCCAGCAGATACAAAAGAGATTCAGGGAAAAACATTACCTTTGATGTCTCCTCAGCATCACGAAAAGGAGTATATAAAAGCACAGGAAGCCAGGCTTGTAAATGATGTGGATCTTATGCTGCAGGCCTTGGAACATGAAAAAAGCCCCCTGAACCGGCACCTATTATATCGGGACATTATCGCCCAAAGCTTTCCCAAACGGCATCAGGACCCGCAAATGCGAGAGCGGTTTATGAATGCAGCCCGGGCCCATATCAAAGAAATGCCCGAAATCATATCCGAGCTTGTCGATCGATTTGGAAGCAAACCATATTTTTTTACTTTCAGCTACTACGCCATAGCCCTCACCGAATGTATGGAGTTTGATCAAGCTATAGAGATATGTCGCCTGGCATTGGCCTATGAGGCCAAAGACGGGCTGGGCGTGGGGTTTGAAAAACGTATTCACCTGATTTCTCAACGCAAGGCCTATATGCTGGCCAGGCAGGCGGCATAAACATGAAAGACACCCGGGAAGGACTGAGCCTATCAGAAGACTGGTCCAAAGCCCCCTGGGCCTAAAGATCGCCCCCCAAATCAATATCCTCCACATTGCGCCCTTGACAGCTGCACATTCTTGGAGTCAAATTTCGAAATTTTCCGCTTGATGGACGGTCTCAAGGTGCGCATCATGCAAAATCCTGCCCATATGGCCATGACCGAGGCCTTGGGCGCAGACTCCACCCCAATTCCCTTCAGCGAGCTGTTCATGGCTGTACGTTTCAATTATCCCCGGGAGGTCTTTCCCTGTGCAACTTCCAACTCTGAAGGACACGTACAATGAGTACCAGTCAATCCCAAATGGAAAACATGATTTCCTCCAGGATTGCCTCCCTGCAGTTCAGCGTTATTCGGGACATGAGCCAGCGGGCGGCGAACATGGCCGACTGCATCAGCTTAGGTATCGGCGAGCCGGATTTCGACACGCCGCAAGAGGTCACTCACAGGGCAATGCAGGACGTCCACAACGGTTTTACCCATTACGCTCCGGCCCAAGGTGATCCTGAGCTTCTCCAAGTTTTGTCCCGGCAATTCTCAACCTCGACCGGATTCAATGTCCCTGAATCCAATATTGTGGTCACCCCCGGCGGGATGGGGGCTTTAAGCGCCGCATTGCAGACCCTTCTGGAACCAGGTGATGAAGTGCTCATCCCGGAACCCTATTTTCCGGCCTACAAGGCCCATGTCATCATGGCCGGGGGCCGGGTGGTCCCGGTTCCCACCTCTTTTGACACCGGCTTCACCCTGCGCCCCGTAGACCTCAAACAGGCGGTCACCGCCAAGACCAAGGTCCTGATCCTCAATTCTCCGAACAATCCCACCGGAAATGTTTTGGACGCTCAAACTCTGGACGAGCTGGCCGAAATTGTCCGGGACAAAAAACTTGTTGTTCTTTCCGACGAAGTCTATGACCGCATGGTTTTTGAAGGACACTTCGAATCCATTGTTACCCGGCCGGGAATGGCTGAGCAGACCCTGGTCATCAAGTCCTGTTCTAAGACCTTTGCCATGACCGGATGGCGGGTGGGCTTTGCCTTTGGACCCAGCTGGCTCATGCCCCAGGTTATCAAGGTGGTCAATTACGCCACCACCTGTGTGAACACCCCCGGGCAACGGGCCGCTTTGGCGGCCTTGAATATGGACCAAAGCCCTTTTCTGCGCATGTCCGAGAGCTTTCATCGCCGTGTAGACCTGCTCTGGAACCGGTTGCAGGAGATTCCTGGTCTGCGCTGTCATCGTCCGGCCGGTTCCTTCTATCTCTTTCCGGATATCAGCGAGGTGAACAAGGACAGCACATCTTTTGCCCTTTCCCTTTTGGAGCAAGAAAAAGTCCTGGTCATCCCCGGAGCCGCCTTTGGGGCCTCTGGTGAAGGATGTGTGCGTATTGCCGGAACTGTGAACAATGAAAAGCTCAAGGAAGCCATGCACAGGTTCAAACGGTATGTCCGCTCGCTCCATCTCAGCTGAGGTGCACATCGTGTTGTAGACTGTGGTCTTATGTCAGGGCGTTCTCCAGGGAGCGCCTTTTTTTGTGTCTGCTGCGGATGGGAATTTCTTCTTCTCTTCTATGATAATATTGTTCTTCAGATTATAGGAAATTATAGGGGCGGTTCCTTTGTTCATAAATTAGATAAGATTTTGATTTTATTTTATATCAAAAGAACACATTCGGAAACAGTTTAGGAACATAGATAACACCGGGTAGACAGCCAAAGATACCGATCTCAAATGCGCACATCTGGGAGCAGGGTTTTCCACAACCGGTAGATTATATGCTTATTTGGAATTGGATTTTTTTCTGAAAGCTATACCCAATTTATCCATTCGTTGGCGCAAGGTATTGGGGTGCAGGCCCAGAAGCTCAGCTGCTCCTCCCGGACCGCTGATCTTTCCCTGGACCAGGCTCAAGGCCTGGCGGATATGGGTGGCACAGACAGCATCCAGACTGGGAAAGGTTGACCCTTCCCAAATCTGGGAAACCGCAGATCCCTGATCTTTGGAAATACTTTGCAGCAAATGGTCTATTTGAACTTCACCGCTGGATGATTGGATCAAGGCCCTTTCGATAAAGTTTTCCAACTCCCGCACATTTCCGGGCCAGTCATGAAGCATAAGCCGGTCCAGAGCTCCGGCCGGAAGCTTTGGACGATAGGGAAGCTTGAGGTCTGCGGCTTTGCGCTGCAAAAAGTGGTGGACCAGGGCCGGGATATCCTCTTTGCGTTGACGCAGGGGAGGGACCATGACCGGGAAGACGTTGAGCCGGTACCAGAGATCCTCCCGAAACTGGCCACCCCTGACCATGGCGGCCAGATCCCGGTTTGTGGCGGCAATGATTCGGATATCCAGAGGAATACTTCGACTGCCTCCCACACGCTCTATTTCTTTGTGCTGTAGGACATGGAGCAATTTCACTTGGGACTGCAAAGGGAGTTCGCCGATTTCATCCAAAAAAACCGTGCCCCCTTGTCCGCGTTCAAATCGGCCTCTTTTCTGCCGTTCCGCCCCGGTGAAGGCCCCTTTTTCGTGCCCGAAAAGCTCGCTTTCCAACAAAGGTCCGGGAATGGCCCCGCAGTTCACAGTGATCATAGGGCCCTGACAGCGATGGGAAAGCTTGTGGATGCTGTCGGCAATAATTCCTTTCCCGCATCCGGTCTCTCCCAAAAGCAAGACCGGGTTGTCCAACTGGGCCACCTGTTGGGCCTGCTGCATGATCCCGCGCAGGCCGAAATCCGCCCCAATCACTTCTCCGCCTTCCTTGGCCCGCAGCTCTTGCTGAAAATAGCGGCTTTCGTCAGCCAATATCTCATTGAGTCGGACCACTTCCTTGTGTTTGAGGGCATTGGCCAAAGCTACGGCCAAAGGCTCTCGCAATTGGACAAAGAGGCGGGCGTGATCTTGAGTGTATTTATTTATCCCCCGGCTTTTGACTGCCACTTCTCCGATATAGCTTTCCTCTAAGGATAAGCGCATAACCATGGACGAAAAATAAGGATCCATATCCAATTGGTGCAGGATGTTCTGGATGTCCGGCTCGTTTTTGGGGTTGTTGATCATGTGCAGGGAATGTATACCCGGCCATTGGTTTTCCGGCGCTTCCCAATCGATGGCCGGCACAGAAATGGCTCCGACATGTGGTCTGTCTTGGATGTCGCCGGCCGCGGATACGAACTCAAGCATCTGTAAATCCGTAAGATAGACCGAGAGGTGCATGGAATCGGCGGGGATGAAGTTCTTGAGGTATTCCAGACAGCGGCCCAGGGCCTTGTCGATGTCCAGGCTGCTGCAAATGCGCAGAACCGTTTCCCGAAAAAACGAATCCGGAGAAGAAGACATATTATTTTACGCTATGTGGTGAGATATGTTAAAGTCACGAAATAATGTACATATTCTTACCTTATACTGTATAATTTAGCAATCAGTCTACTTTTTGTGTGTATAAGTTTATGATTTTTCTATTTATTTTTTTTGGCAAGTGCATTGCATATTCTTCTGTTTGGAGGAATTATGCCATGTGTATAGAAGTCATCACAGTACGTACAGCTCGGGCAGAGCAGTGTTCTGTATGGCAACGGTAGGAATGGTTTTTATGCAGCTGAGCATACGGCCTGAATCTGAATATCATCTCACAAATCAGCATGTGAACTGGAGGATATAGGACATGAAAAAAATTTTCTCTTTCCTGCTTGCATGGATGACTTTGATTCCCGCTATTGGCTGGGCTGCTCAGGGAACCGAAGAAGATCCTCCGCCTTTGGTCCAGGTCGCTCCTGTCCAGCTTTTGGACGCCACGCAGGCGGAGAAATATATCGGGCATGTGGAAGCCATAGAATCGGTGGATCTTAGGGTCAGGGTCGAGGGCTATCTGCAGGAGGTCAACTTTCAGGAAGGCTCTTTTGTGCAGGAGGGACAGCTTCTGTACGTTATTGAACAGGCTCCGTACAAGGCCCATGTAGCCTCGGCCAGGGCCAAGCTGAACCAGGCCGAGGCCAATCTGTTCAAGACAAAGACCCGATTGCGGCGTCTGCGTTCAGCGCAACCGGAGAGCGTGCCCCAAACAGACCTTGATGATGCCCAAGCAGCCGCGGACTTGGCCAAAGCCGAAGTGCAAGAGGCAAAATCCAGCCTGGAACTGGCCAAGATCGATCTGGAGTATACCACCATAGAAGCTCCGATGGACGGTCGTATTGGGAAGAGCTTTTATAAAAAAGGGGACTTGGTCGGGGCCTCGTCCGGTCCTTTGGCCGAAATCGTGAGCATAGATCCGATTCGAGTTCTTTTCTCGGTCAGTGACCGGGACATAGACATGATGAAAGAAGCCTTTGCCGATGCCCACTCTCAAAATACTGATCCCGATCTCGCCGTTCGCATCAAGTTTCCGGATCAAAAAGCCTATCCACACCAGGGGACAATTGATTTTATAGACAACAAAATGGATCCCCAAACCGGGACCATAGCCGTCTGGGCCAGATTCGAGAATCCAAAAGGCCAGCTCGTTCCCGGTCAGTATGTGAATGTATTTGTTCAGTCCGCAGAAGCAAAGATGCAGCCTGCTGTTTCTCAGGCCGCGGTGCAAAGGGACAGGGAAGGGGATTTTGTCTTTGTGGTCAATAAAGGCAATATAGTTGAGAAACAAAGAATCAAAACCGGTAAGGTCAAAGACGGCAAGGTCATGGTCACTTCAGGCCTGCAAAAGGGTGAGCTGGTAATTATCCAGGGCATACAAAAAGCAGCTCCTGAAAAGCGGGTAAATATCGAGATCAAGGATGCAAAGGACAGCTAGAAGATGTTTTCCAAGATATTTATTGAACGGCCAAGGTTGTCGGTGGTCATCTCCATCATCATTACCCTGGCTGGAATCATAGCCATATTTTCCTTGCCGGTAGCTGAATACCCCTCCATTACACCGCCGGTGATCAGGGTCAGTGCTGCCTATCCAGGAGCCAATGCCCAGGTGGTCAAGGACACGGTTGCCGCTCCCATTGAGCAGGAAATGAACGGTGTGGAGGACATGCTCTATATGCAGTCCGACTGCACCAACGACGGTGGATACTCCCTGGAAGTGACCTTTGATGTGGATTCTGACCCGGATATTGACCAGGTCAATGTCCAGAACCGTCTGCAGTTGGCCGAATCCCGGCTGCCGAAAGCGGTCCTGGATCAAGGTATCAATGTCCGTCGGCGTTCATCAGACATGTTGGGCGTTGTTTCCTTTACCTCTCCAGATGGCTCCCGGGATCGGCTGTTCATCAGCAACTATGTGAGTCGGACCATCAAGGATGCCCTGCAGCGCATTGATGGCGTCAGCGATGTCTACATTTTCGGAGAGTCTGAGTACAGCATGCGCATCTGGATGGATCCGGATCTGCTGACAGCTTTGAACATGAGTCCGGATGAGGTGATCCAGGCCATCAGACAGCAAAATATCCAGGCCACCCTGGGATCTATCGGCACAGCTCCCAGTGTTCCGGGCCAGAAGATGCAATATACTCTGCGGGCCCAGGGACGGCTGGAAAGCCCGGAGCAGTTCGAGGATATAGTCGTTCGCAGCAACGAGCAGGGAGGCCTGGTTCGGGTCAAGGATGTGGCCGAGGTGGAGTTGGGCAGCGTGGACTACAGCGCCTACGGAAAGTTTGACAAAAACGTGGCCATCAACATGGCCCTCTATCGTTCCTCAGAGGCCAACGCTTTGGAGACCATGCAGGCTGTGGAAGAGGAGCTCAAGGGCCAGGCCCGGGATCTGCCATCAGGCATCGAATATATGATCCCTTACAACACAACGGAGTACGTCAAGGAGGTTATTCAGGAGATCACCTTTACTTTGGGCCTGACTTTTCTCCTCGTGGTCTTCGTTATTTTCATTTTCCTGCAGAATATACGGGCCACTCTGATTCCAGCTGCTGCTGTACCTGTTTCCATTATCGGTACATTTGCCGTCCTCTTGGCTCTGGGATTTAATATAAATACCATTACTCTCTTTGCCCTTATTCTGGCCATCGGCCTGGTTGTGGATGATGCCATCGTGGTTGTGGAGAATGTGCATCGGATTATGGACGAGGAAGACTTGGGGCCCAAGGAGGCAGCGATAAAGGCCATGGAGCAGGTTTCCGGACCTATTGTGGCCACCACCTTGGTCCTTTTGGCTATCTTTGTCCCTGTAGCCTTTATGCCCGGCATCACCGGGCTGCTGTACAAGCAGTTTGGGGTCAGTCTGTGCGTTTCCGTGCTTATTTCCTCCATATGTGCTTTGACTTTGAGCCCGGCCTTGTGCGGTGTTTTGATGAAAAAGCCAAAACCCCATAAACGCGGACCCTTTGGTTGGTTCAATGCCTATATGCGCTTCTCGCGGCGGACATACACCGGTGTGGTGTCCTGGCTCATTCGGCATTTGGCTGTGGCCGTGGGTCTGTTTGCGATTGTGGTCGGCGGGGCCTGGTTTTTTTCCGACTATCTACCCAGCAGTTTTATCCCCCAGGAGGACAAGGGCGGATTCCTCATCGATGTCCAGCTGCCGGAAGGAGCTACCCTGCAACGGACCGATGATGTCACCGCAAAGGTCACGGATAAGCTTCTGACCATGGAAGGCGTGGAGCGAGTCTTGGCGGTCAACGGATTCAGCCTATTGTCCGGCAAATCGGAAAACGTTGGATTTGTGATTGCCGATCTGGATCCCTGGGAAGAGCGCAAGGCCCCGGAGCTGCATATAGATGCCCTGGTGGCCAAGACATCCAGGGAGCTCAATTCCATCACCACGGCCAATATCCGGGCCTTTGTCCCACCCCCCATTCAGGGACTGGGTATCACCGGAGGCTTCGACTTCAGGCTTCAAGCCACTCAGGACCAGCCTCCGCAGGAATTGGCCTCTACTGCCATGGCCTTGGCCGGGAAAGCCAATCAGGATCCCATGCTCACCCGGGTGTATACGACTTTTTCTGCGGACACGCCGCAGATCTTCATCGATCTGGACCGGACCCGGATGGAAGAATTGGGTGTTCCGGTCAGCCGGGTGTTTTCTACCTTGAGTCAGCAGCTTGGTTCGCAGTATGTCAACGATTTTAACTTGTATGGGCGGACATATCAGGTCAAGGCCCGGGCCCAGGCTGAATACAGGAAAAACAGACAAGATATTAAAGACTTATACGTTACAAGCGATAACGGCAAAGAAGTGCCCCTGAAGAATTTGATCGGCCTGTCTACAGTTATAGGGGCCAAGGTGATCAACCGGTACAATCAATTTTCTAGTGCGGCCATCAAAGGCGAGCCGGCGGCGGGATATTCGTCCGGTCAGGCCATGCAGTCCATGAAGCGCTTGGCACAAGAAACCCTGCCCGAAGGGTATTCCTTTGAGTGGTCCACCATGTCCTATCAAGAGCAAAAAGCCAGCGGGACGGTAGGATATTTGTTTGCTTTGGCCATTTTCTTTGCCTACCTCTTTCTGGTGGCTTTGTATGAGAGCTGGAATCTGCCTTTATCCATTGTTCTGTCCGTGATTGTGGCCACTCTGGGGGGTTTTGTCGGCCTATGGCTGACTGCAAATCCATTGTCTTTGTACGCACAAATCGGAATGGTCCTCCTTGTCGGTCTGGCTGCGAAAAATGCAATACTTATTGTCGAGTTTGCCAAGGAGCAGAGAAATAAAGGGCTTGACGCGTATCAGGCGGCAATCGACGGAGCAGGAATCCGTTTTCGTCCGGTCCTCATGACCGCCCTGACCTTTATTCTCGGGGTGGCTCCCCTGGTTTTAGCAGTCGGAGCAGGAGCCGCCAGCCGAAGACATATCGGCACAGTGGTTTTTTCCGGGATGATTGCCGCCACCACCGTGGGGATTTTCCTCATACCGGCCCTGTACTTTCTGTTCCAGCGCTTGGGCGAGAAATGGCAGAGGTGGAGAGTGAAGAATTCTGGAATTGAGGAATTCTAAGATCGAGGAATTGATGGATTCAGAGAAGGTAAAACGTTGTCATCCACAAGATATGAGGCCAGGTATGCATTTTGGCAGAAGACATGTTCATATATGGAAAAACAAATATCTGTGTGCAGTCGTGGGTCTGACCTCTCTGGGTCTGCTTCTTTTTCTGAGCGGATGCGCCATGGTGGGGCCGAACTACAGCCCGGTGCAGCCCGATTCTCCCCAGGGTTGGACCGCAGCCATGGAAAAAGGCCTGGAAGCGACCAGGCCTCAGAACGGCACGCTGGCCAAGTGGTGGGAAGTATTCGATGATCCAGTGCTTTGCAAACTGGAGAAGCAGGCCGTGGAAGGGAATTTGGATTTGAAGATTGCCCTCTCCAGGCTCAGACAGGCCCGTCTGAACAGGGGAATCAGCAAATCCGGCCTCCTTCCATCCATGAGTGCAGACAGCCGGGTACAAAGGCAGCGGGGCAGTGAGTCCATGCCTTCTATGTCCGGGGGAGAGGAGCACGATTACTACCTTGGGCAGTTCGATTCCGCCTGGGAGCTGGATCTGTTCGGCGGAATACAGCGTTCGGTTCAGGCCGCTCAGGCAGAGCTGGAGGCCAGTCGGGCGGGAGTGAACGAGGTCTTGATCAGTCTGATGGCCGAAGTGGCCCTGAATTACACGGAGGTACGAACCTATCAGCGAAGACTGCAAATAACCAGGTCGAACATAACCAACCAGCAGAAGGCGTATGACTTGAACAAGTCCAGGTATGAGTCCGGATTAATAGATGAACTGGCTGTTCAGCAATCTTTGCGCAATCTGGAACGGACCCGGGCCCAAATATCCAGCCTGCAAACCGGGCTGCAGGCGGCCAAAAACAGGCTGGCCGTCCTGATGGGTCTTACTCCCGGGGCCTTGGAGTCGGAGCTTTCGCAGGCAAAGGCTATACCGGACATACCTTCCCAGGTGGCTGTGGGCATTCCGGCCGAAGCCATGCGTCGCCGCCCGGACATCCAACGGGCGGAAAGGCAGCTGGCGGCCCAAACGGCCAGGATTGGAGCGGCCACGGCAGAGCTGTATCCCAAGTTTCATTTATTGGGGACCATAGGTCTGGAAGCACTGGATTCAGGTAGCGATTTTCTCAGCCCAGAAAGTAGATTCTGGAATATTGGACCTGGAATATCCTGGAATATATTCAATGGACAAGCCCTGCGGCTGAATATTGATCTGCAAACGGAAAAACAAAAGCAGGCATTGCTGGAATACACATCCACAGTGCTCCGGGCCCAGGAAGAGATAGAAGATGCTTTGACTGCATATGCCAAGGAGCAGATGCGGGCAGAGTCCTTGAAAAGAGCCGTTTCAGCTGCCAAACGGACTGAGTTCTTGGCCCGGGACCGGTACAAAGCTGGGCTGGTTGATTTTTATAATGTCCTTGATGCCCAGCGCTCCCTTCTGGAACTGGAAGATGAATATATCCAGTCTCTGGGCCAGGTGACCTCCAATCTGGCCAGGCTGTACAAGGCTTTGGGCGGGGGCTGGGCTTATCAAGGAGAGGTTGCGGAAAAGGCTGGCAATATGAAGGATATTTCGATTGAAAAGGGCCACATCCGGCGATGAAAAAATTGGTTCATCGCTGAAATCGTTGCCGATGTGAAGCAGAAAAAAGTCCTGTTTTCATCAGGCGAAGTATTGACAACATGGCTGAGGTTGGCGAAGATATATGCTGGGGCCATAAGAGTGCAGTAAATGAACCAAGGACGTGACTCCCTATGCTCGGACTTTCCGCATCCACTCACCACCGGATTTTCGGTGCTCAGACCGTCTCGGGGATGCAATCAGAATTGTCCGGCCCAAAAAATTTCCGCACCACGCCTGATCAGGCTCCGGTTGCTGTCCAATCCGCACTGCCGCCCGCCCACAACAAAACACCGCAGCCGGACGGCAATAAACAGGATACCTCTCTTAATCCAGAGAATACAAAGCCAACAGATCCTTCCTCCCCGTCCAAAAACAGCCCCAAAGCTTCGCAAAGTGACGCCGCCTACACTCTGGATCTTTCCCAGGCAGAACGGCAAGTCCTCCAGGAGCTCAAATCCCGGGAACGAGAGGTCAAGGCCCATGAACAGGCGCATATAGCCGCCGGCGGGCAGTATGTGCAAGGTGGCGCGAATTATTCCTACCGCATCGGACCGGACGGAAAGATGTACGCAGTGGGCGGGGAAGTGTCTATTGATGTATCCCCTGTTCCTGGCGATCCACAAGCAACCATCGAAAAGGCTGAGGCCATTCAGCGCGCGGCCAAAGCCCCAGCCCAGCCCTCGGCCCAGGACGCTTCCGTAGCAGCCCAGGCTGCATCCATGGAAATGCAGGCTCAAATGGAAGTGCAGCGGGAAAAACGGGAAGCAGACAAGAGCCAGGGCCCTGGGTCTGATGTTCCGGCCGGGACCTCCATCCGATCTGCTGACAATGACTCTTCAGAAGACGGCTCACCTCAAGTACATCCAGGCCAGGCCGGAATGAGTGGTCGGGATGGCTTGGCACCTGCGTCCCAATACTCGGGTTTTCCAGATCGGATGCCGGCTTTTCAGGGCCTTTATGAATATGCCCGCATGGCTGCCCGCAGCTCTTCCCCTACGGCAGGTCTGCACATTCAAGCCTGATTGGAGCCATCTTGCACATGTGTTCGCAGTGCAACTTCTTCAAAACGAACTCCTTTGAAATGAGATTTACCTCGAAGAGGGCCCGCCCTTGGGGGCAAGGGCGGCCTACTGCCGACAAGCCGGGGTTTTTCGAGAAGGGCGGGTTTGACCCCAAGCCCTGCCCTCTTTGTAAGTTACCTGTTCGCATCTTTGACTGCCTGTTCGTTTGCGATTTATATGTTCAAGTGTTAGAGTCCGTGCAGTGAGTTTACTTGATTTTCTTGATTTTTGATATTTTTTCTGATTCACTCTGTAAAAAGCTCAGTTTCAGCCTGTTCACTCCCGAAAGAATTGGAGCAACTATTATGGGTGAAAAGCCAATTTTGACTTTAAATGGTACCCCTGTATCCTTTGATAAAGGAGCCACTATACTGGATGTGGCCCGGGCACATGGGATATTCATTCCCACTTTGTGTCACATGGATGGGCTTCCAGCTACTGGGGCGTGCAGGATATGCGTAGTTGAGGACACAGCTTCTGGTAAGCTCATTACTTCCTGTTCCACACCTGCCCGAGAGGGCATGGATTTGCAGACGGAATCAAAAAAGGTCGTTTCTTCCCGGAAATATACCCTGGAACTTTTGCTGGCTTCCGGGAATCACGATTGTCTCCTGTGTCCGGCAGCCGGAGAATGCACCTTGCAGGATTTGGCTTATCGCTATCAGGTTACCGGAACTTCCTTTACCCGGCAGGTACCACCCTACCAGATGGAAACAGTCAGTCCTTTGATTATCCGAGATTTTTCCCGCTGTATCCTGTGTGGTCGGTGTGTGCAGGCCTGTCAGGATATTCAGGTCAACAATGCCATCAGCTTTGGGTACCGGGGCAAAGCAAGCAAGATCGTGGCTGCCGGCGACAGAGCACTCAAGGATTCGGACTGCGTGTTTTGTGGAGAATGCATTCAAGCCTGTCCCACCGGGGCTTTGGTCCCCAAGGATGCCAGATTCAGGCCCAGGGCCTGGCAGACGGAAAAGATCCGGACCACCTGCCCCTACTGCGGGGTGGGATGCCAAATGTATGTGCACGTCAAAGACAACGAGATCCACAAAGTGACCGGGGTGGAAAACGCGTTGCCCAATGCAGGCAGCCTGTGCGTTAAGGGCCGATTCGGTTTTGAGTTCGTCAATTCTGCCCACCGCTTGCAGACCCCTTTGATCAAAGAAAATGGGCAGTTTCGGGAAGCTGACTGGGATGAGGCGTTACAGGCCTGTGCAGCTGGATTGCAAAAGGCTATGACCCAAAACGGCCCGGACAGCATCGGGGTCCTGAGTTCTGCCCGGATCACAAATGAAGAGAACTTTCTGATACAGAAATTTACCCGGACGGTTTTGGGGACCAACAATGTCGATCATTGTGCCCGCCTGTGTCACTCCTCTACAGTGGCTGGTTTGGGCCAGGTGTTTGGAAGTGGGGCTATGACCAACTCCATAGCCGATATTGAGCAGGCAGATGTCATCCTGGTCACGGGCTCAAACACCACAGAAAGCCATCCGGTCCTGGCTACGCGGATCAAAAGAGCGGTTAAAAAAGGGACCAAGCTCATCGTCATTGACCCCAGGCGCATTCCTTTGGTTGATTTTGCTCACATCTGGCTGCGCCAGAACCTGGGGACGGACATCGCCTGGATAAACGGCATGATGCACATCATTCTGGATGAAGGCCTGTATAACCAGGAATTTATAGCTCAGCGGACGCAGGATTTTGAACAACTGCAGGCTGTCGTCTCTGAGTACACCCCGGAGCGGGTACAGGACATATGTGGCATCGACCCCCAGGCCCTGCGTTTTGCAGCCAGACTCTATGCCCAAGCTCAAGCGGCCGGGATTTTCTATACCATGGGTATTACCCAGCACGTATGCGGTACGGACAATGTGAAATCCCTGGCCAATCTGGCCATGCTCTGCGGGCACATCGGCATCCCTGGAGGAGGAGTGAATCCTTTGCGGGGTCAGAACAATGTGCAAGGAGCCTGTGATATGGGTGCCTTGCCCAATGTCTATCCGGGATATCAAAAAGTGACTGATGCAGCTGTCCGGGAGACCATGCAAACCAGGTGGTATGTCCCCTCCCTGCCGGATACTGAGGGGCTGAAGGTCACGGAGATGTTTCCCCGGGCTTTAAGCAATGAACTGAAAGCCATGTATATTATCGGCGAAAATCCGGTTCTTTCGGATGCTGACAGCATGCACATCAGGCAGGCTTTGGACAATCTGGATTTTTTAGTAGTTCAAGATATTTTTATGACCGAGACCGCTCAGTATGCGGATGTTGTCCTCCCGGCCTGCACTTTTGCCGAGAAAGAGGGCACATTTACGAATACCGAGCGCAAGGTGCAGCGGGTGAGGAAAGCTTTAGAGCCCATTGGATCCAGCCTTGCAGACAGTGAGATCATTATTCGACTTGCATCCCAGTTCGGAGTCCATTGGGAATATGCAAACAGTGCCCAGATAATGGATGAAGTGGCCTCGCTGACCCCTCAATATCGAGGCATTGAGTATTGCCGTTTGGAAAATGAGGGACTGCATTGGCCATGTCTGGGGCCTGATGATCCGGGAACCCCCATCCTGCATTGTTCTGAATTTACTTGTGGGCTGGGGCAGTTTCAAGCTCAGGAATTTGCACCTCCGGCTGAAGAACCGGACGAAGCCTATCCCCTGTGGCTGACCACCGGCCGCATACTGTACCAATACCATACCGGGACCATGACCAGAAAAGTAAAGGGTCTGAACTCCTTGGCCAAGGAGTGTTTGGTGGAAATGGCTCCTGAGGATGCCCTGACCAATGCCATTGCCCAGGGTGATACAGTAAAGGTCAGCTCTCGGCGGGGTTCCATCCAGGCCAAAGTTGCCATTTCCAGAACTGCGGTGGCCGGAACTGTGTTCATCCCCTTTCACTATGCCGAGGCTGCGGCCAATGTACTCACGAATCCGACCACTGATCCGGTATCTGGAATTCCGGAGTTCAAGGCCTGTGCAGTGCATGTGGCCAAATCCACATAAAAACCATTCATGAATGATACGTCATTTTTCTATTGTCCATTTCGTAAGGAGTCTTGAAAATGTACCAGACTTTTTTTCGGCCTGAGCACGAAGATATCAGTGCAGATATGTGGGAAGAGATTGATGCGGTTATTGCTCAACTAAAAGGCACTCCTGGTGCGGTGATACCCACCCTTAGGGAGTGTCAGAACCTCATTGGGTATTTACCTGGACCGCTCTTAGATTACATCGGTCAGGAGCTTGGAGTGCCCAAGAGCGAAGTCTTCGGCATAGCCTCCTTTTATTCTCTTTTTTCTTTTACTCCTCAGGGCCGACATAGTGTCAAGGTATGCAAAGGTACTGCGTGCTTCGTCAAAGGGGCGAGTGAAGTGATTCGCAGAATTGAAGCTGATTATAAGGTGCCTGAAGGGGGAACCGATGACCAGAGACGTTTTTCTTTAGGTTCTGTTCGCTGTCTGGGGGCCTGTGGTCTGGCTCCGGTCATGGTGGTGGACGATAGCACCCATGGCTGTGTCACCCCCGGTAAAATTCATAGTATTTTGGATTCCTATGATTAACTGCAGGGTTCACGGTTATAATATTATAATCAAAAGAACCCAGAGGAGCGGGAGCAATGACTTTATGTAGATGCAAAGACGATCTGGACCAGATACAAAAGCAGGCGGTCAGGGAAATGTCTGCTCAGACCTCGGAAAAGTTTGATGTTCGGGTTATGGTCCATATGGGGACCTGCGGATTAGCTGCCGGCGCACAGGAAGTTATGGATGTTTTGCAGGATGAAGTTGCCAAGCAAGATAAGATTTCGGTCCAGATAATTCCCTGTGGATGTGCCGGTATGTGCAGTTCTGAACCAAATGTTACTGTTGAACGCCGGGGTGAACAGCCTGTTATGTATGCATACATGGATGCAGATAAAATGCGTCAAGTTTTTAAGAGACATGTGCTGGGAGGAGAAGTGCAAACTGATTTTGCATTGGCCGAACTCCAGACCCTTAACGGTGAATGAAAAAGAGAGCAGCCATGCACGAACCACTGCGAATAAAAGTTTTCAATGGTCAGGGTTGTCGGGCCAAAGGCAGCAATGAAATTTATCAGGCCCTGCTGGATGAGGTGCAGAAGCAAGATCTCCGAGATCGAATCGAGATCATCGATGTGCCGGAAGAGGATTGCCCTGGATATTGCTCCTTGGCTCCCAGCCTGCTGGTTGAGCCGGATGGAAGTATATATAAGCAGCTCACAGTAAATGATATTCCCAAATTGGTGAACAAACTCGCAGTAGACCGAGAGCCGTTTTCCAAAAAACTGTACTCACCAAAGCCTGTGCAGGAAATACCGGAAGAAAAGGATACACCTTTTTTTGGGCCTCAACTTTTCTGGACCTTGCGCAACCGTGGACGAATAGATCCCGAATCAATTGATGAATATATCGCCAGGGATGGGTACCAGGGAGCAGCAAAGGCCTTATTGGAAATCAGTCCGGAAGAAATTATTGACCAAGTCAAGGTCTCGTCCATTAGGGGCAGAGGAGGGGCAGGATTTCCAGCCCATATCAAATGGCAGGCAGGAGCCCGAGCTGAAGCTGATATCAAGTATGTCGTCTGTAATGCGGATGAAGGTGACCCCGGCGCATTCATGGACCGTAGTATCCTGGAAGGAGATCCGCATTCCGTCCTTGAGGGCATGGTTATTGCCGCCAGGGCTATTGGTTCTCATCATGGGTATATTTATTGCCGAACAGAATATCCATTAGCCATTCGCCGATTATCTATAGCTATTGATCAGGCTGTGCACTATGGACTGCTGGGGGAAAATATCCTGGGCAGTGGATTTGATTTTCACATCCAGATCTACCAGGGAGCCGGAGCCTTTGTATGCGGCGAAGGAACCGCTTTGCAGCACTCCATTGAGGGCAAGCGGGGTATGCCCAGGCCAAAACCACCCAGATCCACGGATAAAGGCCTTTTTGACAAGCCCACAGTTTTAAATAACGTGGAAACCTTGGCCAATATTCCCCAGATAATACTCCGGGGCGGTCATTGGTATGCCGGTGTGGGCACGGAAAAGAGCAAAGGGACGAAAGTCTTTGCCTTGTCCGGAGATGTGAAAAATATCGGCTTGGTGGAGGTGCCCATGGGCACTCCCCTGCGGCAGATTATCTTTGATATTGGCGGAGGAATCCCGAATAAAAAGAAGTTTAAGGCGGTGCAGCTGGGCGGACCTTCCGGGGGCTGTATTCCGGAAAAATATTTGGACTTGCCGGTGGATTTTGAAGCCATTTCAGAGGCGCATGCCATTATGGGGTCCGGGGGGATGATTGTCATGGATGAGTCCACCTGCATGGTGGACATGGCCCATTATTTCATGGACTTTATTCAGGAAGAATCCTGCGGTAAATGCCCTCCCTGCAGAGAAGGCACCAAAAGACTTTTGGACATTTTGGCCAAAATCCAGCAAGGCCAGGGCCAAATGGAGGATCTGGACCGCTTGGAGGCCTTGTCCAGTTACATTGCTGATACCTCACTGTGTGGTTTGGGCCAATCTGCTCCCAATCCGGTTCTTTCGGCTCTCATCTCTTTCCGGGAAGAATTCGAGGCCCATGTCCGGGACAAACATTGTCCGGCCAAAAAGTGTGCAGCTCTTATTCAATTTGAGGTCAATCCGGATAAATGTACCAGTTGCGGACAGTGCTATCGGGTATGCCCAGTGGGGGCTATCTCCTGGCAGAAAAAAGAACCTGCAGTCATTGACCGCAACATTTGCATCAAATGCTTGTCGTGCATTGAGGCCTGCCGTTTTGATGCCATAGATTAACAAGTTGAAGGTTTTTTCCTCAATATTCGATTCTTATTATCTGAACAAATTGGAGAGGAGGAAGCACACAATTTTCGCCAGGAGGAATAGACGTGTTGCAGATCGACATCCCCGATTTCGGGCAGTTGCACTTGGAACACCTGGTCATGGACTACAACGGGACCATGGCTGTGGACGGTGAACCGATACAAGGAATTCGGAGACGGGTGGACAAGCTCGCCCTTCAGCTTCAAGTCCATGTTATCACCGCGGATACCTTCGGCAAGGTCCAGGCCATGCTGGAGGATTGGGCCTGTTCAGTGAAGATCCTGGGCCATGAGGATCAGGTGGGCCAGAAGCTGGCCTTTGTCCAGGAATTGGGGGCCACAAGCTGTGTGTGCGTAGGCAACGGGCGTAACGACCGGATGATGCTGGAGGCTGCGGGCCTGGGGTTGGCGGTCATGCTGGAGGAGGGTACCTCCAGGGAGAGTCTTTTGTCTGCAGATATCGCTCTGCCAGGTATTATCCCGGCCCTGGATCTGCTCATAAATCCCCTGCGCTTGACGGCTACGCTCCGTTCATAGCATTGAAATTTCCTTGAAAGGAAATTTTGCTCTGTATCGTAACAGGCTCATACTGAGCGGGGTCTGTTCCAGGACCTCATATCCGGCGTTTGGAAGTATACTGTTCTCGTTCATTGATCACCATTTTAGGTCGAGGAAGCGTTGGTCAGGGAAAAGCCTTCTTCCTGGAAAAGCCTCAAACATGTATCCACCACCTGGGGATGAAAGAGGATGCCCTTGTTGTGTTCTACTTGCTGTAAGGCCTTTTCCAGCCCCCAGCCCGGACGATATGGACGGTGAGAGGACATGGCCTCCACGACGTCGGCGACGGCCAAGACCTGGGCTTCAAAGAGGATTTCGTCTTGGGTCAGCCCCTGTGGGTATCCGGAACCGTCCAGACGCTCGTGGTGCTGAAGGACCATGGCGGCGATAGGCCAGGGAAACGTGATATCCTTGAGGATGTCGAAGCCCGTTTGAGGATGCGTCTTGACCAGAGCGAACTCAAGCTCGGACAAGGAAGTGGGTTTACTCAGGATTTCCGCAGGCACAGCTATTTTGCCCAGGTCGTGAATCAACCCGCCCAGGTAAATGCCTTCACATTGCTCCTCAGTGCATCCCATTTCTCTGGCCAGGGCTCGGGACAGTTCGCCGACCTGGCGTTGGTGCCCGGCAGTGTAGGGATCTCGAAACTCCAAGGTATTGGCAATGGCCAAGACAACGCCGTTTAAGGCTGCGTGGAGCTCTGACGTCCTTTGGTCGACCAAGAACTCCAGGTCATCGAATCGGGCCCTGTGCTGGTGCTCCAAGTGCTGCCTGCGAAGGGCATTGGAGATATTGATAATGATCTCATTGACCTTGAACGGCTTGATAATATAGCCGTATGCCCCCATCTCCAAGGCCTTTTCCGCCACATCGGGATCATCTTCACCAGAGATCATGATCACCCCCATATGCAAAAAGTTTTTTTGAACCCACTCAATGAGATCCATCCCGGATTCTCCGGGCAGATAGAGATCGCATAAAAGGAGGTCGAATGATTCGGTTTGTAGAATGTCTCTGGCCTCTTCGGAGCTGGAGGCGGTGGTACAGTCACTTCCGATCCTTTTGATGATTCGGTGCAGAATATTGAGAACCGAAGATTCGTCATCAACAAGGAGAATTTTGGTCTGCTGCATATTCCAATGTTCCCTGGTTTAAGGATGTGAATGGGTGCTGTGTGCCAGTCACGTATTTTCCATACTACGTTGTGGAGCAGATGCAAACAAGTTATTATTGGCCAGGAAATTGTTCCGGGCTCACATCCAAAGGCATAGGAGGTGGAGATGTATTCTCTTGAACTAAGAGCACTTGCCCGTCCCACTCCTGAATTTGTTCGCATTGGCGATGTTTGTACTGTCTGGAATAGCCTGGCCCCAAATCCTTATCTATTTGGGCAAGCCCGAAAGTATGTGTCCCGCTAACTTCCACAGCCAGGGAAAAAAGACCCAAGTATTCCCGGCGGACTTGCTTGCCGACCATTCCTACCCAGAGGGATGGATTTTCCTCGTTATCCCCACGAGCTACCGACCATAAACGAAGGATGAGACGACAATCCTCCATGTTCTTACTCATCCGGAGGGTCTCCGGATATCCCTTATGCAAACTGGGCAGGACCATGAGATCGTGAATACAGCTGTCCGGGGAAAAATGGGCCAGGGAGTTGTTGCCCAGGGCCGTATGCCAATCGGTTCCGGGGTGAAAGGCTAAAGCAAAAAGACCAAACATGCATAGGGAAAAGAGAAGTAAAAAAGCTCCCAGCCCTTCTGGTTCCCGATAGGGGCGGATGGTGGGCCGGACGAACTGGCGCAGGGTGTGGGCGATCTTTTTTGAGGCCGGCCGGGTGTTCAACCACTTCCCGACATTCGTCATCCACAAAAAGCCGGCCGTCTCCAGGCCTCGGGCCGTGAGTCGAAAGAGCCAGGCAGTGGACAGAAAAAGGGCTGTGACCAAGAGAATGATTGTAGCCAGTCGTCCGCTGATCTGGGCCACAACAACCAGAGATGAACCGAAAAACATACCGGGAAACAAGTAAACAATGGTCCAAACCACACAACTGCAGAGACTTATGAGCACAAATCTGAGGGGACTAAAATTCATCATCCCGGCCACCAGGGGAACCAATGGTCGTAAAGGGCCCACAAAACGGCCGAAGATAAGTCCCTTGCCCCCATGTCTGTGGAAAAAATTTTGACCACGATGAAATAAGGCCTGGTGCTTTCTCAGTAGTTGAAGTCCTTTGATTTCTTGGTGATAACGGCGTCCCGGCCAATAGCTGCAGGTATCCCCAAAAAATGCGCCCAAAAATGTGCAGCCCAGGACCGCCTCAGCCGGAAGGAGTCCGGAACCGGCCAGGGTGCCGAAAAAAAAGATGAGCAGGGTGCCGGGCAAAAATAAGCCCACCAGAGCCAGACATTCCAGGGCGGTAATCAGGGTGATGGCCAAACAAGCCAGGGCCGTATGCTGGGAGATAAGATCAAAGAGGACGGATGCGTCTATCATGGGAGCTTAAGGAGGAAGTCAGGAATGGTCCAGACCGTACTTTTCCAGCTTGTTGTACAGGGTCCGCCGGGTGATACCCAGCAGCCTGGCAGCTTCACTTTTGTTCCCCCCAGCTTTGGCCAGGGCCCTGGAGACAGCCGTCTTTTCCAGGTCGTCCAGAGAGTCGTCCCCTTCTGTCGAGGTATCCGGCTCTGAGTTTGCTTTCGCTTGCGGCGGTTGTCCGATATTTGCCGGCAAATCCTGTTCACTGATGTATTCACCTGGGGAGAGGATTACCGAGCGCTCCACTGCGTTTTCCAGCTCCCGTACGTTGCCCGGCCAGGGGTGCTTGATGAGGCGATCCATGGCCTGGGGGGTAAAGCCCTTAATCTTTTTTTTATTCCGCTCAGCATAAAGATTGAGGAAATGCTGGGCCAGGACCGGGATATCTTCGTTTCGTTCCTGTAAGGGGGGAACGGGAATATGGACGACATTGAGGCGGTAATAAAGGTCTTCCCGGAACGAACCTTGGGAGACCATGGACAGCAAGTCCTTGTTGGTGGCTGCGATGACCCGGACATCTACAGTGATGATCCGGTCTCCGCCCACCCGTTGTATCTCCCCGTCCTGAAGTACGCGCAGGACCTTGGCCTGCATGGGCATGGACATCTCCCCCACCTCGTCCAGGAAGATGGTTCCCCGGTCGGCTTGTACAAACCGTCCCTCCCGGCGCCGGTCGGCCCCGGTAAAGGCCCCTTTTTCATGGCCGAAGAGCTCGGATTCCAGCAAGGATTCGGACAAGGCCGCACAGTTGACAGTCACTAAAGGACCTGTGCTGCGGTTGCTGCCTGCGTATATGGCCCTGGCGATGAGCTCCTTGCCTGTACCGCTTTGTCCGGTGATCAAAGCTGTGGCTTCAGATGGGGCCACTGTGGCTACCATATCCATGAGACTGCGCATAGCCAAGCTGTTCCCGATGATGTGCCCGGATCCCACGCCATCCTTGACCCTGACTTTGAGCTCCTCATTCTCCTGCCGCAACTGGGTGTGCTCCAAGGCCCGGTCAATGGTCATTTGAAGTTCATCAAAATCCAAGGGTTTGGTCAGATAATCGTAGGCCCCGGATTTCATGGCCTCCACCGCAGACTCCACCGAGGAGTAAGCGGTCATGATGATCACCGGTATGGAGGGATTATAGGTCTTGATTTTCTGGAGGGCCTCAATACCGTCCATGACCGCCATGCGGACATCCATGAGGATGAGATCAAAGGCGGCGTTTTGGACCTGGGTCACTGCGGATTGTCCGTCTTCCGCTTCGCTGACCTGGTATTCCCAGCTTTTCAGCACGGTCTTTAAGGTGATCCGATGCCCGGCATCGTCGTCCACGACCAGAATACTCGGTTTTTGAGATGCTCTCATGAATGATTCCTTTTCTACCTGGTGGCCGCAGGCAGCCAAATGACGAAGGCGGTTCCTTCTTCCGGTGATCTGTGGACGGTTATCCGTCCCTGATGATTTTCTACAATCTTGTGCACAATAGCCAGTCCCAGACCGGTCCCAGCGGCTTTGGTGGTGAAGTAGGGATCGAAAAGATGCTGTACATCTTCCTGGGAGATGCCCGGCCCATTGTCCCTGACTTCAATCTCCACTCCATCCTGAACCGGCCTGGTGGTCACTGATAGGCGGCCGGAGTGTTCCATAGCCTGGATCGCGTTGAGGTACAAATTCAGCAAACACTGGATGAATCTGTCCACATCCAGGGAAACCTGGGGCAGATCCGGGTCCAGATGGAGATCCAAAGAGATGTCCCGGGGTTCCAGATCGGGTTTTATCAACCGGATGGAATGTTCGATGACTGTATTCAGGTTGGTGTCTATGGGATGTATTTCTGATGGCCGGGCGAACTCCAGGAGTTCGCTTATGACCCGGTTCAGGCGGTTCGTCTCGCTGACCATGACTTCGGCCGCCTCCCTGGCCTCAGGGTCGGAGGCCAGTTTGGTTTTGAAGTAGGTGGCCATGCCTTTGACTGAACTTAATGGATTTCTGATTTCATGGGCAATGCCAGCAGCCAATCCACCAAGGGCGGCCAGCTTTTCCTTGCGCTGGACTTCATCCTGCAAGGCTTTGATCTCAGTGAGGTCCCGCAAAATCATCAGGCTGCCGATGAATTCTCCGGCTGCGTTTATGATCCGGGCCGCACTGACGCTCACGGCTACGGATTGTCGGTCCTTGGGCTGGGACTGTACCTCCTGCTCAATGATGCGATTTTCTCCTCCCGGAGTGGGGATGAGCCGACTGAGGGCTTGGGGAAGGACTTGAGGAGCATGTTTTCTCAGCACATCTGCTTCCGTTTGTCCGGTCATGCCCTCTGCAGCCGAGTTTTGCATCACAATCCGGTTTTGCTCATCCAGAACCAAGAGTCCCACCGGCAGATTGGCGATGACCTCCTGGGAGACTGCGCTGGCATCCTGTAATCTACGGCGGGCTGCCCGGTAGTTTTTGGTCACATACATACTCACAGCACCGGCAGAGCCCAAAAGGACCAGTACAGCAAAGATGACCCCTGTATTGCGCAGATCTTCCTGTCTGGCTTGAATAAACGGGGTGCGGTCGAAGCCGATGAAAATGATCTGCCGATCCTGGATATAGTTTCCCGGGGCGCACCAGGATTGACCGTTTGTCCTCATCATCCCTTTCATCCTCATCCTGGAGGGGACGGCCCCTCCTCTGCCCGGAAAAGACGAAATGGGATTGAAATATTTGTAGACCTCAAAGGCCGGTCGGCCTTTACTGGTCTGGGTCAGTCGCCACTGA
>JBNJII010000013.1:0-49777 GCA_051749205.1 Thermodesulfobacteriota bacterium | reverse complement strand
GCGCATTGCCCACTACTTTAAGCCATACAAAATACGAATCATCTTTTCAGTGGTGGCTATGGGCTTTGTGGCTGCAAGCTCTGCGGCTGCCGCCTATCTGGTTCAGCCGGCCCTGGACCAGATATTTATCAACAAAGACAAACAGGCCTTGATGATCATCCCTTTTCTGGTGGTTTTGGTCTTTGCCCTGAAAGGTTTTTTCCGGGTCATCCAGACCTATCAAATGCAGTACTGCGCCCTGCGGGTCCTGGAAGAGCTGCGCAACGACCTGCAGACCAAAATGGTCCGCCTGCCCATGAGCTTTTTTGAGCAAAGCCAGGTGGGCATGCTCATGTCCAGGATCATCAACGACGTCAACTTGATCCGGAGCAGCATTCCGGAAGTCATCATGCTCCTCCGGGAAATCCTGACCATGTTCGCCCTGATTTTTGTGGCCTTTTACCGCAACGCCTACCTGGCCACCTGGGCCATTGTCGTCCTCCCCCTGGCCCTGTATCCGGTCATCTATTTCGGCAAGAAGCTGCGCAAAGTGGGGCGCAGGAATCAGGCCAAGATCGCGGACATCTCCACCCTGCTCCAGGAGCTGTTCAGCGGGATCAAGGCGGTCAAGGCCTTCGCCATGGAGGATGCCGAAGCCCGCCGATTTCAAGGGCACAACAGCAAGCTGGTGCATATCGCTCTGCGCGGGGCCCTGTACACTGCTCTGTCCTCCCCGGTGATGGAGTTCATCGGGGCCCTGGGCATAGGTTTAGTCATTTGGTACGGAGGGACACAGGTCATTGCCGGAGAGTCCACACCAGGGACCTTCTTCTCCTTTCTCACCGCCCTTATCATGCTCTACGAGCCCTTCAAACGGATCAGCAAGTCGAACATGGTTCTGCAACGGGCCTTGGCCGGAGCTGAGCGGGTCTTTGAAATCCTGGATTCCGAAGACATCCGGGAAGAGGACCAGGGGCAGGCGGTCCTGGCACCCCCTTTGACCGACTTGCGCTTCGAGGAGGTCAGCTTTGCCTACCCCGGAGCCCGGGACCTGGCCCTTGAGGGCATCTCTCTGGAGGTCCAGCCCGGAGAACGTTTGGCTATCGTCGGTCCCAGCGGGGCCGGAAAATCAAGTCTGGTCCAGCTCATTCCCCGCTTCTATGCCCCCAGCTCCGGGAAAATCATTCTCAATAAACGGTCGGTGGAGGAGTACACCCTTCAGAGTCTGCGCCGTTTTATCGGCATCGTCTCTCAGGAAACAATCCTGTTCAATACCAGCATTCGAGACAACATCACCTATGGATTGGAGGCGGTGGATGAGGCCCAACTGGAAGAAGCGGCCAGAATCGCCTACGCCTATGACTTTATCACTGCCCTGCCCCGGGGTTTTGATACGGTCATCGGCGAGCGGGGCGTCAAGCTCTCCGGGGGGGAAAAACAACGCCTGACTATAGCCAGGGCCCTGCTGAAGAATCCCCCCCTGCTCATTCTGGACGAGGCCACCAGCGCTTTGGACACCCAGTCCGAACGTATCGTGCAAAAGGCCCTGGAGAACCTCATGTCCAAGCGGACCAGCATGGTCATCGCCCACCGCCTGTCCACCGTTCTCTCCTCCAACCGGATTGTGGTCATGGAGGCCGGACGTATCAAGGATATCGGCTCCCACCGAGAGCTTTTCCACCGCTGTCCTTTGTATCACAAGCTGTATCAAATGCAGTTCGAGGAAGGGGGTGAAGGACAGCTGGGCGAAGATCCTCTGGAGGCTCAAGATATATAGATTGGGAGAAACCACCTGGTGGGCAAGGCAGCCAATCAAACTCAGGCCCCGGGCCCTCCCTTGAAAGGCGTGTAAATACTCATTTCATCGTATGTCGCGTGCATTTTCGAGCCGGACCGACTGGCTGTACTGAGCTGCCCCCACTTGAAGATCACTGACCTCGGCCTGTATGAGCTGGTTCACACCTCCCCCGAGGCGCATCCAATCTCCCCGGCGATAGACCAGGACTTGGGGATGCAAGGTGGCATCAAAGGCCACCTGTACCCGCAGCCGACCCAGCTTGGAAGCCACCAACACCTTCCGGTCCAAATCTATCCCTTGCAGGCCTGGAGCCTGAGGGTTGATCCATACCGTGGGCGGCATGTCCTGCTCCTTTTCAGGAATCTGGGAATGGATCGCTTCCTTGCGGATCAGGCTGAGCAGGCGAAATGGAAACTCAGGTACCTGCTCAGGCTCCGGACTGATTGTTCTGACCGCATGGAACAGACCACCACTGTGTGCAGGGCCGTGGGCATAGGGTATTTTGTGTTCCCTGGCCAGGAGAAATCCCTCTTGGGTCAGCCGGCCCCATGCCTGCTGCTGGTCCTGGACTGTTTCCAGGGCCAAGCTTTGTTGCAGGCACTGCGTCCGCTCATGGATGGGAAAGTCCAATCCCAATCCTGCATTGAGTTCCCTGGCTATCCACAGGTCGGAGCGCACCCCTGGAGGGGGGCTCTGCACAGCCCGGGCATATTGCACATAATCGTGCATGCATGAGCCTACCACATCTTCTTCTTCACCCATGAGGGCACAGGGAAGGACTAAATCCGCGCACCGGGCGGTGTCAGTCCAGAACCCATCCACCAGGACCACGAAATTGCATTCTTTCAAGGCCCTGGCCACCCGCTTGCTGTCCGGGAGCTGATTCACCGGGTTGGTTCCGTTGATCCAGACCATAGTGGAAGACAGGTCCTGAACACCTTCCAGTTCCCGGCCCAGCAGGGGCAGGGACACAAATCCGGCCGTATTGTCCGGCAGCCAGGAAAGATCGAAGTTCCGGGCCGAGGCAATATTGTAGTATACCCCCGCCCCGGGCATGCCCACATTGCCGCTGAGCCAGGCCAAGGCGTCGATGAAGCGGATATTCTCTCCGCCGAAGCCATGGCGCTGCACTCCCCAGCCTATGACTGTGGCCACTGGCGACTGTCTGTAGGCCGCAGCCAAAAAATGGATGTCTTGTTCAGAGACTTCACAGATCCCGGCCAGCTCCGGCAGGGAATAGGAACGGGCCACTGCCTGGAGCTCGTCTATTCCCCGGGTTGATCCTGCATTCCGGGGCTCAATCCCGTCCTGCTCCCAGAGCACCTTGAGAACAGCCAAGGCCAAGAAACGGTCCCGCCCCGGAGCTACCCGGATCAAGTCATCGGAAAATGCCTCATACCCCTTGCCACCCGGCCAAATAGATACCACCCGGACATTATTCTGTCTGGCCTGATTGACGATTCTATAGGTATGTATGGAGCTGCGCCGAAAGTCCCGCCCCCAGTTGATAATCCATCTGGCCCGGCCCAGATCTTCGAGAGGGCCTTGCTCCAGGCTCCCGAAATCCATAAGAAAGGCCTCGATTCCCGTTCCGTCGCACACTGAACCAGCAACCCGCGTACAGCCCAGAGCGGCAAAAAAGCCGTCCACAACCATCTTGCTGACCCCTCTGGCCCCGTGACCGGAGATATGCAGCAGCTGGGCCGGATCCTTATCGCAAACGGCCTCCATCTGATCTGTGCATATCTGCACGGCATCCTCCCAGGAAATTTCCTGCCACCTGCCCTTGTATCTGAGCATGGGATACCTGATCCGTTCCGGGCTGTTCAGCCGCTGGAAATAGGCCTGGATCTTGGCGCAGGTAAACCCTTGAGTGAAGGGATGTTCCGGGTTGCCCCGTACCTTCAGGCCGCTGGGTCCGGGTTCGACCACCAGGGAACATGCGTCTGGGCAATCCAGGGTGCAGGCGGTACGCATAGGCCCTCCACATAAACAACGTTGCTTTTCAAACCGCGGCCGGAATCACCCGCAGAGAGTGCATGCGCTGAGGGACGTCTGTAATGATTCCATCCACCCCCATGGCCTGCAGGAGACGCACATCGGTCATCCGGTTCACTGTCCAGACATTGACTGCAATCCCTTGATTGCGGCAGGAACGGATCAAGTCCGGGCGGATCAAGGTGTGCTTGGGGTGATAGGCTGTGGCCTGAATGCTTTGCAAGCGGCGCAAGACTTGGGGATGAACAACGCTGTCCACAAAGGCCAGATTGAACTCTAGCCCTTTGTTCCGAACAGCTTCCAGAATCTCGAAACGCAAAGACGAAATCAGGACCTGACGGACCAGACCCATTTCTCTGACCAGGGAACAGACGCGGTCCACCAAGACCTGGTTGCGTTTGGAGCCCACATCTTTGACTTCTATATTCAGCATCCAGCCATGGTATTTGATCAGCTCCAGGGCCTGTTCCAAGGTGGCCAAGGGCAATCCTGTATAGCTGGCCTGGTCTTCTGGAGACAGTTTTCCGGCCCGGATGCACCGGAAGGGATCCTGGTGCAAAAACCACGACCCGCAGTCCAAACAGCGCAGCTCGTGCAGAGTCATACTTCCCACGGCCCAAGACCGCCTATGGTGAAAACCGGGCATTTCCCGGATATTGCTTACTCTTTCCAGGACCTTGTCGTGTATGAGCACCGGTACGTCGTCCGCAGTAAGACGCACGTCCACCTCACACATATCTGCTCCCACATCATGGGCCTTTTGAATTGCCTTGAGAGTGTTCTCCGGGGCCATGGACCGGGCCCCGCGATGGGCAATTGTCAGCAACCCGGCTTTCCCTTGGTCGGGCAAAAAGAATGTTCGCATGAACACTCCCTCATGACTGATCTGATGGTGAATGGACTCACAGACCCAAGGTCTTACTACGCCTTCGTATGCCTGAGTATGCCTTGAACGCTCGAGCCCTTGTGTCTTCTCCGAGGCTCCCTGTCAAGACGCTTTTTCCACAACTCTTTAAAAACGTATCCTATTGATTTTAAAAAACATAACAAAGCACCTAGCCCATCTCCTTTTCCATTTCCGCCACCCGGCGCATGACGTTTAACACGCTGTCCGGATTCAAGGAAATGGAATCAATGCCTTCCCGGACCAAGAAGGCGGCGAACTCCGGATAATCGCTGGGTGCCTGGCCGCAGATGCCCACCTTGCACTCCGGCGCCTTGGCCTTCACAGTCCGCAACAGGGTGCTGATGCTTCTCTTGACCGCCTCGTCCTGTTCATCGAACAGATGCCCTAGCTGCTCAGAGTCCCTGTCCACTCCCAGGATCAGCTGAGTCAAGTCATTGGAGCCAATGGAAAATCCGTCAAAGCGGCGGGCAAATTCTTCAGCCAGCACGATGTTGGCGGGGATCTCGCACATCACATACACTTCCAGACCGTGCTTCCCTCGGGACAACCCGTTTTCGGCCATGACCTCCAAAACCTTGTCCGCTTCAGCTAAGGTGCGGCAAAAAGGAATCATGACCACCACGTTGCTCAGGCCGATTTCTTCTCTGACCCGCTTGATGGCCCGACATTCCAGGGCGAATCCCTCCCGGTACGCATCGCTGTAGTAACGCGAGGCCCCCCGAAACCCGATCATGGGATTGCTTTCATGGGGCTCAAAGGCCTGCCCGCCTATCAAATTGGCGTATTCATTGGTTTTGAAATCGCTCATGCGCACAATGACCGGATAGGGATACTGGGAAGCTGCGATCTTGGAAATGCCCATGGCCAGATTGTCCACAAAATACTCAGCCTTGTCCGCATAGCGATGGGTGAGGATCTCGATATTGGCTCTGGCCTTGCGGTCTTTTAGCTCGTGAAAGCCAAGCAGGGCCAAGGGATGGATCTTGATCACGTTGTTGATGATGAACTCCATCCGGGCCAGACCAATGCCGTGACAGGGCAATCGCCACCAGCGGTAAGCGGCTGTGGGGCTGGCAATGTTCATCATGATCTGGGTAGAGGTGGAGGGTATCTCGTCCAGGCTGATCTCGCTGACATCATAGTCCAGGATGCCCCGATAGACCACACCTTCTTCCCCTTCGGCACAGGACATGGTCACCTCATCACCGTCGTTTAAGACCTGGGTCCCTGTTCCCGTGCCCACGATAGCCGGAATGCCCAGCTCCCTGCTGACAATGGCTGCATGGCAGGTCCGCCCCCCGTGGTCGGTGACAATGCCAACTGCTTTTTTCATAATCGGAACCCAGTCCGGGTCGGTCATCTCAGTAACCAGAACAGAACCAGAGGTAAAGCCCTCTATATCCGCGGCGGACTTGATACGGCAGACACTGCCCGAAGCAATGGCATCGCCGATGCTCAGGCCGCTGACTATGGGCTCTCCGCGCTCTTTGAGGCTGTAATGCTGCAAAGAGGCTGCCCCTCGTCTGGACTGCACAGTCTCTGGTCTGGCCTGGACAATAAATATCTGCCCTGTGTTGCCGTCTTTGGCCCATTCCATATCCATAGGCCGGCCGTAATGCTCTTCAATGGTCTTGGCCCAACGGGCCAGCTGCAAGATCTCCTCCTCGGAAAGGACGAAGGATTGCTTTTCCTCCACCGAGGTCAATACATTCTTGGTGGACTGCGTGCCTCCATGGGCATAAACCAGCTTGCGTTCTTTTGCGCCTACAGTTTTCTCCACAATGGGCTTAAAACGGGTATCTTGGAGCAAAGGCTTAAAGACCCGGTATTCATCCGGGGTCACCGTGCCTTGAACCACATTCTCCCCTAACCCCCAAGCCGCATTGATTATCACCGTGTCTGGAAATCCTGTCTCGGTATCTATAGAGAACATAACCCCGGAACCGGCCAGGTCAGAACGGACCATCTTCTGCACCCCAACGGACAGGGCCACTTTCAGGTGATCAAAGCCCTTTTCCTGCCGATAGCTGATGGCCCGGTCCGTGAACAGGGAGGCAAAGCATTTACGAATGGCTTCCAAGAGTTGGTTCTCTCCGCAAATATTCAAAAACGTTTCCTGCTGTCCGGCAAAGGAGGCGTCGGGCAGATCCTCCGCAGTAGCACTGCTGCGCACAGCCACATCCACGGCCTCTGTGGAGTACTTGCTGCACAGCTGCTTATACGCCGTCTTGATGGCCGAGGCCACGTCCTCGGGCCATGTAAACTGTAAGATCCGGTTGCGGATACTGCTCCCTACTTCCGGCAGGGCTTTGCTCCCGGTGTTCAAATCCTCGATCAAACCGGCAAAGATCTGGTCCAGACCATTGGCCTTGATCACCCGCCAATAGACATCGGCTGTGGTGGCAAAGCCGTCCGGGACCTGCACCCCTTCGTTTTTGAGCTCCCTGATCATGGCCCCCAGAGCCGCATTCTTGCCCCCTACCCGGGCAACATCCTCCATGCCGGTATCTTCCAGCCAGCGGATAGAGTTTTCCTGGCCACTCATAATCACCACTCCTTCAATTTTTCTTTTTTGGCCCTCTTTATGCCGGCTGCATGGTTTCATACTGTATCAAACCGGGCATCTGCATCCAGCGGTAGCCCTGAAACCCAAGCAGCTATACTTCTCACACTGTTGTCTATAAATAACACAGAACAAAAGACTGGTCGAGGGAGGGCAGGGACATTTGCGCGGTAGGAGTGTTCTCAGGTTTAAGGCGTCGGGAGTGTTCATTGACAAAAGCAAGCAGGACCAAAAAGCCCTGCTGTTCATTACAGGAGCTCTTGACAAGTTTCGACCCTGTACGCATGAATACATATGCTCTCACCCAAAACCGGAACAGGATCTACAGGAGATTTATGCGTACCAGAGAAGAGTATATTCAGGATCTTAAAGAAAAGTTGGATGAGTTGAACAGCAAAATCGATGAAATGCAGCTGCACGGTAAATTGGCGGAGATGGAAACCCGGCAGGAGTATGAGGAGCAACTTAACCGGTTCCAGAGCAAGAGGGATGAAATCCTCAATCGCTTAAATGAAATGCGCAACTCCAGCGACGAGGCCTGGGAGGACTTGCGGCAAGGGGTGGATCAGGCCTGGTCCCATCTCAAGGATGCCTTTCAGCAAGCCAAGTCCCATTTTCAAGGAAAGAACTGAACACTTTCAATGTGCATTGCAACCAAGATAGAAAAGGCATCAGCCCTGCCCGGGCGGGCAGGGCTGAATCGTTTGTCGGTTAGCTGGATTGAACCTGCTGGCGAATCTCCTCCACAATATTGGGGTTGGCCAGGGTGCTCACATCCCCGATCTCACCGCCGTTACTGATGGTCTTCAAGATCCGGCGCATGATCTTACCGGAACGGGTCTTGGGCATATCGGGCACGATATGCACCCGGGATGGCTTGGCGAACTTGCCCAAAACCGAAGATACGGTTTCGCCCACCTTTCCCTGCAACTCCTTGGATGCGTCATGGCTGGGCTTTAAGGACACGTAGAGCTCTACAACGGTCCCCTTGACCTCATCCTGCTTGGGAACCACTGCCGCTTCGGCCACCTCATCGGCCATCAGGGCCGCAGACTCGATTTCCTTGGTTCCCAGCCTATGTCCGGCCACATTGATCACGTCATCCACGCGGCCCAGGATGCGCACATATCCGTCTTGACTCATCACCGCCGCATCGCCGGCCATATATGGCCAATCCCTCCAGTCCGTGCTCTTGGGATCCTTGCAGTAGCGCTCAAAATACTCACTGATAAAACGCTCCCGGTTCTTCCAAATGGTCTGCATAAAGCCGGGCCAGGGATTGCGGATGCAGATATTGCCGGCCTTGTTGGCTCCAGGCTCTATCTCTTGGCCCTGGTCGTCGTAGATGACTACATGGATTCCCGGTACCGGCGGGCCGGCGCTGCCTGGTTTCATGGGCTGCAAAGCCGGAACGGTGCTGCACATAAAGCCGCCGGTCTCGGTCTGCCACCAGGTGTCCACAATGGCCGCCTTGCCCTTGCCCACAACCTCATAGTACCACTTCCAGACCTCGGGCTCGATGGGCTCGCCCACCGTGGTCATGTGCTTGAAGTGGAAATTGTACTTCTTGGGTTCCTCCGCCCCAGCCTTGCGCAGACCGCGAATAGCCGTCGGCGAGGTGTGAAAGATATTCACTCCCAGCTCCTGGGCAATACGCCAGGGCCGGCCGGCATCCGGATACGTGGGCACCCCTTCGAAAACCACGGAGCTGGCGGCCAGAGCCAGAGGGCCGTAGACAATGAAGGAATGTCCGGTAATCCAGCCGATATCGGCCATGCACCAATACGTGTCTTCAGGATGAATATCCTGGATATATTTGGACATAGCCGTCACATAGGAAAGGTACCCTCCTATGCTGTGCTGGCAGCCTTTGGGCCGGCCGGTGGACCCGCTGGTGTACATAAGAAAAAGGATCCCCTCCGCGGGCATGGGCACCGGAGGCACTTCCTGCAAAGCATACTTTTTCAACAGATCATTGACGATCTTGTCCCTGCCTTCTTGCAAGGAAACACTTGAGGACGTTGTCCCGGGATAGCGTTGCCAGATAAGAACCGTGTCCACTTCCTGGCCCTCGCTCTTGGCTGCCTGCAAGGCCTCATCCCGTTTTTCCAAGTGATCCAAGAGCTTGCCGTTTCGATAATAAGCATCCATGGTGATCAGTACCCGGCTCTCGGAGTCCCAGATCCTGTTGCCGCAGGCCTGGCCGCTGAAACCGGAAAAAACTTGGGAATGGATGATCCCCAACCTGGCACAGGCCAGCATAGTGATGGGCAATTCCGGAGTCATGGGCAGGTGCAGGGTCACCCTGTCTCCGGCCTTCAAACCGAGCTCATTTTGCAGGATGGCGGCCATTTCATTGACCCGCATATAGAGCTCCCGGTAGGTAATGTGCTGGATGGGCTCATCCTCCAACTCCGGGACGAAATGGATGGCCGCTTTGTTGGCATACGTATCCAGATGTCTGTCCACGCAATTATAGCAGGCATTGAGCTTGCCGCCGACAAACCACTTCCAGCACGGGGCGTCGCTGGTGTCTAAGGTAGTGTGCCAATATTGATCCCAACTCAAAAGATCGGCGAACTCTTTGTAACACTCCGGAAAGTTCTCCACACTCATCCGTTCAAAGATAGTGGGATCCGTCAGATTAGCCTGTCCAATAAACTCCGGTGGTGGATAGTAATAAGCTTCTTCCTGCCAATGTGAATCATAATGCATTTCTTGTGTGGACATAATCCCTCCTTTTTTGTTTTCTACTATGTCCTATACCCCAACAATCTGTATACACAAAAGGAAATATCCCTTGTGAAGTAATACCTCAACTTTGTCAGTTTTCTGAGCTTTTTACATATTCTTTTCCTTATGTCAATAGGTTTTGCCTTTTTTGAATGCTCCCTGGTCTTTTTGGACCCCGGACCTCCAAAAGTTCACAATTTCACAAAATCCCTCCTGACCCTTTCCTGACAAGTCTTTTCCGCCCTTATCCTCCTTTACGACCTCTTTAGTTTTGCGCCTGCTCCCTTCTCCGAGCGCAGGATTTGTTATATATTTCACAATAAATCCGGCAGATTTTCTTTGACAAGAAAAGCCGGCTATGCAATAAAAGTTGCATAAAATAAGAAAATGAAAACTTTCTTTCATTAACTTATGAACACATTATCCTCCATCCTGGCTGAGCGCTTTCCGGACATGACTCCGAGTCAGCGTCGAATAGCCAGACATATCTTTTATCACCTCAACGACGTCTTAGTTGCTACCCAAGCTCAGCTGGCCAGCCGGGTGGGAGTGTCGGAAGCTACTGTGTCCAGGTTCATTCACGCCTTGGGCTTTTCCAAGTTCAACGCCTTCAAGGACGCCCTGGCCGAAGAGGCTTTTTCCGATTTCTCCACCACCCGGAGACTCGTGGACTCCTCGGACCAACTGCAGGGCACAGTTCTGTCCGCTGTGCTGTCCACAGATATGGCCAATATTCGGGAGATGCATGCTTCCCTGGATGAAGATCGTTTTCAAAGTGCAGTGCAGGTCTTGGCCGATTCCAGACAGATTTATGTCCTGGGCCTCAGATCCAGCTTTGCCCTGGCCTTCTATCTGTACTTCACCCTGCGCTTTTTCTCCCCCAATGCTCGACTGCTCAAGCCGGAGGTAGGCGATATCCCGGAACAGGTTATCGAAGCCGGATCCGAAGATGTGCTCATCAGTATTGGATTTCGGCGCTACACCCAACTGACCGTGAAATTAACCGAGCAGCTCAAGCGCAAAGGGGTCACTGTGATGGGCATAACCGACAGCATGCTTTCTCCTTTGGCTCATCTGGCCGATATCCCTTTGATCGCCCCCACATCCATACCCAGCTTTTTTGAAGCCTATACCGCACCCATGAGCCTTATAAACGCCTTGCTGGCTTCCTTGGCCCTTCGCCGGGAAGATCAGGCCCTGTATGCCTTAAACAGAATGGAGTCTGCATTTGATGATTTCGAGACCTACTTTCAGGATGAATGAGCCTGCCATGGGCCCGTACCTTGCTGACCGGCTTGCGACCATGCGGGAAGGTCACCTCCGGGGGAGGCACGGCTGGCTTTCATAAGGATGCCTCATATGGGCAAGAGCTTTTTTTCACCCCAACCAAAAGGAGGACAGCATGGCAAGACGATTGATCCTTACAGCGGTGATCAGTGGCCTGGCCTGTATCTTCACTTCCGGCCTGGTCTGGGCGGGAACAACGTTTATGACCATGGGCACCGGAAGTCCGGGTGGGGTCTATTACCCCTTGGGCGGAGGCATGTCCGTGGTCATTCAAAAGACAGTGGATGGCGTGCGCTGCGCGGCGGAGTCCACCGGGGCCTCTGTAGAAAACAGCCGTCTCGTCGGCCTGGGGGACACGGATATGGGAATGGTCATGGGCAGCGTCGGCTACAAGGCGGTTCAGGGGGAAGATCCGTTTCGAAAAAGCTATCCCCTGGTAGCCTTGTTTCAAATGTATCCAGCTCCGGAGCATATTGTGACCACCCAGGACTCGGACATCACCTCTTTGGCCGACCTCAAGGGCAAAAAGGTCTCCATCGATGTGCCCGGCAGCGGCTGTTCGACCATGGCCAAGGTCATTCTGCAGGAGTTCGGCTATGACCTGGAAAATGACCTGAAAATTGCTCATCTTTCCCAGTCGGAGTCGGTCCAGGCCTTAAAAGACGGCATCATCGACGCCTGCTTCTTCAACTTCGCCTATCCAGCCTCCGCCGTCATGGACCTGGCCGCCACCCGGGACATTGCCTTGGTCCCGGTCAGCGAGAAGCTGGCCGATAAAATCGTCAGCAAGTATCCCTATTACTTGAAGACCTCCATCCCCAAAGGCACGTACGACGGGGTGAGCGAGGATGTCTTGTGTATAGGTGACTCCAACATCATGGTGGCCAACAAAGACATGAGTGAAGACATAGCCTACAAGGTGACCAAGGCCATCTTTGAAAATGTAAACGAAGGTAAACATGCCCTGGTCAACATCCACCCTATTGCCAAGCAGCTCACCCCCCAAAATGCGGTCAACAGCCCCTTGAAACTGCACCCCGGGGCCTTGCGCTATTTCAAGGAGCAGGGAGTCCAGCCGTAAGCAAAAGCCTTTGTTCTGCAGCCGGTCGCTCTTTTGACCGCCCGGCTGCGCCTTAAATGGCAGCAAAGGATGTCACTCGTATGAACTAGATCATAAGATGTGACAGAGTTTCTTTCTGGATCAAACTGGCCGTCTGCGGCCAGAGGCGGCGCTGCCATGTATCAATCTAGATTGAGGGCCAATATCCTGGGTATGCTATGCCTTGTGCTCTGGCTGGGAATACAGCCGGGCGGAACCTTTGCTTCCCAGGATTACACCCTGGAGCTTGTTTGCCGCAAAGAACATCACGTGCTGTGTTCCTTTCCCATCCGCCCTGGGCAGGAATTCACCCTCTCTTACAGGCATTCCTCGGACCACACTCCGGTGGTGGACCGCTTCCAGGTCACTTCCCGAGGACGCATTGTTCTCTTGGAAGAAAGATTCGCCTGGTATGGAGCCGGGCTGGCCTTTCACCCCCAGGAAGACATCAATCTTTCTCAGGCCTGGAGCCGGACCCGATTGCACCGGCCCATGGACCCCTTTTACCTTCGGGTGGGCAGGGTAGCCGGACACCAGTTGCATATTCAGGATCAGACCATCTCTTTATTGGACATAACCCCAGGCGGAAGCTGTCTGTGGATCAGAGTGCGAGCCAAAGGAGACCCCTGTCATGAATGAAGAGCACAATGCATCTCCACACAAGCCGGAATCCACGAGCCCTCTGGAGAAAGACTCCTCCACTATCAACCAGATCATCTCGGTGTTTGAGAAATCCAGAGATTTTACCGGCCTGCCCGGGATGCTTTTGACCGTTGTGGCCATTGCCGCTTCCCTGTACCATCTCTCCTACGCCTATTTTCATCCCTACTTTGCCTTGGATCACCGGGCTCTGCACTGGTTTTTCATGTCTATTATCATTTTTGCCCGTTATCCCTGCTCCAAGAAATTCTCCCCCAAGGCCCGGCTGTCCATTTTCGACTGGCTGTTCATGCTCAGCTCATGCAGCATCTGTCTGTGGATATTTTTCAATTCCACAGAGATCATGCGCCGAGCCGGCATATATCCCCTCTTGGACGTGGTTCTGGCTTCGGTTCTGATCCTTCTGGTTCTGGAAGCGGCCAGGCGGGCCACAGGCATGGCTGTATCCTCCATTGCCATTATCTTTATCTGCTATGTCCTTTTTGGTCCCTATCTGCCGGACATCCTGGCCCACAAAGCCTATGGCATCGACCGCCTGTCCACCTACCTCTCCCTGTCCACGGACGGTATTTTCGGAGTACCCATCGGGGTCTCGGCCAATTTTATCCTCTTATTTATCCTCTACGGGGCCTTGCTGCGCAAAACAGGGGCCGGGCAGTTTTTTACCGACATCGCCTTTGCCCTCACCGGCTGGGCCCGAGGCGGACCGGCCAAAGCGGCAGTTGCCTCCAGCACCTTCTTCGGCATGATTTCCGGCAGCTCTGTGGCCAACACTGTGACCACTGGATCTTTCACCATTCCCCTCATGAAACGGACCGGATATTCCGGGGAGTTTGCCGCCGGTGTGGAAGCCTGTTCCTCGACCATGGGCCAGATCATGCCTCCTATCATGGGTGCAGCCGCATTTATCATGGCCGAGTTTTTGGCCATCCCCTACTACAAGGTATGCATAGCCGCTTTGATTCCGGCTTTTCTGGCCTTTGCGGCCACCTTTTTGCAGGTCCACTTTCGGGCCACTGCCCTGGGCCTGGCCGGCATCCCCCGCTCCGAGCTGCCCACTTTGCGTGGGGCACTGGCCAAAGGGTGGCATCACATGTTCTCCATCCTCCTTTTGATCTATTTCCTGATGCGCAACTTTTCTCCGGAGCGGGCCGTGTTCTGGGCCATTGCCGCCACAGTCATCTCCTCTCTCATTATGTGCCTTGTGCGCAAGGAATCAGTAAAAGAGTTTGGATTTTCCATCCTGTCCGGACTCAAAGAAGGGGCCCTGGGCACAGCCGAGGTGGCCGCTGCCTGCGCCGCAGCCGGTATCATTATCGGTTCCATCACCATGTCCGGTCTGGGCATCCGGTTTTCCTCCCTGGTTGTAGACGCATCCATGGGCTATCTGGCCCTGGCCCTGCCCTTTACCATGCTGGCCTGCATCTTCCTGGGCATGGGCGTTCCCACCACCGCCCAGTACGTGATCATCTCCTCTTTGGTGGCCCCGGCTCTGTCCCAAATGGGGGTGATTCCGATTGCCGCCCACCTCTTTGTGCTCTACTTCGGGACCCGAGCGGACATCACACCGCCGGTGGCCCTGGCTGCCTACGCCGGATCGGGCGTGGCCGGATCTGATCCCATGAAGACCGGAGTACGGGCCTTCCAGTTAGGGATCGCCGGGTTCATTATCCCCTATATGTTCGTCTACGCCCCGGAGCTTCTGATGATTGGACATCCGGCCAACATCGCCCTGGCCTGCCTGACCGCTTTTTTGGGGATCTACTGTCTGGCCGCCGGGGTCCAGGCCTGCATGCTGGTGCCCTCCAAGTGGTATGAAACCGGCATCCTTTTGATTGTGGCCCTGCTCATGATCAAGCCCGGATTGGTCACCGACAGCATCGGTATCCCCCTGTTCATTGGTGTCTTGACCATCCAGATTCTGCGCAAAAGACACCAGGGTTCGCCCCTGCAGGCAGCCCAAGGCAGTTCATAAACACCCTCAAAGGCACTTTTGGTTATGTCCTGTGGCCCTGAAAAATGATTTCTATCCACCAACCCCAACCCGAGGTAGACTATGTTCACCCAGCATCGTCCCCACGATCATGTCTTTTACCGCAATCCCACAAAACATTATCCGCAAGCCGATTACGGGCAGGGCATTTATATCTACGACACTGCTGGGAAGCGCTATATCGACGCCTGCAGCGGCGCAGTTGTGGTCTCCATAGGCCACGGCTCAAAAAAGGTGAAGCAGGCCATGCTGGATCAGGCCGACCGGGTGGCTTTCACCCACGGTTCCCAGTTCACCACCCAAGCGGCCATGGATCTGGCCGACCGGTTGGTGGCCATGGCTCCCAAGGGCCTGGACTGGGTCTACTTTCTCTCCGGCGGATCCGAGGCCATTGAGACCGCGGTGAAAATGGCCCGGCAATACCAGGTGGACCGGGGGGTTTCTTCCAAGTACAAGGTTATATCCAGATGGAGCAGCTACCACGGCAACACCCTGGGCGCTCTGGCTTTGAGCGGGCACACCGGCCGCCGCAAATACTATCAACCCTTGATCCAGCATACACCGCATATCGCTCCGGCCTATTGCTACCGCTGCCCTTTCCGCCGCCAGCCGCAGACTTGCTCCCTGGAGTGCGCCGAGGAGCTGGAAAAGGCCATTTTGCATGAGGGCCCGGACTCAGTGTCCGCATTTATCGCCGAGCCGGTGGTCGGAGCCACTGCCGGAGCCCTGGTCCCCAAGGATGGATACTTCCAACGCATCCGCGAGATTTGCGACTGCTACGATGTTCTGCTCATCGTAGATGAGGTCATGACCGGCATCGGCCGTACCGGGCGCAACTTTGGTGTGGATCATTGGGGGATCAGCCCCGATCTTCTGGTCTGCGCCAAGGGCCTGGCCAGCGGATACACCCCCCTTTTTTGCGTCATGGCCTCCGAAGCTGTGCATAAGGCCATACGGGAAGGCAACGGCGCCTTTGTCCACGGACATACCTACAGCCAGAACCCATTGTCCTGCGCTATCGCCCTGGCGGTTCTAGATACCATTGAGGAAGACAATCTCGTCCAGCGCTCTGCAGAGATGGGCGATGTCCTGCTGGAAAAGCTCCAGGGCCTGTCCAGACATTCTATAGTCGGGGACATCCGGGGCCTGGGCTTGTTTGCCGGGGTGGAGTTCGTCCAAGACCAAAGTACAAAGATCCCTTTTGCTCCTCAAAACAAGATCAGCGCCCGAATAACCAGCCGGGCCTTTGAGCACGGACTCATCATCTATCCCGGTTCAGGGGGCGCGGACGGGGTCAACGGGGATCATGTCCTTCTGGCCCCGCCCTTTATCATCGACAAGGAACAAATAGAGGAGGCTGTATACCTCTTGGACCGCAGCATATCCGAAATCAGTCATGATTTGAGTCAGGAGGGGGTTTGCTGACTGACCACAGTCTTTTCGGGTGTCGAACCAGACATGTCTATGTACATCGATGAAAAACCACTCAGGCTGGACACAAAGGCCAAGACCTGATAACAGCTCAGAAAAAAAAGATTATCACTGTTTCAAGGAATGAACCGATGTCCAAAGTCATCATCACTGCTGCCCTGACCGGCAGTCGCATCATGCGGGACAAGGCTCCCTATATACCCATCACCGCCCAGGAAATCACCAACTCGGCTCTCCAAGCCTGGAAAGCCGGGGCGGCAATTGTGCACATCCATGTCCGGGACCCCAAAACCGGACTGGGGACCCAGGACCTGGATCAATATAAACAGGTGGTCGAGCCCTTGCGGGAACAGACCGATCTGGTCCTTTGTCTGACCACCAGCGGCATTCCAGGGCGCAACCTGCCCATTGATGAACGCTTAAGCCCCTTGGAGCTGGGTCCGGAACTGGCTTCCTTCGACGCCGGATCCATCAACCTGGGCAGCGGGGTATTTGAAAATCCGCCGGACTTTCTGCAGCAAGCGGCCAAGCGGATGCAGGAGTACGGGGTCAAGCCGGAGCTGGAGGTCTTCGATCTGGGCATGATCATGACCTGTCTTCATTTGCGCCGAGAAGGCTTCCTCACAGACCCCCTGCACTTTCAGTTTGTTCTGGGCACCCCCTGGGGAGCCCCGGCCACAGCCAAATCCTATCTCCATTTCCTGGACCACCTCCCGGAAGGGGCCACCTGGTCCACCATCGGGATTGGAAGAGGCTCTCTTCCCATGACCACTTTATCCATGATCACCGGCGGGCACATCCGGGTGGGCATGGAAGACAATCTGTATCTCAAGCGCGGGGTACTGGCCACATCCAATGCACAGCTGGTCACCCAAGTTCGGGGGATTGTGGAAGCCTACGGCCATGAGGTGGCCAGCCCCCAGGAAGCACGGGAGATTCTTGGCCTGAAAAATTACCAATAAGGGGCAAAGTTTTTCACTTTTTGCACGCTCACCAACAGGGAGAAGGCATGGACATCAGCGAACCGGTCATAGCTCTGGAAGACATTCTCATCGTATCCGATGATGACTTTCACTCCGGACATGTGTGTCTGGTCACCGGCGCAGGTACTGGAATAGGCCGAGCTGTGGCCCTTGCCTGTGCAGCCAATGGATTGACTGTTCTTGGCCTGGACCAAAACGAGGAACAGGCAAGGCGCACTCAGGCCATGGCCCGGGACCTGGGTACATCAATCCACTTTGCGCCCACAGATCTCAGTCAGGATCAGGATATTGAGAATGCTGTCCAGGCTGCGGCTGAGCTGGGCCAGATCAAATACGTGTTCAATATTGCCGGAATCCAGCATGTGGACAGCGTGCAGGACTTTCCCATGGCCAAATACGATCACATGCAGCAGATTATGCTTCGGGCCCCGTTTTACCTCTCCAAGCTGGTCATCCCATACATGCAGGCCTCTGCTGACGGTTGCGGAGTCATCGGACACATGGCCTCTGTCCATGCCCATATCACCACCAAAAACAAGGCGGTGTACAACATTACCAAGTTCGGGCTCCGGGCCTTAAGTCAATCCATCTCTGCCGAAGGTGAGGGCAAAATAAGATCGTTTACCGTGAGCACCGGCTATATAAAAACCCCCCTGGCCCTGAACCAGATTCCGGCCCAAGCCAAGCAGCGAGATATCCCCCAGGAACAGGTGGTCCGGGAGGTCATGATGGGCCACTCCCGGGTCAAAGAAATGATGTCCCCTGTCGAAGTAGCCAATATTTTTCTTTTCGGCATCTCCAAACATGCCCGGTATCTCGTTGGTGGCGATTTGCTTTTCGACGGCGGAATGGTCCTCACTTATTAACTGGATGAACAGGGCAGCCATACGGCGAAAGACGCCCGGGCTGCCCCTGAGGCTGAGGTATTCTCCCACTCAATTTGAAATCTAGCGTCTTTATCTTGGAGATAGGTGTACTTTAATCTGAACTGTTCAGTTCACACACTGGAGGTGTTTATGGCCAAAAAGCTCTGGGAACCGAGCCCGGAACGGATCAAGCAAACCCAAATGTATACATTCATGACCAAGGTAAATGCCGAATTTGGTCATTCCTTTTCCTCGTATCCCGAACTCTATGAATGGTCCGTGCACAACATCCCGGAATTCTGGGCCACCTTGTGGGATTTTTTGGATATGCAGGCTTCACAGCCATACACCCAGGTCATCGACGATGTGACCAAAATGCCCGGAGCCAAATGGTTTTCCGGAGCCAAACTCAACTTCGCCCAAAACCTGCTTCGCTACCGGGACGATCACACCGCCATCATCTTCCAAAGCGAAGGCTCACAACCTGTATATATGAGCTACGCTCAGCTCTATACCCGGGTGGCCCAGGTGGCCAAGGCCCTCAAAGACATGGGTGTTCAGCCTGAAGACAGGGTGGTGGGCTTTATGCCCAATATGCCCGAGACCGTCATCGCCATGCTGGCCGCCACCAGTCTGGGAGCCATCTGGTCCTCCTGTTCGCCGGACTTTGGGATCAAGGGCGTCCTGGACCGCTTTGGGCAGATCAAGCCCAAGGTCCTGTTCACGGCCGACGGATATGTATTCAAAGGCAAAAGCATGGACCGTCTGGAACGGGTGGCCGGCATCATGCATGACCTGCCCTCTGTGCAGAAGGTTGTGATTGTCCCTTTTGTCCAGGATAATCCAGACATCAGCCAGATCCCCAACTCCATACTGCTCCAGGACTTTGTCGATCCTCAGGCCACAGAGATCGAGTTCGCCCAACTCCCCTTTGAGCATCCCCTGTACATCATGTACTCCTCCGGGACCACCGGACTTCCCAAATGCATGGTCCAAGGGGCCGGCGGCGTCCTGCTTCAGCATATGAAGGAACACGTTCTGCATACAGACATCACCCGCGAGGATGTCCTTTTTTACTTCACCACCTGTGGATGGATGATGTGGAACTGGCTGGTCAGCGGTCTGGCCAGTGGATGCACTATTGTTCTCTACGACGGCCAACCATTTAGTCCAGAGCCGGGGGTATTATGGAAAATGGCTCAGGACACTCAAATGACCGCCTTCGGCACCAGCGCCGGCTACCTGACCGCCTTGGAAAAGACAGGACTGCGGCCGAAGGACAGCTATGATCTGTCCTCTCTCAACGTCCTCATGTCCACGGGCTCCCCACTGCCTCTGGAAGGTTTTGACTTCGTCTATGAGGCCATCAAGTCCAATCTGCAGCTGGCCTCTATCTCTGGAGGTACAGACCTCAACGGCTGCTTCTTCCTGGGCAACCCCATGGGCCCGGTTTATGCCGGAGAGTTGCAGTGCCGCGGGCTGGGCATGAAGGTTGAGGCCTATGATCCAAACGGAAATCCGGTCCTCAACCAAAAGGGCGAGCTGGTCTGCACTGCCCCGTTTCCCTCCATGCCCCTGTACTTCTGGGATGATCCGGACGGGAGCAAGTATTATCATGCCTACTTTGATATATATCCCGGCGTATGGCGGCACGGGGACTTTATCGAGATCAACGACCGGGGCGGAGTGGTCATCTACGGCCGTTCCGACGCCACCCTCAATCCCGGCGGAGTGCGCATTGGAACCGCTGAGATCTACCGCCAGGTGGAGCAACTGGAAGAGATCGCCGATTCCGTGGTTGTTGGCCAGCCCTGGAAGAACGATGTGCGGGTGGTTCTGTTCGTTAAGCTCAAACCTGGATATGAGCTGACTGAAGATCTCAAAAAACGTATCCGAACCACCCTTAAGGAAAATGCCTCCCCCCGGCATGTGCCGGCCAAGATCATTGAGGTTCCGGACGTGCCCTACACCTTAAACATGAAAAAGGTGGAGGTGGCTGTACGAAAAGCCATTCTCAACGAACCTATCAAAAACAAGGATGCCCTGAGCAATCCGGAAGTCCTGGATTTCTACGCACACATACCGGAGCTCCAGGAAGACTGAAAAATTATCCCCTGTTGTCTCAGACCACAGGGGATAATTTTTTATATTATAATAACGATTATTTTTGACAAATATTTTTCTCTACTGTATCTTATATAAGTAATCAATCCGCAAGATCTTTGCGCAAAAATATGTCAGATTTGCCGGAGGCAAAGCTGACACCGAACACACAAGGAGACATAAGCATGAAGGCACTCATCGCGTACGTCAGTCGCACAGGAAATACCCAGACCATGGCCGAGTATATTGCCGAGGGTATGCGCATGACCGGTCACCAAGTTGAACTGAAAAAAGTCTCTGAGATCAAGAAGCCCCAAGATATTCAAGGCTACGATGCCTATATCTTCGGGTGCCCCACCTACCATCGGGACATGACCCAGGGCATGAAGCAATTTCTGTTTTTGGCCAAAGAAGCAGGCTTGGAGGGCAAAATCGGCGGAGCCTTTGGCTCGTATACACATTCCGGAGATGCGGCCTCCATCATTTACGATACTATGGAAAATGTGTACGGCATGGATATGACCGATATGGGACATTTTCTGATCACTGAAAAGATGATTGCCACCGAGGAAGGGACCAAGGCCTGCCAGGATTACGGGCGGGCTATCGGCGAAAAGCTCAGTTAATACATTCTTTTCGCCCGGATTGTCTGCCTATCTATGATGCAGGCAATCCGGGCGAATCTGTCAGCCAGGCTGCAAATGTTCGCAGGCTCATGAGCAGATGATTCAAATACCTTGGGGAGGTGGAAAAAATGGACAAGTGCCCCTTATGTGGATACAAGATATTTTTTACCCGTGACCCAGATGATGAATATGAAATCAACAAATTTGAATTGACCGCCCAAGGATGTGTCTTTGAAGATGATCTGGACCCCAGTGCAGAGCTTTACCCTGGACGGGAGGTCTTTTGTGACCGCTGCTCATGGCATGGAGATATTGATCAGCTCAAAAGATAAAACCAACCTTTTTGGGCCCAGAGGTCATGGTCGCCATAGCTGGAAAACCCCAACAGCACCTGCCAGACACTCTATGAGGACATGATTATGACTTCTCGATACCGCCGCCTGTTCCTGTGCCTCACAGCTCTTTGCCTTCTCAGTGCTCCCAGGCCGGGCCTGAGCTCGCAAAGCTGGTTGGAGCAAGGGAAAAAGGCATTGGGACAGATCACCTCTACCTCTCAAGAGGGAGACGTGAGCACACAAACCCTGGAACAAGGATTGAAAGAAGCCTTGAAAGTGGGAACATCCAGAGTTGTCAAACAGCTTGGCCAACCGGGTGGATTCTCCAATAATGCAACGCTGCATATCCCTTTGCCGGCCTCCTTGGACCGGGCCCAAGGACCATTAAGCAAAATCGGGGCCTCATCCATGCTGGACAACCTTGAACTCAAGCTCAACCAGGCCGCGGAAAGGGCCACTCCCAAAGCCAAAGACCTCTTCTTCCAGGCCATCTCCGAGATGACCATGCAGGATGTGCGCACTATCTACAATGGCCCTCAGGACGCAGCCACCAGGTATTTCCAGAGCAAAATGAGTGTCCCCTTGGCCTCGGAAATGAAACCCTCAGTGCAGGAAACACTCTCCGAGGTGGGAGCGGTGCAAAGCTATAAACAGTTAATGGATACGTACAACTCCCTCCCGTTTGTCCCGGAAGTCAAAGCGGATCTCACTTCCTATACCCTGGACAAGACCCTGGAAGGCATCTTCACCCTGCTGGCCCAGGAAGAAGCAGCCATCCGCAACGAACCCGGAAAGCGGACGACCGAGCTGCTAAAGTCCGTTTTTGGCCGCTAAAGTCGTGGCTGGGCGGCAAGCCAAGCATTCGGGTCCCCACGTCTCAAAGATTATCCGGCACCAGCCATATCTATGACCGGAAGTGAAGGCAAACGCCTTCAGAGGCTGCCCGCCTCTCCAATTTCAGGCATTTGATCTTCAGAAACAGATTTGGTATAAGAGACTTTGGTTTGTTGCCGCAGATGAAAAGTTTGCCCCAAAACATTGAGAACTTACCTGCATAGAAGCTTCTTTCTTTTCTTCCAACAACCGTCGTTTCCCTGTACTGGGGCGCAAGATGTTGCGTTGCCTTCCATCCGATCCCTCACCATGCGCAGAATTTTGCATCTGCCTTTTTCGTATTCAGGTATATCACCAAATAAGGAGGATAGACTATGAGCGTTGACAAAGCTGTACTGGATAAAGTGTACAATGCCGCAGATCACGAAGAGCTTATGCATGCCTACCGGGACTGGGCTCCAGCCTATGACCAGAATACAGTCCAAGACTTCGGATATGTCGGCTACCGGATCTGTGCCGAGCTTTTGCACCGATATCTGGAGGGAAATACATCTATGCACATTTTGGATGCCGGCTGCGGTACAGGCTTGGTGGGCGAAGTCCTGTACTCCTTAGGATACTTCCACCTGGAAGGCTTGGACTATTCTCAGGAAATGCTGGATGTGGCCGGCCAAAAAGGTGTATATACGCGAAGGATCAATGCCGACCTCAGCCAACCCCTTGACCTACCGGATAAAAGTTATGAAGCTGTGGTCTGTGCCGGGACTTTCACCTACGCCCACGTCACTTCCGAGGCCTTTGCCGAACTCATCCGAATAACCAAGGGCGGGGGAATCATCTGTTTCACTATCCGGGAAGGATCGTATGAAGACTACGGCTACCGCCAAGAGATGGTCCGCCTGGAATCCCAAGGTGCATGGGAGCTTTTGGAGATGCGGGACGAAGAGTACTACAAGGACAAGGTTCGGGCCAAGATGTGCGTATACAGGGTGCTTGGCTGACCCCGAAGGCATTGCTGTGGGGAGGTACCAGCAGGCATTCTGTCCAGGTTCTCCTCACCTCTCACTCTTCGTTCCCAGGGGTTACCCTGATAATTTCGGCAGGACAGCGAACCGTATTCAGCTGGATTTTATCCAGTGAAATCTCTTCCATTTTAGCAGGATCCTCCCTGGGGACCTCTTCCTCTTATGGCTATAGACATAGGCTTGTCATTGTCCTCCTCCACATCTAGGATGCCCTCCACCACATCGTAGCAAGGAGCACATATGCTTGTTATCTTGATAAGCTTCGCCTATGGCTTCGGTTTTGCTTTGACCCGCATTGGGCTGCCCCCCATGGTCGGTTTTCTGTTGGCCGGCTTTGCCTATAACTTGGCCGGATTCTCCCAACCCCCCGGGCTGGATGTTGTCTCCGATCTGGGCATTACCATGCTCCTTTTCTCCATAGGTCTCAAGCTGGACATCAAAGGCCTGCTCAAGGCTGAGATATGGGCCAGCGCCACCGCCCAGATGCTTTTCTCCACCATCCTCATCTGTGCAGTCCTGCTTGCAGGTCAACAGATCTTGGATATATCAATTTTAGACTTTTCCTGGCCTGCCTTGCTTCTTTTGGGCTTCGCCTTGTCCTTTTCCAGCACAGTCTACGCAGTGAAAGTTTTGGAGGACAAAGGCGACATGTCCGCCTTGTACGGCAAGATAGCCATAGGCATCCTGATCATGCAGGATCTGTTCGCGGTCCTCTTTCTCAGCGTTTCGGCCGGAAAAGTTCCCAGCATCTGGGCCTTCAGCGTTTTGGTCCTGCCTTTTCTGCGGCCGGTTCTGTACCGCCTCCTGGATATGTCCGGCCGGGGAGAGCTGTTTGTCCTTTGCGGGCTCTTCTTAGCCTTAGGAGTGGGCGCGGAGTTCTTTTCCCTGGTCGGGCTCAAGTCGGACTTGGGGGCCTTGGTGGCCGGGATGCTCATATCCGGTCATCACAGAGCCTCTGAACTGTCCAAGGCCTTGTTCAGCTTTAAGGAACTCATGCTGGTGGGGTTCTTTTTGTCCATTGGTATGACCGGCCTTCCCACACTGGAAATGCTTGTCGTCTCCGTTCTCCTTTGCCTGCTTTTGCCCTTGAAAACAGGTATCTATCAAAGCATCGTCAGTCGATTCGGCCTCCGGGCCAGGACCAGCTTACTTACATCCCTGACCCTGACCAACTTTTCCGAATTCGGGCTGATTGTAGCCGCCATTGCCGCAGGCCAAGACCTGGTCAGCCCGGACTGGGTCTTGATCATGGCCATGACCGTGAGCATCAGCTTTGCTCTGTCTTCCCCATTGAGCTCCTTTGCTGAGAGTCTGTACCAGAAGTTCGCCCCTTGGCTGAAAAAGCTGGACCGGGCTTACATCCATCCTCTGGATGCGCCCATTGAACTGGGTCAGGCCAGGGCTGTGGTCTTTGGCATGGGCCGCATCGGGACAGGAGCCTACGACGAACTGCACAAGATGTATGGCCAGGCAATATGCGGGGTGGAACACGACCCGAACCGAGTGGATGCCAACCGGGCCCAAGGTCGAAATGTCATCCTCGGAGATGCCGGCGACACAGAGTTTTGGCTCAAACTGAAAAAAGACGTCAACCTGGAGCTGGTGCTTCTGGCCATGCCCAATCATCAGGGCAATGTCTTTGCAGTCCATCAGCTGCAAAATCTTGCCTTTGACTGCATGGTTGCCGCCATTGCCAGATACCCGGAAGAAATGGAGGAACTCTCCACACTGGGAATCTGCACCGCGTACAACATGTACGAACAAGCAGGTGCGGGCCTGGCTCAAAAGGCCCTGGAAGGGTGTGTATTGCGAACATAGCCGCAGACAAGGCGGATGCAATGCTCAAGCTGGCTTTGCCCGCACCCCTGAAGAGAGAGCATTGCACCACAAAGGTACCGAGGGTCCACAGGCAAGGGAGGTTGTGTTTCTTCCTGCGGGATCTTTGTGCCTTTGTGGTTCTATTTTTCGTGTTTTTCCGCCAGAGCTGTACAGACATGTCCTGCCCAGCTTCTATCCATTCTCCTGGGTAAACTCAATCAAGGAGTTGAGCTTATCCAGAGCTGCTCCTGAATCAATGGCCTTTTCGGCCATCCTGATGCCCTGCTCTATGCCCTCGGCCCGACCGGCAGCCATCAGGGCAGCAGCTGCATTGATAAGGACGACATCCCGCCTGGCCCCTTTATGACCGGAGAGAATATTTTGTGTAATGTGTGCATTGTAAGCCGGATCACCCCCGGCGATCTCTTCTGCTGCAGCTGTACGGCCCAAATAGGTCTCCGGGGAAAGATCATAGGTTACAATCTGCCCGTCTCGCAGCTCGCAAACCCTGGTGGGAGCGCATACAGAGATCTCATCCAGGCCATCGTGGCCGTGGACCACTAAGGCCCTTTTTGCGCCCAGGCGCTGCAGGGCCCGGGCAAACATCTCGGTCAGCTCCGGGGCAAACACGCCCACAAGCTGGCGGTTGGCGGCCGCTGGGTTGGTCAACGGGCCAAGCATATTAAATATGCTGCGCAGACCAACATCTTTTCTGGCCTTGGCCGCATATTTCATGGCTCCGTGATATTTGGGGGCAAACAAAAATCCGATGCCGATTTCGGCAATGGCCTCCTCCACGATTTCCGGGTCCACATCCAGGTTCACCCCCAGGGCTTCCAGGACATCGGCGCTGCCGCACTGGCTGGAGATGGACCGGTTGCCGTGCTTGGCCACCACCGCCCCGGAGCCGGCGGCGACAAAGGCCGTCACCGTGGAGATGTTAAAGGTCCCGGAGGTGTCCCCGCCCGTGCCGCAGGTATCGATGACATCCTGGGCCATGGTTTCAATGCGGATGGCTTTTTTGCGCATGGCCCGGGCCGCGCCGGCGAGTTCCGCATAGGTTTCGCCCTTGGTGGCCAAAGCGCCCATAAAGGCCCCTATTTGCGCCTCAGTGGTGTTGCCGGAAAATATTTCTCCGAGCAGAGCGGACATCTCCTCCTCGGTCAAATCCTTTCCCTGATAGATCTTGTACAACAGCTCTTTGAACATGGCTGTTCTCCTCTATGCAGCGACCTGATGGCTGTCGCATACCTTGATGAAGTTTCGCAGAATACGCTTGCCCACAGCCGTCATAATCGATTCCGGATGGAACTGGATGCCTTCCGTAAGGTGCTCACGGTGGCGTAAGCCCATAATTTCCCCGTCTTCTGTTTCAGCGCTCACTTCCAGACATTCGGGCAGTCTCGTTTTGTCCACAGCCAGGGAGTGGTAGCGCATGGCCCCAAAGGGCTTATTGATCCCGGAAAATATGGTTTTCCCGTCCGCGGTGATTGTGGAGACCTTGCCGTGCATGAGCTTTTTGGCCTGCACGATCTGTCCGCCGAATGCATGGGCAACGGCCTGGTGACCTAGGCAGACTCCTAGTATGGGGATTGTTCCGGAATAGGTGCCGATGGTCTCCACGGACAACCCGGCTTTTTCCGGACTGCCCGGGCCCGGAGAGACTACGATCCCGGAAACCGGTCTGCAGGCCAGGGCATGCACATCAAAGACATCATTGCGGGCCACCTCCACATCTGTACCCAGCTGCCGCAGATATTGCACCAGGTTGTAAGTGAAAGAGTCGTAGTTGTCGATAACAAATATCATATCCACCCCTTATGACAATTGGTTTTGCATCAGTTCCAAAGCCCTGCCGATGGCCTTGGCCTTATTCACGGTTTCGGTATATTCGGCTTCAGGCTCAGAATCGGCCACAATTCCCGCCCCGGCCCGAACAGTCAGGGTGTTGCCGGCGATGGTTGCCGTGCGGATGGTAATGGCCAGATCCATATTGCCGTGAAAGGAGATATAGCCTACAGCTCCTCCGTAAGGTCCCCGGGGTTCCGGTTCCAGCTCGGAGATGATCTCCATGGCCCGAACCTTGGGGGCCCCGCTTAATGTGCCGGCTGGAAAGGAGGCAGCCAGAACATCCCAGGCATCCAAGCCTTCCATGAGATCACAGGTGATGTTGGAGACCAGATGCATGACGTGGGAATAGCGCTCCACAACCATGAGGTCCGTGACCTGCACAGTACCTGTCTGAGCCACCCGGCCCAGATCATTTCGTCCCAGATCTACGAGCATCAGATGTTCGGCCCGTTCTTTTTCATCCTGAAGCATCTCGTCAGCCAGTGCCCGGTCTTCTTGCTCGGTCTTTCCCCTGGGCCGGGTACCGGCAATGGGGCGCAGGGTGGCAATATTGTTCTCCAGCCGGACCATGGTCTCCGGAGAGGAGCCTACCAGCACGGTATCGTCGAGATGCACAAAGAACATGTACGGCGAAGGGTTGATATACCGCTGGGCCCGATACAGAGCGGTTGGGTCAGACGGAGCGCGGTTGGCGCAAAAGGGCTGGGAAATCACCGCCTGAATAATTTCGCCTTCCTGGATGCGGGACTTGGTGACCTCCACATTATGTGTGTACACGGATGCTTCATAGACAGGTTGCAAGGAAATAGGCTCGGTCCAAGTTTCTCGGCTTGGATTCCGGGCAGCTTTTTCCAGGACCGCCTGTTCCAGGGCGTTGATGCGCTCCTCTGCGGCATTATAGGTGGCCTCTGCGTTTTCATGCTCGCCCTCAAAGCAGATGGCCACCATCATGAGCGTGTTTTTCAAGTTATCAAAAATGAGCATCTCATCCGGGATCACAAAGTCAGCCAAGGGCTGATCTTCAGGCAGACGGTTTTCGATGCCCTCAAAGAAACAGACCGTCTCGTAGGAAAAATACCCCACCAAGCCACCCCAAAAGCGAGGGAGTTCCGGGACCACCGCAGGATTGTAGCGCTGCATCAGTTCGCGGAGAACAGGCAAGGGATTTTTGTTATGGTCAATATGTTCCGCATGCCCATTGTGCTCCATTTCCACACTATGGGCGAACACGCGAACCCGGGTACGGGCCGAGGTGCTTAAAAAGCTGTATCTGCCCCAGCGCTCCCCGCCTTCCACGCTTTCCAGCAAAAAGGCCGGGGATTGATTGGAGTAAAGCTTTTTCAGGACTGAGACCGGGGTTTCCAAATCGGCCAGGATCTCCCGGCAAACCGGGACCACATTGTGATTGTGAAAATATTTTGCAAATGTGTTTTTGTCCGGAAACTGTTGCAGGCGCATGCCAGATACTCCTTTTAAGAACCTCTGTGTCCGTTCTTGAAAAATGACCACAAAAAAAGGCCGCGGGTTCGCCCCGCGGCCTTTTTGCATGGCAAAAAACAAAAAAAGACCGAGGGGCCTGGGGCCGCCTCGGTCTTTTGGTTTGCACTAAAGCATATTCACACCGAACTGGAGGCAGACCCCGCTATGCTGGTCCGCCACCACCATTTTTGATTGATTTCAATTGCCTGTGCTCGATTCATATCCATCCCGCCCCAATATGGATGACTTTATGCAAAAACTTATCTCTTCACAGAAAAGTACTACCCGTTTTTGCAAGGCCTTGTCAAGACATTTCTTCACCTCCCCCAAGGCTTTTTGGTTCTGCTTGCCATTTTCAACAATTTCAGTTGATTTGCTCTGTCTGTGGATAATAGCAATTTGTGTTCAGTGTTCGGTGTTCACTGTTCAGCTTTGCCTCCGGCAAATCTGAAATATTTTTTGCCCCAAAGCGGGCAAAAAAAGAGAAAAGGGGGTATCCACTTCGCTGACCCTCTTTTTGAGTTAATGTTGATTATAATTCGTAATCATCAGATAATGATGAACTTTGAGCATGATGCGGCACAAGTATTAATTAATACAACTGCGACATATTGCACAAGAGTTACTTTATTTTACTAAATAATCTGGAACATGCGTCTGCTTTTTATGCGGGTTCTGGGACTACAAGGGAGAAACCTTAAGTAAGCAAAACGCCAGCTAAATCTTCAGGTGAGCGAAATGGATACCCACTTAAAGGGAAATTTGCCGGATTGATCAGGTATGAAACTTACGTATGCCTTGCTCCGTCATTGCCCGGCCCGGATCCTTCAAATACACCGGGATCAGACTCACCGGGCAATCTAGGGGAAAGCCTTTCTATCTGCTCTTGATTCCCGCGCCTTGCGCGGAAATGACGAACAAAGCTGGGCCTAGTTTCATACGAGCATAAGAACTTGAGATACCAGATATTTCTTGATTTGCGTTCCTGATGCCTCAAAATGTCCCCAAATATGTTTCCAAAGTATAATATCCGCATGGATCAGGACTTCTGAAGCTGAACACTCGTATGAACCCCCATGCCCACAAAAACGAGAATTTACTCCGAAGAGGGCCTGCCCTTGGGGGCAAGGGGGTCCCCCTTGCGAGCCGGGCTCTTCCAGGAGGGCGGGCTTGACCCCAAGCCCTGCCCTTTTGATAGAAAAGCTTTCCCCTAGTACCGTGTCTTATAAGTTCTGTCCCATATAGTGGCAATTTGTAATGTTGATTTTCTTTTGAAACTTGACCCACTATGCAACGACACGGAAATACGAAATACGAATATCGAAATCCGAAACAATCAAAGCGAAATCCGAATAAGACATAATATTCAAAATAAGACTCTGTAATATCTCAATTTGGGTTTCTTCTTTGTTTTGAATTTCATTTTTTAAGTCATTTGTTCCGATTGTTTCGAATTTCGGATTTCGATATTGGTATTTAACGAACGTATAAATGAAATAGAACCGATTGCCAAAAATTGAGGCAATAATTTTGAGACGCAGTACTAGATTGCCCGGTGAGCCTGATCCCGGTGTATTCGAAAGATCCGGGCCGGGCAATGACGGAGGGACCGGACTTTTGTGCGTTTCATGCCTGATCAATCCGGCCAATCTCCCCTTTTTTTGCCTGCTTTGGGGCAAAAAAGAAAGAATCTGGCGATCCTTGAAAATGCCTTCTCCTCTTTACAAAACCACATTCCGATTTTATAATATATATACAGAGTTAAGAAGTATAGAATACATGCAACTCTGATACGTAGGGTACCCCCAGCACATGAAACTGTATATTGGAAAGGAGCAATGCCATGAAACTTTGGATACGTAGATGCAGTGGTATTCTTTTCGTTTTGGCCGCCACATGCATATTTTCTGGATGTGCGTACCTGAACCAACCGGTGCCCGATGAATCCTCCCGTCCTCCGGTCCTGGAAGATCAGATGGGCGGTCCTTAAGAAACAGCGCCAAGCGCTCGCCACAGCGGGGAAGGCACAGCTCTTCCCCGCTGGCCCGAAGCGCCTGTACATTTGAGGTGCTTCATCCTGAAGCTGCCGATTCAGGACTTAATAAAGGGAGAGGAGAAAGTCCTGTAAGACATTATTAAACATCTCCGCCTGTTCCCACATGACCATATGCCCTGCCTGGGGAATGATCTCCAGCCGAGAGTCCGGTATATGCCGGTGAAGAAATTGCGAATACTTCACCGGGGTCAATTGGTCTTTTTGGCCGCATATAATGCATGCCCTTGGCTTGATCTCCTGGACCTGGTCCATGATATCAAAGCGGTTGCAGGCCAGAAAATCATGGTACCTCACCTCGGGAGAGGTCAAAGGAAACTCCTTTTCCGCCTCCTGTTGCACATGCTTGGCTGTATCCGGGGCATAGGCGTATTCTGCAAACGACGCCCCTTCTCTGGCTTTGGTCAGCACCTGCTTTGCCACCCTGAGTCTGGCCCCGGTGCCCACCAAAATGACTGCCGGCAAAAGCTCCGGTCTGCTCAATGCGGCCAGCTGCGCGATTGCCCCGCCCATGGAGTGTCCAGCCAGGACGCACCGGGAAAAGCCCATGTTGTGGATAAAACCTATGATCCAGTCAACGTAGTCCTGGATATGTTCCTCGCCCTTGCCTTGAGAGCGGACGTGCCCCGGCAGGTCCAAGGCTATTGGGCAAAATCCCGGAATGCTCAGCTGCAGCTGATTGGCCCAAACATGGAGCGATCCCCCGGAACCATGGATAAAGATCACCGGAATATTGTCTTGAAGACCTGAGCCTGATAATTGATAATGGATTGTGCAGTCTTGGACCGTACATTCAGGCATAGCACCTCCAAATGAAAACGGGAAACTCTTGCCTCGCCTATACCGCTTAACGGCCTGCCCAACACAGACCGCACAGTGCCAGCCCCGAGCATTCAGTCAACCGCTTTGAGCTGAGGACACCGACTCTTGGTTTTGCCGAATGCTTTCCAGCTCTTCCCAGCGCTGGTAGGCCTCTTCGATCTCCTCCTGCAACGGGGCCAGACGGTCCACCGATCGTCGTATCACGGCCTCTTCCTGGCGGTAAAAATCCTCAGCCGCCATATCCTGATGCAAACGGGCCAGTTCCTCTTCCTTGGCCTCTATCTCCTCTGGAAGACGCTCCAATTCCCGAGCCTCTTGAAAGGTCAAGCGCCGAGGCCGGACCTTGGGCGGTCTTTTCCTGGCCGACGTTTTTTTCTTGGCTTTGGCTTGATCGTCCCCTCCAGGCGCATGCCACAGCTGCTCCCAGTCGGGAACAGCACCGGCATACTCCACCACGTGGCCATCCCCCTGAAAAACAAGGGTCGATGTGACCACGTTTTCCAGAAATTGACGGTCGTGGCTGACCACCAAAACGGTTCCTGCAAACTCCACCAGCTTGGCTTCCAAAAGCTCCAGGGTCTCACTGTCCAGGTCATTGGTCGGCTCATCCAGGACCAAGACATTGGCCGGCTTGGCGAACAAGACAGCCAGCAAGAGGCGATTGCGTTCACCTCCAGAGAGAAGCTTGCTGGGTATCTGAGCCCGCTCGGGGGTAAAAAGGAAGTCGCGCAGATAGGACACAACATGCTGGCGTGTGCCCCCTACGTCCAGAAAGTCATTGCCCTCGGCCACGATCTTCCGGGCCGGGACCTCAGGAGGCAGTTTTTTTCGCATTTGATCTGAATAGGCGATATGCAGATTGCTCCCCTGCCGGATCGTGCCCCGCTCTGCAGGGAGATCCCCGAACAGACCCTGCAGCAGGGTCGTTTTCCCGCACCCGTTGGGACCGACGATGCCAATCTTATCTCCGCGCTGAATAATCACAGAGAAGTCCTGTATCACCTGGGACTGGCCATAGCCCAGGGTGACCCCATCTGCTTCAACCACGATCCGCCCGCTTTGCCTGGCTTCCTGGATTGCCAGCTGGGCCTGGCCTTCGCGTTGGCGGCGCTGACGGCAATCGCGCCGCAGCTTTTCCAGGGCCCGAACCCGGCCCATGTTTCGTTTCCGCCGAGCCTTGAGCCCCTTGCGCAGCCAGGCCTCTTCCTCAGCCAAGCGCTGGTCCTGACGTCGCCACTGCTCCTCTTCCGCAGCCAAGGCCGCCTCTTTGCGCTGGCAATAGGTGTCGTAATCACAAGCCCATCTGGTCAAGACTCCCCGATCAAGCTCAACAATCCCGTTGGCCACTCGCCTGAGGAAAGCCCGGTCGTGGGAAACAAAAACCAAGGTGGGCACATGCCGCAGCAGATAGTCTTCCAGCCACTGGATGGATTGCATGTCTAAGTGGTTTGTGGGCTCATCCAGAAACAGGATGTCCGGACTCCCCACCAGGGCCTTGGCCAGCAATACCCGGCGAAGAACGCCTCCGGAGAGGCTCTTGGTGGCAGCTGTGCCCTCCAGCTTCAGTCGAGTGAGCATTTCCTGTATCTTTTGGTCCGCATCCCAGCCGTTGTGGCGCTCCACCTCCTGCTGGGCAGCCTCCAATGCCCGCATGTCCCTACTCTGTCCGGTATCCAGGGCAGTTACCTGTTTTTGATAGGCCAGCAAGCTTTCCCCCTGCCGCCCCAGGCCAGAAGCCACCAGGCCGTACACACTGGACTCCAGGTCAGCTTCCTGTATTTCCTGGGATAAATAGGCAACATGCGTATCCGGCGCCCAATGAACAGTTCCGGAATCCGGAGCCAGTCTTCCACTCAAGATGTGCATCAGAGTGGACTTGCCCACTCCATTTCGACCTACAAGACACAGTTTATCACCGTGGTGTACATGCATATCCACATGATCCAAAACAGGTGATCCTATGTAATGTATACAGAGTTGCGATGCTGTGAGTAATGCCATATTTTTGTTTTTGCTTTATTTTTTATTATCCATACTCAAATGGTTGTTTTTGCAATAAAGAAAAAAAGAACAACTGCATATTGCCTTGCCCAGTAATATTCTTATATATTACTCATATGCGAAGGGTGTTCTTTCCATCCAGATCCCGCGCCAAGAGCACGGCTTGGCTGAGGAAAGAGTAATGTGTTCTCTTCCAGGTTGAAGTCAAGGATTCTCTGTTCACACTTTTGACATAAACCTTTTTCCAAGGAGAATGGCCGTATGTCTAAGACAGTGCTTTTTCCCACGGATTTTTCAGAGGTTTCGCTGAAGGTGCTGGATACTTTTGTTGAACTCAAAGTCATGGGCGTTGACAAGGTCATTTTGTTTCATGTGGTGGACGAAAGAGGCTTTCAGGTCGTAGAGACATACACAAGCTTAAAGGAGATAGAAAAAAAGAGCATGGATCGCGCACATGCTGAGCTGGAAAAAATTGCTCAAAAGCTCCGCGATCAGGGATTTACCGTCATTCCCAAAATCGAGGTCGGCATCCCTGTACGGGAAATACTCAAGATTGAAAAAGACGATGAGGTATCCCTCATTGTCCTAGGGTCCCATGGAAGAAGCAATCTGGCCGATATTTTCATCGGCTCGGTTGCGGAAAAGGTCATCCGGAAATGCACTAAGTCAGTCTTTATGGTCAAACGATAGAGTTTTCACCCTCTGCACTCGGTTGCATGTACAGACCATTTGGAGTTAGAGTTTTGTCTCGTATGAACAAGATACCACTTCGTCCGTTGAAAATATCTTTTGGCCCCAACGGGTCCAATCTTTCGTGCACTGAGTGTATTGCGAGGTTTGAAAACCCTGCTTCTGGGTATCGCTCCCATGCCCCCTGCGTGGGAGCGATACAACGACCGTAAACGCTTATGGACCCAAACCACCTTGCCCACCTTATAGACATGGCTGCCGGCAGAAAACCTGCTGATCTGGTCTTGGTCAACGCTCGGATTGTGGATGTTTTCACCCGAGATATCGTGCAGGGCAACCTGGCTGTGGGCCAGGGACGCATTCTAGGCATAGGGGACTATGAAGGCGCAAAGACCCGGGACATACAGGGACGCTTCATCCTGCCCGGATTCATTGACGCCCATGTACACATCGAATCCTCCATGCTCTCGCCCCGCCGTTTTGCCCAGTGCGTCCTTGCTCGGGGAACGACGACAGTCATAGCTGATCCCCACGAAATCGCCAATGTCCTGGGGCTGGATGGGCTTTACTATATGCTGCAGGCCACCCAGGATCTCCCTGTCAATGTCTTGTTCATGCTTCCCTCCTGCGTACCGGCCACGCCCTTTGAAAACTCCGGAGCGACCCTCACGGCCGAAGACCTGGCCCAAGTCATAGATACCCATCGAGTCCTGGGGCTGGGGGAAATGATGAACGTTCCCGGGGTGATGAGCGCTCAGCCCGACGTTCTGGCCAAGCTGCAGCTGGCCGAGTCCAGGGCAAAGCTTATAGACGGTCACAGCCCTGGCCTGTCCGGGAAAGAGCTCAATGCCTATATCGCCGCCGGAATCGGAACTGATCACGAATGCACCACCGTGCAGGAGATGCAGGATCGGATCAGCCGGGGCATGTATGTTTTCCTCCGCGAAGGCTCGGCCGCGAGAAACCTGGAGACTCTGATCCAGGGCTTGACTGCGGACAATGCTCACCGCTGTGCCCTGTGCACCGACGACCGGCATCCACAGGACATCCTGACCCAGGGTCATATGGATCATCTCCTGCGTCAGGCCCTTGCCTGCGGGGTACCACCCCTGACCGCCGTCAGCCTGGCCACCCTCAATCCCGCAAAGTGCTTTGGATTGCCGAGAAAAGGAGCCCTGGCCCCTGGCTATGACGCGGATCTATGTATTGCCGATGATCTGGAGGAATTTCATATTTTCGAAGTATACACAAAGGGCTGTCTTGTGGCTCAAAAAGGCCATACCCTTGTGGACCTTCCCGCCTTTCCCCATCCCCAGAACTCCGTTTCTCCGGGGCACATACAGCTCCTGGATTTTCAGCTCCGGGTGGAGACCCAACAGGCCAACGTGATCCGGGTCCTGCCCGGCAGCATTCTCACCCAGGCCGTGGTTCGGCCGGTACAGGGCGACGATACCGGCTTGTTTGACCCGTCCTTAAGTCCGGGCCTGAATCTCATTGCTGTGATTGAACGGCACCGGGGAACCGGCCACAGAGGTCTTGGCCTGGTGGAGAACTTCAATCTGCACAATGGAGCCATAGCCACTACTGTGGCCCACGACTCGCACAATATCGTGGTCATCGGCTCCTCTCCCAAAGATATGCTCCTGGCTGCATCTGACATCACCCACATGGGCGGTGGAATGAGCATTTGCCGTCAGGGCCGAATACTGGCCCATCTCCCCCTGCCCATTGCCGGCCTGATGTCCGACGCATCGGCTGGGGAGGTGGCCAGTGCGCTGCAGGAAATGAACCGTTTGGCCCTGGAAGAGCTGGGTATCAATCCGCAGATCGAGCCATTCATGAACCTGAGTTTCCTGGCCCTGCCGGTCATTCCAGAGCTGAAGATAACGGACCAAGGCCTCTTTGACGTGCGCAGCTTCTCTTTTACCCCCGTTTTTGTCTGACCCAAACAGCATGCAAAAAGCTTTTGCCCGTATTCATAAGAGCTACGAACATGGACGCACACTTCCCTGATAAGACCCAGAATCGGCTTTTTTGGGTTTTGTCCGTCATTCTTCTGGGCGCCGTCCTGACCTTTCTCTCCGGCTGCGCAGGCAAGCAGACGACCAGTCACCGCCCGGAACCTCCCTCAAGGCAACTTGCCCCGCTGGGCTATACTATCCAAGTGGGTGCTTTTTCCCACATCAACAATGCCCGCAGGGTGACTGACAAACTGGAAGACCAGGGGTTGGAACCATATTACTTCCACCACCCCTGCGGCCTGTACAAAGTCCGGTTTGGAAACTTCAGCACCCGGCGGGCAGCCAAAGCCAAGGCTCAAAGGCTCCAGGCCCAAAAGCACATTGCAGACTTTTATATAGTCAGTCCCCGCACCTACAGTCCGGGCCAAACCCAGGCCCGCAGGGCCCAGGATATACGTGAGCAGCTGATTTCCACCGCGCAAGGCTTTCTCGGACTCCCCTATCAGTGGGGCGGGACCCGGGCTGCGGAAGGTTTTGATTGCAGCGGATTAATTATGGCTGTGTATCGTTTAAACGGGCTCAATCTGCCCCGAACCTCCAGGGAGCAATTCAGGGCCGGAACCCCTATCAATCGCAGCAAGCTGTCCACAGGAGATCTGGTTTTTTTCGCCCCGTCAGGCCCCCGGGTTTCCCACGTTGGTTTGTATGCGGGAAACGACCGTTTCATCCACGCCCCCGGCTCAGGCAAAACCGTCCGCTTCAGCTCCCTGAATAACAGGTACTACCAAAACAATTTCGTCGGAGCCAGAACCTACTTACAGTGATGCCAAAGAGCTGATGTGCAGCATGTGTTTCTTCTAACCAGGACAAAAGGTCTTTTCCTTTGTGCCCGCTGTGCCCGCTCTCAGCGGCGGAAAATATTGATCAGCACACTGATAAGTATGCTGATCACAATCATGGAGGTTATGGGTATAAAGACCTTGGTCCGTTCGGATTGGATACGGATATCTCCAGGAAGCTTCCCAAACCAGGTCAGCGTCCAGGGGGCAAAATGCAGGAGGGCTCCCAAGCCTATCAGGAGCAATCCGGCTATGATCAACAGTCTGCTCACCGCCCCGTCCCCTGGGAAGAATCCACGACCCTCTTATGCATGCCTGAGTATCCCGATCAAAACTGCGTCGTCCACATTGCCCCCGCTGACCAAGACAGCAGCTTTTTTCTTCGGCTGCACGACACCCTGAAGCAGGGCGGCCAGACCCAAGGCCCCGGAGGGCTCAACCACAATCTTCATCTGAGCCTGAAAAAAGCGCACCGCTTCCTGGATAGACTCTTCGCTGACCGTGACCATATCGTCCACATTGCCCATAATAAGAGGAAAGGTCAGCTCTCCCAGACAGGGAGTCCGGGTGCCGTCGGCAATGGTCTGGGGGTTGTGGACCCTGTGCAGGGTCTTGCTGGCAAAAGACCTGGCCGCATCGTCGGCCAGCTCCGGCTCCACCCCGATCATGCGGCACTCTGGATCTCTTGCCTTGCAGGCCAGGGCCATGCCGGAGAGCAGCCCCCCTCCTCCACAGGGGACCAGGACAGTACCGATTCCCTCTTCCTGGCTCATGAGCTCCAGTCCGGCCGTGCCCTGTCCGGCGATGACCAGGGGATGATCAAAGGGAGGAACAAAGGTCATCCCGGTCTCTTGCAGCAGCTCGGAGGTCACGGCTTCCCGGCTGGTTTTTGCCGGGTCGAAATCCACCACCCTGGCCCCGTATCCTTCAGTGGCCGCCCGCTTGCTCCTGGAGGCATTGTCGGGCATGACCACGGTCACCGGCATGTCCAGCATGCGGCCGACCAGAGCTACGGCCTGGGCGTGATTGCCCGAGGACAGGGTGAGCACACCTTTGCGCCGCTCCTGCTCATTGAGCCCGGACAAGGCGTTGTAGGCTCCCCTGAATTTGAATGACCCGGTATACTGGAGATTCTCGCACTTGAACACAATCTCCACCCCCAACCGTTCGTTCAGGGCAGAAGACTTCAGGACCGGGGTGGAAAAGACCACCCCTTGCAATCGCTTCCAGGCGGCGTACACATCCTGGGCGCTGGGTACATGCATGCGGTGGACTTTTGAGTCTGTCTTAGGTAACATATGTGCAAAGGTACAACTGGAAATAATCAACAAAGCGGTGCGTGCACCTGGGCCGGTAACGTGTTCAGTCAAAGCATACGCGTATACCCCATCTTTGCAAACTGTCTTCCGGCAAAACTGTACAGATCCTCAACACGTCAAGTGAAATCCTCCACATACATGTTTTCCCTTGTGGAGCCGGTCATTGAAAATCTCAACCGCTTCCTGGGTCGGCTTCTGGATGAGTTCAACTCCCAGGCCCTGGAGATAATCCTGCAATTCCCGGGAGGCCTTCATCTGTCCCGGCTGGCCTTGTCCGAGAACGACTGCTTCCGGTTTGTCCCCCAGGATGGCCTCCAGATCTTTGACCTGGACCACATGCCCCTTTTTCCGCCACCAGGGTGAAACCAGCCGCTCCCGGCAGACAAGAACGTCGTCGGTAAACACCCGCCCCTGAATGGTCATCCGGCCAAAAGTGTACTGTTCAATCATAATCCGTCTCGCTTACATTGGGATGGATATTTGCAACGTCTTATTCAAGTCATGAAACCCGCTTCAAGGAGTCTTCGATGTCTGAGGTATATGTACTCATTGAAACCAGCGAAGGAGACATGTTAGCTCAACTGTTTTCTGAGGCTGCGCCCAAAAGTGTGCACAACTTTTTGCACTATGTCGATAAAGGACATTATACCCAAACCGTTTTCCATCGAATCGTTCGCGGTTTTGTCATCCAGGGCGGCGGCTACGACCGGGAGCTGAACAAAAAGCCCACAGATGAACCAGTCATCAACGAGGCCAAAGGCGGCTTTTTGAACATAAAGGGAACCCTGAGCATGGCCCGGGCCCAGGAAAAAGACTCAGCCAGAGATGAATTTTTCATCAATGCCGCTGACAATCCGGACTTGGATCATGAGGACGACTCAGACCAGGGGTTTGGTTATACTGTATTCGGTCAGGTAGTGGATGGAATGGATGTGCTCAAAAAGATCAATTGGAAAGTGATCAAGGCCAGACCTGGATTTCCCGAACTGCCTCAGGATGAAGTGATCATCAAATCCATTGTGCGCTTTGAATAAAGAAAAATTTGCCAACCAGAACCCCACTGACAGCGAGGATTTTTTTTGAACCACCTGCCGGAAGTGAACGCAATCACCGACCTGACCTATGGCCGCGACCCATATCTGGATGCCTGGCTTCTGCATTTCATGACCGAGAACAACCTGGAGCATCTCATTGCTCCGGACAAGAACGCCTCCCTGGGTCAGCTTCGGTTTCTGGTCGATCTTGACGAGGGCCAGTTTTTCGCTCCCTGCACAGACTGGATGCTGGACAATCTGCTCTCCTCGGAGATGACCACCGAGCTGCGCAACGAGTACCGGGCCACCTGGCGCAAACTGATCCGCTTGATTCGACACATCCCCTTGGATCCCTACCTGCGGCGAAAGATTGTTGCCCTCTGCCGGTTCAAGTTTCAAAACACCCTTCGCTATCCATTTGTCATTCCTTCCCGGCTCTTGAAATGGCTTATGACCATTTATCTGAGCCAAAGTGCGCTCCAGGACCCATATCAAGAGCTGAAAAAGAGATATAACCTCCGGGCCCGGGACTTCATGCACACACCGCTGTACAAAAGGTTTATCAGCGCCTGCCCCAGTTCGACCATGGGCTGCGAGAGGATTCAGGATCTCCGCTGGCAGTTGGATATCCTGGAATTCAAACGCCTTTTTTGTCTCTCCACCTGGGATGCAATCTGGGAGGAAGACAACTTTACCCCAGATCCTGATGTGGTTGACAGGGAAATCAATCGGGACTGGACGGATTTTGAACAGATCATGACCGACAAGTTCGGCTCCCAAAGCCGGGGCATGAAGATCCTGTATATGCCCAATTCCGCCGGAGGCATTCTCTTTGACCTGATGATCATCCAGGCCTTTCATCGTCTGGGACACAAGGTGATCCTGGCTCTTAAGGAGGGTTTTTACTACGATTATCCCATACTCTGGGACTATGAAAGCGACCCTGTGCTCTTTGATTTTTTAAATGATGCCCGCATCATCGAGGACAGCAATATCTCCAAGAACGAGCTTTTGGATGCCCTGCGGGCCAATGACCTGGTCATCATCTCCGACGGCACTCGGGAAAGATTGAATATGTACCGGACCTCAATCACCTTTGCCCGGGCCTGGAAAGAAGCAGACGTGGTCATTGCCAAGGGAAACGGCAATTATCGCCGGTTGATTTTCAGTTCCCACCAGTTCACCCGGGACATTCTGGCTTTTTGCCGGGATGAGGAGGAAGTGGTGCAGTTCAGCTATAAGCCCAAATCCCCCCGGGTGCAGGTCCATTCCGAAAAAGATCTGATGCTCAAGGCGGAAACTATAAAGCGCCAGATGGCCAAGGCCAAAGACAATGGACAAAAGGTCATGTTCTACAGTGCCATTGTGGGCAGCATCCCAGGCCAGACCCAGACGGCCATCCGGATTCTGAACACCTTTGTCGACTATTTGCGCAACAAGCTGGAAAAAACATATATCATCAATCCGGCCGAGCACTTTGAACCGGGCATGGATGCCGACGACCTGATGTACATGTGGGAGATCGTCCAGCGCAGCGGTCTGTTGGATATATGGAGGTTTCAGACCGTAACCGATATTGAAGCCAGTTTCGACCTGATGGGGGAGAAAATCCCGCCGGTCTGGGCCGGCAAGGATGCCACCTATTCCACAGGATGCACCAAAGAGATGCAAATCGCCCTTGATGTGCAGCAGAAATATCCGGAGATGCAGATTATCGGCCCCAATCCGGAACGATTTTTCCGGCGCCGGGAATACGGGATAGGGAAGTTCTTCGACGCCAGCATGGACAGACGGTTTGTGCGCAGATAAATTCTCTGACCAAGGATGCAAAAACTTGCTCTGGGGGACCAATGAATCACTTTTATATGGGCATGGCCCTTTTTTTGTTACTCAATATTCTGGTCGGCCTGTACCGTGTTTATGCCGGCCCCAGGCCCCGGGACCGGATGGTGGCTGCCCAACTCTTCGGCACCACCGGGGTGGCCACCCTGCTGCTTTTGGCCCAGGCTCTGGATGCGGTGTATATCAAAAATGCCGCGCTGGTCTTTGCCCTGCTCATGGTCATGGCCGTTCTGGCCTTTGTCCGCAACATGTCCGCTTCAATTGACCAAAATCCGGACTCATGAACATTGCACATGCCCTCTCCATGTTGTTGTGTCTTGGCGGAGGTGTTTTTTTTCTGGGCGGCACCGTGGGTTTGCTTCGTTTTCCAGATACGTACAGCCGGCTGCACGCCCTGACCAAGGCCGACAATCTGGGTCTTGGTTGTATTGTCCTGGGACTGATGACCAGAACCGCACATATCTCGGAATTGATCATGCTGGCCCTGATTTGGTTCTTGGCCCTGGTGGGCAGCTCCAGCGCCTGCTACCTGATCGCCAACCATATTCGCAATGAGGCAAAATATAAAGGGGAGGCGGATGATCTGGGCCTTTGACGTCATTCTGGTTCTGGCCCTGATCGGAGTGGCCGGGCATATCATCTGGGGCAAAGAACATTTCCAGGCCGTGGTCGTGTTCATCACCTTCGGTCTGTTGCTGTCCATGGCCTGGGCCAGGCTGAACGCTCCGGACATTGCCATTACTGAAGCGGGCATAGGGGCCGGCCTGTCCGGGGTCTTGCTCATGAACGCTCTGAAATCTTTGTCCGTTTCCAAGCCCGAACTGAACTTGAAGGCAGTTGCCTGTCTGATCCTTCCCTGGGCCGGACTGATGGGACTTCTCCTTCTGTCGGCCTGGAACGCTGCCCTTGTTGGGTCTGGCTTGGGGGCTGAGGTACAGTCCGCCCTTGCTCAAACCGCCTTTGAATACCCGGTTACAGCTGTGCTTTTGGATTTTCGCGGCTTCGACACCTGGTTGGAGCTGGGTGTGCTTCTGTGCGCAGTCTTAGGCATCCTAGGCACCAACTCCAGGCCAAGCCTGCACAGGGGACCTCCTCCAGCTCCGGCTGATCCGGTGGGGACCTGGGCCTTAAATATTCTTTTTCCATTCATGATACTTATCGGAGGATATCTCCTCTGGCTGGGGGCTTTCGCCCCGGGTGGAGCCTTCCAGTCCGGGGTGATTCTGGCTGCGGCCGGAGTGATGCTCTGGCAATCCGGCCGTCCCTGCTTGATCAGTGTGCCTTTTTTTTGGCTTCGAGTTTGCCTTGTCTCCGGGTTCGGCGCCTTTTTGCTTCTGGCTCTCTCCTGCGTGGTCCGCGGCCGGGAGCTGTTCACCCACCCGGAATCCAAGATCTGGATCCTGGGAGTGGAATACGCGGCCACTCTGTCCATCGCTACCTGCCTGGTCTGCCTGGTTGTGGCTTGTGGAAAGAAGACAGAGGACAGATGACAGAAGTCAGCTTTGCCTCCGGCAAATCTGATATATCTTTTTGGGCCAAAGCGCCCAAAAATGTGAATTTGCCGGGTTGATCAGGTATGAAACGCACGGAGGTCCGGTCCATCCGTCATTGCCCGGCCCGGACCCTTCGAACATACCGGGATCAGACTCACCGGGCAATCTAGTACCGTGTCTTATAAGTTCTGTCCCATATAGTGGCAATTTGTAATGTTGATTTTCTTTTGAAACTTGACCCACTATTCAACGACACGGAAATTCGAAATCCGAATATCGATATTCGAATTTAATAAACTTATACATAAAATAGAACCGATTGCCAAAAATTGAGGCAATATTTTTGAGACGCAGTACTAGTTTCATTCGAGCCCCGCTGCTGACGGCGGTCACTAGTTTGACCGAGGAAACCATATGACCTCCATTTCGCTTTACTCCTGTGCAGCCCTGATCCTGTTTGGCATCGGCCTCTTCGGACTGGCCGTCCATCCCTATCTGATCCGCAAGATCATGGCCGTGAACGTCATGGCCGGAGGGGTGTTTTTGTTTCTGATCAGTCTGGCCTATGCCCCTGCCGGTCGGGACCCTGATCCGGTTCCTCAGGCCATGGTCTTGACCGGAATCGTGGTCGCAGTCAGTGCGACCGCCTTTGCCTTGTTTTTGGCCCGTCTTATCGAGGAAAAAAGCACAGGCAGTGATCACAAGGATCAGGCTGATCATGTGGACTGAGCTCCCCGGCCTGTTTCTTCTTCTGCCCTTTGCCGGAACCGTTCTCGTTTTTCTGCTTCCAAACCGGATACGGCCTTATATAGGCCTGTTGGCAGCGGTTTTGATCTTTGTGTCCGCTTGGACCGTAGCAGTAAACGTCTATCTGAACGGGCCTGTGGACATCAATCTTGGCGGCTGGCCTCAGCCCCTGGGGATCGGGATCCATATCGACGGCTTGTCGGTTCTCTTTCTCTTGCTGACCGCAACGGTCGGAGCTTTGGTTTCTGTATACGCCTGGTCCTACTTCTCCTTGCCCGAAAACACGAGCAAAGGCCCCCATTTCTGGCCTTTATGGCTTGTATTATGGGCAGGATTAAACGCCCTCTTTTCCACCGCCGACATTTTCAATACCTATGTCCTTCTGGAACTGGTGGGGATCAGCGCAGCCGCTCTGGCTGCCTTGGCCGGGAATCTGCCCTCATTAACCGCGGCCCTGCGCTATTTTCTGGTCGCCATGGCCGGATCTCTGGCCTTTCTGTTGGGTGTCGGGTTCATCTATGCCCAAACCGGGCATTTAGACATGTACACCGTGGCCCAGTCCGCCTCGGACACCCCGCTCATGGCTGCCGCTTTCGGCCTGATCTGTGTGGGTCTGATGAGCAAGACGGCCCTGTTTCCCTTCCATTTCTGGCTTCCCCCGGCCCACGGAAACGCTCCGGCCCCGGTCAGCGCAGTCCTCTCGGCTCTGGTTATCAAGGGTGCCTTCTTCGTCATCCTCAAATTCTGGTTTGTGGTCTTCCATGGCCTGAGTGGACCGGAACAGACCGGTTGGATCTTGGGCATCCTGGCCCTGACCGCCGCCTTGTGGGGATCCTACCAGGCCCTGATCCAAAGCCGGCTGAAGCTGATCATTGCCTATTCCAGCGTGGGGCAGCTCGGATATATGTTTCTCATCTTTCCTCTTCTGTCCGCTGGGATCGATCCGGCTTGGAAACTCCAGGCCTGGGCCGGTTGCGGGTATCAGATCCTCTCCCATGGCTTGGCCAAGGCGGCCTTGTTTTTGGCCGCCGGCAATCTGATCCAGGCCAGCGGGACAGATAATATCCACCAACTGCGCAATATTGCCGTCTGCTTGCCCATGACGTCCTTTACCATAGGTCTGGCCGGGGTCAGTCTGATGGGCCTGCCCCCCAGCGGGGGATTCATGGCCAAATGGATGCTCCTGCAGGCCATTCTGGCCAGCGGTCAATGGTGGCTGGCTCTGGTTCCGATCCTGGGCGGACTCTTGACCGCCGGATATATGTTCCGCCTTTTGTCCCACACCTTTGTCTCCGAGGCCCAGGCCGCCTGTTACGGCCGGGTCTTTTTCAGCATGGAAAAAGCGGCCCTCATTCTGGCCCTGTCCTCCATTCTCATCGGCTTTCGGGCCCAGGAAGTGATCTTCTTTCTGCAGGAAAGGACCACTGTCCTGGCCCTGGGAGGCTTGGGGCCATGAATCTGAATTTCTGGCTCCCCCTGATTGTTTTGGCCACTTCCCTGCTTCCGGGTCTCATCATCTTTTTTCTGCCTGAAGAAAAAAGCGCTCCGCGCACAGCCCTGAACCTGATCGGAGCAGCCCTGAAGGTCATTCTGGCCCACTTCATGGCCTACAGGCTCCTGGTCCTGGACCATGTCCATGAAGTCGGTTTGAGTATGGGCCTGGGCTTTATGTTCGTCCTCAGGGTAGATTTTCTGTCTCTTATGTTTTTGTCCCTGTCCAGCAACCTGTGGCTGGTGACCACCCTGTACGCCGTGGGCTACCTGGAAGGATCGCCCAACCGCAGCCGTTTTTTCGGCTTTTTCAGTCTCTGCGTAACGGCCAGCACCGGGATCGCCATGGCCGGCAATCCGCTGACCTTATTTATTTTTTACGAATTTTTGACCCTGGTCACCTACCCCCTGGTTGTCCACCGGGAGACCACCCCGGCCCTGCGGGCCGGACGCACCTATCTGTGGTACACGGTTTTTGGTGGTTCAATGGTCTTTTTGGGCGTGGTCTGGCTTCAGACTCTGGCCGGGCCATTGGATTTTGCCGATACTGAAATCTTGAAAAATCTGGGCCATGCATATCACCCGACGCTGAGCGTCATCTTTTGTATTCTCATTATCGGATTTGGAGTCAAAGCTGCCTTGATGCCCTTGCACGGCTGGCTTCCGGTAGCCATGGTTGCACCGGCCCCGGTGTCCGCTCTTTTGCATGCCGTAGCTGTGGTCAAGGCCGGAGCTTTCGGCATCGTGCGCACGGTTTTTGATATATATGGTCGAAATTTTGTCGGAGAGTTGAACCTGCTTGCCCCTTTGGCCGCTATTGCGGCCCTGACCATTATCTTCGGATCCCTGCAGGCCATTGCCCATACGGATCTCAAAAAACGGCTGGCGTACTCTACCGTAAGCCAGGTCTCCTACATTACTTTGGGTGCAGCTCTCATTGCTCCCTTTTCCACTATCGGGGCCATTGTTCACTTAATCCATCAGGGAATCATGAAAAGTACACTCTTTTTCTGCGCAGGAAATATCGCCGAAATCCTGGGACTGCATGACATCAGGGAGATGAAAGGCGTCGCCCGGCGCATGCCCTTGACAGCGGCTATGTTCACCATCGCGGCCCTGGGTATGATCGGGGTTCCCCCTTTGGCCGGGTTTGTGAGCAAATGGTATCTGGGTTTGGGGGGGCTTGGGGCCGGACAGAGCTGGGTGGTGGCTGTCCTGGTGGTCAGCAGCCTGCTCAATGCAGCCTATTTTCTGCCCATCATCCATACATTATGGTTTGCACAGCCGGACCGGGAATGGGTCACCATGAGACCGTCCAGGTTTGAGGCCCCCTGGACCCTGCTCCTTCCCCCGATGTTCACGGCCGCTGCCTCTATCCTGGCCGGATTCTTCGCCGCCTGGACCTGGAGCCCGTTGGGAGTGGCCCGGCAGATCGCGGCCGGGATGGGGATCGGGCCGTGATGATGGCAAAGCTGGGCATCGGTTATCGGATTGTATGCACAACCAGCTCATGTCGTGCAGGAGGACGCGGTTGCCCTCAATCGCTGTCCTTCTCTGTCGTCTGTGAGGGTTATCCCGCAAGAAGGATGGAACTATGCTCCTTTGGCTCCTGGCCGTTTTTTCGCCCATCTTGGCCGCCGGACTGATCCCGCTTGTCCCGAAAGAATCCGGATGGTCAGGCTGGATTCTGGCTCTCTCGCCTTTGCCGGCCCTTTGGGTATCCCTGTTCGCAGATGTGCATCTCGTCTGTGAGCTGGATCTTTTTCTTCTGGGCACCCGCCTGGGATTCGGCATCTTTGATCGTACATTCATCCTGTTAACCGCCATGGCCTGGAGCGTCAGTGCTCTGTATATAGCCTGCGGCCGGGAAAAGAGCCTGACTCCCGGATTCTTAAGCATGTTCGCCCTGACCATGGGCGGAAACATCGGGTTGACCGCAGCCCAGGATGCAATCAGCTTTTATACTTTTTTTGCCCTTATGACCTTTGCCGCCTACAGCCTGGTGGTCCACACCCAAACCGACAAGGCCCGCAGGGCCGGGCGCATCTACCTGTTTATGGCTGTCGGCGCCGAAGGCCTGCTCATTGCCGGCTTCATACTGGCCGTGTTTCACAGCCCAAGCCATTATTTCGCCGATATCGGCCCGGCCATGGCCCATCTGTCCTCCATGCATCCGGTTTTCTGGCTTTTTTTTGCCGGATTCGGAGTCAAGGCCGGGATCATGGGTTTGCATCTCTGGCTCCCCCTGGCCCACCCTGTGGCCCCGACTCCGGCCAGTGCAGTATTAAGCGGAGCCATGATCAAGGCCGGGCTCCTGGGCTGGCTCCATTTCTTCCCCTTAGGTGCGGTTTCCTTTCCCGCCTGGGGGCTTGGCTTTATCGTCCTCGGTCTGGGCAGCGCCTTTTTCGGGGTCCTGGCCGGCTTGGGGGAAGACTTTCCCAAAACCGTCCTGGCCTATTCCAGCATCAGCCAGATGGGGCTCATGAGCTTCGCCCTGGGCCTTGGCCTCTATGACCAGACCTTGTGGTCTGCGGCCGGATCGGGTCTTAAGTGGCTGATTATCAACCACGCCCTGGCCAAAACCACCCTTTTTCTGGGTGCTGCAGTTATTGGAGCCTCCCTGATCAGCCCGGCCTGGCGGAAATTCATTCTTGGCGGGCTCTGCCTTCCGAGTCTGGCCCTGGCCGGAGCTTCATGTACTGCCGGAGACCAGGCTAAATATCTGCTCAAGAAGGCGGCTGGGGCCGGGCCTGGAGGCGAAATGGGCGTTGTTTTGCTCTTTCTGTCCTCGGCCATGACCACTTTGCTTCTTGTGCACTTCCTGTGGCGGGCCTGGCAGCTGCCAGGCAAAGAACGCATCAACAGGCCGCAAATGAGTATCTGGGGGGGAGGGCTGCTTCTGGTTGCAGGTCTGCCGGTATATTTCCCCCTTTTGTCCCCAGAGTTGCAAGCGCAGGGTTTCCTCAGCCTCAGCCCATCTGCCCTGGCTCCAGTCGCAGCCGGCCTGCTCTTTTACCTGTTGACCAGAAAGTCCCTGCCCGGCTTGATGCAGAGACTTAAAGAACTGGGACCGGATCCGACTGCAGGCATGGACCTGCTCTGGTATAAGGGAACAGCCGGGCTGCGACAGAGTTCCCTCATCCAGACCAAATGGATGGAGATGAATTTGTACGCCTTTCTTGACCAGGCTATAAGCAGCGATTTTGGATGGGAAAAGATGCGTCATGTCGAGTACAAGGCAGCCAAATGGTCGGTTTTCGGGTTCTGGTTTCTTGTTTTGATCTTGATTTTGGCTGGATGGGCTTTCTGGTGAGTCTTTCTGCAATGATTACCTAGAGATTGAATATGGCTGAATCCATACAATCGAACACTGAAGGACGTAAAGCTGTCTTCAAATGGTTCCGGTCAGCTATCATCCGGATTTGTGTCTTTGCTTTTCTGTGGACGGGGCTGGCCGGCTCATTGCGGGATTGGCCGCTGGCCTTGGTGTTTGTGCTGGGTGCTGCTGCTTCCAGCCTGATTCTCTATGTACCGATTCCCTTCCGGCCCATAGGACTGGCCCGCTTTGTCCCCTTTTTTCTGATATCCTCTCTTCAAGGCGGACTGGATGTGGCCAGGAGGGCTTTCAGCCCGGCAATGCCCTTACAGCCTGGACTCATCACCTACAAACTGAACGTTGTACAACCCGTGGCCAAGGTGGTCTTTATCTGGGTGGTCAGCCTTCTTCCGGGCACTGCCTCCGTTCATTTGGAAGGGAATATACTGCATATTCACGTCCTAGATCAAAATCTGAGGCATGGCCACAAACTACACAAACTGGAGCGGTATGTGGCCGGCATGTTTGGCAATTAGCTCCATGTATTTCGTTACGTATTTTTCCATGCCGATCAGGAAGGTACAAAGACGATCTCACCACCGGTCAGATCTGTAAGAGTTTTGACAACCCCCTGTTCTTCGCTTTTCGAAATCTCAACCTGGAATGCAACATCGGACTCATACTCTTCCTGGAGTATCTTTGCATGACAGGATTCAAACATCTGTTTGACAATATTGACTTTTGAATAATCGACAATAACATTCAAGGTCACAATGTCCCTTTTTTCTGTCACAGACAGCTCTGCAAGGGCTTTTTTGACACCACTTGAATACGCTCTTACCAGCCCCCCTGTTCCCAGTTTTGTCCCTCCGAAATACCGGGTCACAACTGCAGCGATCTCTCCAATCTCAGAATACAAAAGGACTGTAAGGATCGGTTTCCCGGCGGTCCCATGGGGCTCACCGTCATCGCTCATTCCAATTCGAGCCGTATCCCCAGGCGGACCTGCGACATATGCCCAGCAATGATGGGTTGCATCTGGAAATTCATCTTTTATACGGGCAATAAAGGTTTTTGCGTCCTGCTCAGTCGGAGCATGGGCAACTGCTGCAATAAACCTGCTCCGGTGGATTGTTTCCTCGGATCGATTCTCTGCTGCTGGAATCTTATACATGGCCCCAACCATTTTTTGAGAAACACTTCAATAAGTTACAATACACACTGATCAGTAAGCCTGTTTGCAGCAATTTGAAAGCCACATTATAAAGCTGTCATTGCTTTTTTTCCCATGCCTGTTAAGATAAGATTTGGTTACACCCCCTCACCAATCCTCTCGTATGATCATTGCGGTGAACTTTCTTTTGGAGACGATATTGAAAAACATCCGGGTTCTTTTGGTCGACGACCATCAAATACTGCGGGAGGGCCTTGAGGCCCTATTGGGGCAACAGTCGGATATTGAAGTTGTTGCCGGGGTGGATAGTGGCCAAGAAGCCCTCCGCAAAACCCAAGAACTGCTCCCGGACGTGGTCATTATGGATATCAGCATGCAGGATATGGACGGTATTGTGGCTACCCGCCAGATCAAAGCCGATCACCCCCATATCCAAATCCTTTGCCTGTCCGTACACCGGGAAAGCCAACTCATTACCTCCATACTTGAGGCCGGTGCCCAGGGATATATCTGCAAATCCAGCCCAGCTGAGGAACTCATGGCCGCGGTTCGGACCGTGACCTCGGGACAAACCTATTTGAGCCCGTCCATTGCCCAAAACTTCGTGAGCCATCATGTGGGCGAATC